>NZ_JAFFZO010000099.1 GCF_016924145.1 Amphritea pacifica | reverse complement strand
GGGACAATCGATTCGCTGTAACTGAAGCTGAAGATATGCTGTTCACGTACCGCCCCCTGACTGTCGTGAAAACAGTCCAGTAGCGGATCACCACTGATGGCCGGATTGGAACCGGAGGTATCACTGAACACCAGCAGATGGCCTTCGTCGCTGTGTTCGAAGTAGTAGTGAATCCCCTCTTCGGCCAGCAGCCGCTGAATAAAGTCCAGCTCGGTTTCCCGGTACTGCACGCAGTAGTCATAATCCGGATAGCTTTTAAGCAGATCAAAACGGAACTCATCGGTGCTCAGCCCGGCATCTGTGAGAATCGTCCGGATGATGCTCTGCACATTCTGAAACTGAAATATGCGACTGTTCTGCCGGTGCTGCAGCGCCCAGATTTTAGGCACCAGGCGGATATGATAGGTGCTCTGGTTAACCCCCTGATCACCGAGCGTTACTTCAGAGACCATGCCGTGGATATAACGGGTAAGCTCATCGCTGCCATCGGTCTGATCCAGCAGGGTAACAAACGCTGGCTGGCCGATCAGCGTAGCGAAGTCGATATCGCCATCGTCTGAGACCACTTCGATGGCAAACG
>NZ_JAFFZO010000098.1 GCF_016924145.1 Amphritea pacifica | reverse complement strand
TGCTCATAGAAGGCCCGCGCTTCGTCTTGATATTGAAATGCCACCACAAAGTCATCCGCATAACGGATGAGCATTGCCCTGCCTTCAAGCTTGGGTTTGATCTTCTTCTCGAACCACAGATCTAAAGCATAGTGAAGGTAGATATTCGCCAGCACGGGGCTGATTACACCGCCTTGCGGCGTACCTGAAGCAGCCTTGTAATAACGGCCGTCAGGCTCTTTAATTCTGGCCTTCAGCCATTGATTGATGAGATTGAGAAGCGGCCTGTCATCAATGCGCTGCTTTAACATTCGCATTAGCCAAGTGTGATCCATATGATCGAAGAAGCCTTTTATGTCTGCTTCGACAATATACCCGTAACCTTTAAATTGAAGATTCAATTGCAAACTGTGTATGGCCTGATGCGCACTTTTATGCGGACGATAGCCATAACTGTTCGGCACAAAGTCGTGCTCCCAGATACTTTGCAGTAACTCCGAGACACTTTGCTGCACCACTTTATCTGCAACGGTGGGCAAGCCTAATGGCCGCTCTTTGCCATTCGCTTTGGGGATGTACACACGCTTGATGTCATCAACTCGATACTGCCTGGATTTAAGTTGCTGCGCCAGCATGTGGATATTTT
>NZ_JAFFZO010000097.1 GCF_016924145.1 Amphritea pacifica | reverse complement strand
GAGATATGGTGATTTCTGGTGTATGGAGAAAGATAGAGAGGGTGGCGTATCCTGTTGATTGATCTCGCCAGATCGCAATCAACAGAAGAGAGATACGCCATGAGTAAGTTTACCCTGACAGCCCGGACTCAGCCAGAGAGCAATGTCATTGACCCCCTTACCGATTTATTGAGATCGGGGGCACGCCAGCTGATTTCTCAGGCCGTGGAGGCAGAGTTACAAGCACTGCTCGATCAACATGCCAATACACGGCTGATTGACGGTCGCCAAGCCGTAGTTCGTAACGGTCATCTGCCGGAGCGAACTGTGCAGACAGGTATCGGCGATGTTGAGATTAAAGTCCCCAAGGTACGTGATCGTAGCGGGACCGGCATCCGATTCAATAGTAACTTGCTGCCGCCCTATCTCAAGCGAGCGCGCAGTGTTGAAGAACTGCTCCCCTGGCTGTACTTGAAGGGGATCTCCACCGGTGATTTTCAGGAATCGTTGACGGCGTTATTGGGTAATCAGGCTAAAGGACTGTCGGCTAATACGATCACGCGGCTTAAAGGGAAATGGCTGGAAGAGCATGATCAATGGCGACGCCGCGACCTGAACAACAAACGTTACGTCTACTTTTGGGCGGATGGTG
>NZ_JAFFZO010000096.1 GCF_016924145.1 Amphritea pacifica | reverse complement strand
TACATTGCCCATCATAACAGCAATCCGAAGCCATTTATTTGGACTAAAAGTGCCCGAGACATTTTGGAAAAAGTTATTCGTGCCAACAGTCGCTTAAGCTCTAAACAGAATGCAACACTACACTAGCTACTAGCAAGCGAAGCGTCTAGCAGCGGCGCAGCCGCGTTCTAGCCACTTGCTGTTAAAAACTCCAATACTTTTTATTAAATTGACACTTTTTTCGTGCTGCTCTGTTGACTCTCCTGCCAGCCCATGTAGAATGCGCTTCCTCGCTTGAGACAGCCACCGGAAACGGTCACTGAAACAGGTGGGGCTGTTGAGTTTAACGCCTTGATAAATCAGTGTTTACACGGTTTTGCAGGTGGCGATAAACAAAACAGGAAGCGGATCAGACGGTTTGAAAATTTCGTTAAAATTCTCAAACAAAATGGTTGACTTCACCGGGGTGTTGAGTAGAATACGCACCTCGCTTGAGACACTCGCTGGCAACGGTTTGAGGGTTGATAGCAACGCTCTTTAACAGACAGATCAGATAATTCGTGTGGGCGCTTGTTGAGATGAAGCACAAAAGCTTTATCAAAGTAAGCGACACCAAGTAAATTCATTTAAGTGTATTTGCAAGTTGTTTAATA
>NZ_JAFFZO010000095.1 GCF_016924145.1 Amphritea pacifica | reverse complement strand
GACGCCGCTACGCGGCTTGCCTCCCACAATCCCACAAGGGTGGATGATTGTTGTAGGCACTGCTTCCAGCCGCGAGTGCTTATCGCCCCTGGAAGGGGCTCCTACACTACCTGAAGAAGCTAAACCCTGTGGAAGGGGCTCCTGCACTATCTGAAGACGCTAAGGCCCTGTGGGAGCGACGCCCCCGTCGCGATAAAACCGTCAGGTGGCAGTGAATTAACTCATCGCCGCGAGGTACCCAAAGGGCATACCAGCGCGCCTCCCACAATCACAACCCCACAAGGTAGGTGGTTTTGTAGGAGCGGCTTCCAGCAGCGAGTGCTTATCGCCCCTGAAAGGGGCTCCTATACTATCTGAAGAAGCCAAGCCCCTGTGGGAGGGACGCCCTCGTCGCGATAGCTTTTTCTGGCAGGAGCCGCAGGCTCCGTTCTGGCAAGTGGCGCAGCCACGTCTAACGAGCTGCGAAGCAGTGGTCTAGCGACTGCTCTTATATCAGCAAAAAAAAACGCACCCGAAGGTGCGCTATTTATGCGAGATATGGTGATTTCTGGTGTATGGAGAAAGATAGAGAGGGTGGCGTATCCTGTTGATTGATCTCGCCAGATCGCAATCAACAGAAGAGAGATACGCCATGAGTAAGTTTACCCTGACAGCCCGG
>NZ_JAFFZO010000094.1 GCF_016924145.1 Amphritea pacifica | reverse complement strand
CTGCCCTGCTGACGCTTCAGGCAGAACTCCGGACGCTGGAGAAGCATGCCGGAGCAAATGAGAAAATCAGCCAGCAGCGCCGGGATTTGTGGAAGGCGGAGAGTCAGTTCGCGGTACTGGAGGAGGCGGCGCAACGTCGCCAGCTGTCTGCACAGGAGAAATCCCTGCTGGCGCATAAAGATGAGACGCTGGAGTACAAACGCCAGCTGGCTGCACTTGGCGACAAGGTTACGTATCAGGAGCGCCTGAACGCGCTGGCGCAGCAGGCGGATAAATTCGCACAGCAGCAACGGGCAAAACGGGCCGCCATTGATGCGAAAAGCCGGGGGCTGACTGACCGGCAGGCAGAACGGGAAGCCACGGAACAGCGCCTGAAGGAACAGTATGGCGATAATCCGCTGGCGCTGAATAACGTCATGTCAGAGCAGAAAAAGACCTGGGCGGCTGAAGACCAGCTTCGCGGGAACTGGATGGCAGGCCTGAAGTCCGGCTGGAGTGAGTGGGAAGAGAGCGCCACGGACAGTATGTCGCAGGTAAAAAGTGCAGCCACGCAGACCTTTGATGGTATTGCACAGAATATGGCGGCGATGCTGACCGGCAGTGAGCAGAACTGGCGCAGCTTCACCCGTTCCGTGCTGTCCATGATGACAGAAATTCTGCTTAAGCAG
>NZ_JAFFZO010000093.1 GCF_016924145.1 Amphritea pacifica | reverse complement strand
TCCGGGTGGCCAGTCACTGTACCGAAGCTGATGTGACTGAGCAGCACATCGGTCTGGCCGCCAAGCTGGAGATGGATACCGTCGGTTTCCTGATGATGGCACACATGGCCAGCCCGGAGAAGATTCTCGAGCAGGCGAAACTGATGGTTGCCTACGGCGCCAACTGCATCTACTGCACCGACTCCGCCGGTTACATGCTACCGGATGAGGTGACCGAGAAGATCGGTCTGTTGCGGGCTGAACTGGACTCCTCCATTGAGGTGGGTTTCCACGGCCATCACAACATGGGGATGGCCGTGGCCAACTCCCTGGCGGCGATTGATGCCGGTGCCGGGCGTATCGATGGTTCGGTGGCGGGCCTGGGTGCCGGTGCCGGTAATACCCCACTGGAGGTGCTGGTCGCCACCCTGGTGCGGATGGAAGCGGTGCACGGTATCGATCTGTACAAGATTATGGATGTGGCGGAAGACCTGATCGTACCGATGATGGATCAGCCGATCCGGGTGGATCGCGACGCGCTGACACTGGGCTTTGCGGGGGTCTACTCCTCGTTCCTGCTGTTTGCCAAACGGGCGGAAGCGAAGTATGGCATTCAGGCACGGGACATTCTGGTCGAGCTGGGTCGTCGCGGCACCGTTGGCGGGCAGGAAGATATGATTGAAGACCTGGCACTGACCATG
>NZ_JAFFZO010000092.1 GCF_016924145.1 Amphritea pacifica | reverse complement strand
CAATGAAGTTTTATCAGTGACTTTGACAGACCCTTTTGGGTTATATGGTCAAGTGACTAAGCGTGCACGGTGGATGCCTTGGCAGTCAGAGGCGATGAAGGACGTGGTAACCTGCGATAAGGTTCGGTGAGTCGGTAAACAGACTTTGACCCGGACATTTCCGAATGGGGAAACCCACCCAGTATAAGCTGGGTATCTCTTAGTTGAATACATAGACTGAGAGAGGCGAACCCGGGGAACTGAAACATCTAAGTACCCGGAGGAAAAGAAATCAACCGAGATTCCCCTAGTAGCGGCGAGCGAACGGGGACCAGCCCTTAAGCTGTTTTAACATTAGCAGAACACTCTGGAAAGTGTGGCCATAGTGGGTGAAAGCCCCGTATGCGAAAGTGTTTTAACAGTGAAATCGAGTAGGACGGGACACGTGTTATCCTGTCTGAATATGGGGGGACCATCCTCCAAGGCTAAATACTCCTGACTGACCGATAGTGAACCAGTACCGTGAGGGAAAGGCGAAAAGAACCCCTGTGAGGGGAGTGAAATAGAACCTGAAACCGTGTACGTACAAGCAGTGGGAGCGGTCCTTGAGACCGTGACTGCGTACCTTTTGTATAATGGGTCAGCGACTTAATTTTAGTAGCAAGGTTAACCGTTTAGGGGAGCCGTAGGGAAACCGAGTCTTAATAGGGCGT
>NZ_JAFFZO010000091.1 GCF_016924145.1 Amphritea pacifica | reverse complement strand
GCTTATGTGGACTCCCCTCTGTCAACAATGAAACGATTTTGACTTAGAATAAATGCACGCTTATGTTCGAGCTCTGATTGAGTCGCTAACTCTGGCTCACTGATATTTGCGCGAACTACCGGATCATATCTAGAACGCGAGCTTTAATGCTCTTAGCAAGTCACTGATTACGGTAGCTGATTTTCATCTAAGTAAAGCATTTCATTGGGACATATTAGGCTCAGGCAGTCATTGCCTGGGCCTGATATTCTGTTCCTTTGCTCAACATAGCAAAGGCGGTTCTAATGGTTTTATTCGCCAGCGCCACTGCTGCACAACGTTTCCCACGCCGTTCAATCAGTTGTTTCAGCCAGACCTCTTTAGTGGTTTTTGGCAGTCGCTTACTCAGTGCACTAACAACCGCCATTGCACCACTAATTAACTGACTTCGTAACATAACCTGCTTCACATGACGCCCAATTGAACCGAGTTTCGCTTTTCCGCCCGTTGAGTGCTGTATAGGGGTCACTCCGACACACGCAGAGGCCTCTCGTCCATTGTTGAAATGGAGATCATCACTACAACCGAGAAGAACATATAAGTTAATGGCATTGATAACGGAGACGCCTTCCAATGCCATCAGACGCTCACAATCAGGGTGTAGTTTTACTGCTTGAGCCAAACACTCATCGTAGGCTTTAATACGATTAATCGTTAG
>NZ_JAFFZO010000090.1 GCF_016924145.1 Amphritea pacifica | reverse complement strand
GCCTTCATCTTATCAACGTTAGCCGATGTCAGCCCCAGTTCCTCGGCATTGAGCATCGCATTGAAAGACCATTTCACGATATTAAACCAGGTGTCATCACCCTGACGCACAACAGGCCCCAGTGGCTCTTTAGAGATAACCTCGGGCAGTGCGCCGACAGCTGATGGGTCCTGCATCCGGGTGCGCAGGCCGGCAGCCTGGGACAGGTCGGTGGTAAATGAGTCACAACGGCCGGTATCAAATGCCTGGGCTGCCTGATCATTGGTGTCGAATACAACCGGCGTATAGGAGATGCCGTGAGTACGGAAGTAATCTGCCATATTCAGCTCAGTGGTGGTACCGGACTGGACACAGACGGTCGCACCATCCAGATCCTTGACACTCTTCAGACCCAGCTCTTTCTTCACCAGGAAGCCCTGTCCATCGTAGTAGTTAACACCCGCAAAGTTGATACCCAGCTGAGTATCGCGGGTCTGTGTCCAGGTGGTCACACGGGACAACAGATCAATCTCGCCGGATACCAGCGCCGTGAAACGCTCTTTAGCATTCAGTGGAATATATTTAACTTTAGTTGCATCACCCAGCACGGCGGCAGCCACCGCCCGGCATACATCAACGTCCAGACCTTTCCAGTTACCTTGATCATCAGGCACCGAGAAGCCAGGGACACCACTCGTTACACCACACTGAAGTGCGTCACGCTCCTT
>NZ_JAFFZO010000009.1:37630-138410 GCF_016924145.1 Amphritea pacifica | reverse complement strand
TCCGGGCTGTCAGGGTAAACTTACTCATGGCGTATCTCTCTTCTGTTGATTGCGATCTGGCGAGATCAATCAACAGGATACGCCACCCTCTCTATCTTTCTCCATACACCAGAAATCACCATATCTCTATGGCGACAGTTTATCGAGATACTGGAGCATATGAGTGAAGATGGTGGAAAAGTCGACAGTTTTGCCAGTCTGGAAAAACTCAACAGTATTCTCGACTGGGGACAGCAGGATCAGCTTAATGAGTGGATCAATAAACTGCAGCACCGGCAACCTGGCGATGGTAAACAGTTTAAAGGGCAAACTAAGCCCTTTGATCCGGTGGCTGGTGGGCTTAAAGTTGCAATTGAAAAGCGTAACAATATTGCTAGTTCTGGCCAGTTGATGTGCTGGAATGGTGATGACCTGAGTCCTCCTGAGGGAGGTATGTACGCATAGTTATTAACTAAAAAGGGCCGTTGGCCCCTTTCAGTTCATCGTATTAGTCTCTTGTACAGCACAGCGAAAACCGTATTTAGGAGCATGTACTTGCAGATCAGGCTTTTCAGTTGCTCGACGCATGACCACATTTGGACTCCAACTAGTCGATCCGCCTCGTAGTACTTTATATTGATTCGGTGATCTATGTTTGATTGAAACTGTTATAGGTTTTTCAGGCCCTTGTGGATTGTGTTCCGGGCTGTGTTTATAATAGTCGGGATCAAACCAGTCATTGACCCACTCAACAGCATTACTCTGAAGATGATAAAAGCCTAGCGGGCTGGGTGGAAAACTATCAACAGGTAATAACTCTACTTTTTGAAAGGCAGTTCTTGGGAAGTTTTGATTATCTTTAAGTGTGCCGTCATTAGTAGCGTAGTAGATATATTTCCCACGATCTCTTGCTGCGTATTCCCATTGTGCTTCTGTTGGCAGATCAAACTTATTTTCGGTTAGCTGGCCAATCCATAGACAGTAATCTTTAGCTTCCTGCCATTTCTGGGTGCCGGTTGGGCTATCAGGCTTAAACATCCAGTGGTCGGGTTCATCTTTTCTGAAGTCGGGCTCGGGGAGTGGTTGATGATGAGCTAACTTAAAATGCTCAAACTCATAAACCGACGTTTCATATTTAGACATCGAGAAACTATCAAGCGTGACTTTATGTACTGGCCGGTCATAAGGGTTGATCGTTGAGTTACAGACATCATTAGGGTCATAGACAGGCTTGTCATGATCAATATTACAGGGCATGCCAAAGTCCCCCATATCGAAGCTGCCGCCTTCGACATAGATCTGGTTCTCGATCGATTTGACTGCGATCTCGGCGACCTGCTGTTTCAGTTCATCACTGATATCAGGGTGCAGGCGCTCAACATTGGCAATAATCTGTTTGATTTTATCGGGGCTGACAACCTCAGACTGAATCTCCAGTGCTTCACTCTGCGAGCAGGCCGTTGTTAGCAATAGAGAGGTCGCCACTGAGGCAAAAAAGAGGGATTTGGTAAGCCGGTTATTCATCCATGAATCTCTTAAATAGATAACTAATATGATAGTTGCATACTATCTGATTTTACTTGGTTTTATAACCTCAAAGAGGGGCTGTATAAACAGAAATTACAGATTTAAACCGATCAGTTTATGGCGACAGTTTATCGAGATACTGGAGCATATGAGTGAAGATGGTAAAAAAGTCGATAGTTTTGCCAGTCTAGAAAAACTGAATAGTATTCTCGACTGGGGACAGCAGGATCAGTTTAATGAGTGGATCAATAAGCTGCAGCACCGGCAACCTGGCGATGGTAAACAGTTTAAAGGGCAAACTAAGCCCTTTGATCCGGTGGCTGGTGGGCTTAAAGTTGCAATTGAAAAGCGTAACAATATTGCTAGTTCTGGCCAGTTGATGTGCTGGAATGGTGATGACCTGAGTCCTCCTGGGGGAGGTATGTACGCATAGCTATTAACTAAAAAGGGCTATATGGTCCTTTTTAGTTAACTGGGTTTGAATCTTGTACCGCGCAGCGGAAACCGTATTTGGGCGCGTGCACTTGTAGGTCCGGTTTTGCTGTTAGCCTTTGCATGACTACAACAGGACTAGAGCTCGTAGAGGCGCCCCGTAATACTTTTAACTTACGGGGTGACATATTATGTATACTCACTTTTTGAGGAAGCTTTGGCCCCTTAGGGTTTAGTTCAGGACTGTGTTGATAAAACTCGGGATCAAACCAGTCATCCATCCATTCGATGGCATTACTCTGCAGATGATAAAAGCCTAGCGGACTGGGAGGGAAACTATCAACAGGTAATAACTCTACTTTTTGAAAGGCGGTTCTTGGGAAGTTTTGATTATCTTTCAGGGTGCCATCATTAGTGGCGTAATAGATATATTTCCCACGATCTCTGGCCGCGTATTCCCATTGAGCTTCCGTTGGCAGATCAAACTTGTTTTCGGTTAGCTGACCAATCCAGAGGCAGTAATCTTTAGCTTCCTGCCATTTCTGGGTGCCGGTTGGGCTGTCAGGCTTAAACATCCAGTGGTCGGGTTCATCTTTTCTGAAGTCGGGCTCGGGGAGTGGTTGATGATGAGCTAACTTAAAATGCTCAAACTCATAAACCGACGTTTCATATTTAGACATCGAGAAACTGTCCAGTGTGACTTTATGTACTGGCCGGTCGTAGGGGTTGATCGTTGAGTTACAGATATCATTCGGGTTATACACCGGTCTGTCGAGGTATGAGTTACAGGGCATGCCGAAGTCCCCCATATCGAAGCTGCCGCCTTCAACAAAGATCTGGTTCTCGATCGATTTGACTGCGATCTCGGCGACCTGCTGTTTCAGTTCATCACTGATATCAGGGTGCAGGCGCTCAACATTGGCAATAATCTGTTTGATTTTATCGGGGCTGACAACCTCAGACTGAATCTCCAGTGCTTCACTCTGCGAGCAGGCCGTTGTTAGCAATAGTGTGGTCGCCATTGAGGCAAAAAAGAGGGATTTAACAAGTAGGTTATTCATCCATGAATCTCTTAAATAGATAACTAATATGATAGTTCAAGAAATCTAGTTTATATGAACAGGGGCGGTTGTATAAGGTTGAATAGAGTATTCAGTCAAAGTGGATGCTGATTTTTTGTGATATTTTCTGACGCGGTGCGCTCATCTCTGTTGCTATCAGAGGGGCATAACTGGTGTGGTATTTGCTGTGTTTTCAATAGATTGATCTTAACAAAGATGAACAGAGAAGCGGGCTGCGCAAATTAAGGGCAGTGCGCATTTTTACGGCTTAATTATTCAGGGAGATGAGCATGATAGGGAAGTTTTTTTTAGCGTTTGGGCTGTTTCTTTTGTATATGGTGCTTCTGGGGGCTGGGGGTGTCGCTATTGTTGAAGGGGGAGGGAGTAACAGTGTATTAGTTGGGTTTCTGTTAGCCGGAGTCGTAGGTATGGTGCCGGTAATGATGCTGATTGGACGCAAAGTGATGGCGTTTAAAGCGGATCCCTCCGTGGTGCCGGTTGCTGCTTCTGAGCTGATTGAGCGGTTGCGGGTATTGAAGGTTCAGGGCAGTCCGTTTGAACTGGTCGAAAAGGATGATCTGATTATTATCGCGCCGCCTCTGTTAACAACAGAGTTAACGTTGGGGATGCAGCATGCGACAGTTGAACAGACATTTTTCGTTAAGATCTGGCTGGATGAGAAACAACACCATGTCAGCTTGAAAGATGTTGTGACAACGCGTACAGAGAGGCGAGGGGCTGGCGAGTATTACTTCCAGATTGAGGGGCAGTCCGGTTTTGTTACCTGCAGTACTTTAATAATGGATGGTGATGGTCATGTGGCTAAGCTGGGTAACGGGGAGCTTCGAAAAGCCCTGATTCAACTGTTTAATGAATCTGGCTGGGACGTTAGCTTCAAAATCATTTAGTATGACTCAGTATTGGGTCACATCGGTTATCGATTAACAAGGAGAGCTTAAAATGCCAAAAGCGGCACGTTTGGGTGATATTGGCTCGGGTCATGGGTGCTTTCCGGCAACGCCCATTGTTTCAGGTAGTGGTGATGTTTTGATTGAAGGTGTTCCAGCTGCTAGGGTAGGTGACGCTCTGGCACCTCACGGGTGTCGAAAGTGTCCGCCCCATGGGCGGGCGGTCGCCGCGGGTTCCCCTTCTGTGATGATCAATGGCAAGCCTGCTGCCCGGGTGGGTGATTCGATCAGTTGTGGCGGTTCTGTGGCATCGGGTTCCGGCAGTGTCTCAATCGGCTGATTGAGTATCGGGTGGCTTGATATCCTGAACGGTTAAACAAGTCACTTACACGGTTGTTTACAAAAGCTCTTTTTTCTCTCGTATCCAGGGAGTCTCGCCGGTCTGATCTTTAATTGCTTCTGACAGTGCGATGGCATCGAAGTACTCAACCGGTTGCGCTGTGACGACATTAAACCACTGAGTGAATTTCCCCTGGGTTCTGATAATCCGGGTTGCGATATCCGGATAGCGTTGCTGCCACCGGTTGGCGTCTTTTTTATTCTGAAAGGCTGCCAGTTGTAGCAGATAATAAGTTTCGGGCTCCAGCGCCGGATTGTTAAAAGTGGTCTGTTTTGTTGGCGAGTGATGACGTATCGATTCTACCGGTTTTGTCTGTTTTTGCGGGTTAGCCGACCGCTTCTCTTTTAAGTGTTCCACTGCGAGGTAGTTCTGTTGAGCCGGGGTCGCTTTTTGCTGTGGAAACTGCTCCGGTGGAGCTGGCGGTAAAGTAGCCACCCGGGTGGGAACCGGTCGCTGAAGTGACGCTGCCGGCTGTTTCGATGCTGTCGTGTCTGCGTGAACAGCGGGTTCTGGTGCAGTAAATGCCAGCGCCGGATCTTTCAGCGTGGTTCTGAAGCGGCGAATGGTTTCACTGTCAGATGCATTGCAGTGCCAGTACTGTTCAGCAGGTTGTTTGCGCTGATAACACTGAATAAACCAGGCGCCGAGTTGTTGCTCATGGTAGTAATAGTTATCGGGCCGTATCTCCACATTGTAGGTGGATGACGGTAACCGTGGCACGCGCTCCGAGGCGCTGCCTGTAACCGTAATTGTCATGGCGGCGATGAGTGTCGCTATCGGGTAAACCTTGTCCATGGCAGGAATCCTTATTTTTCGCTGTGGCCATTGTTGATAAAGCAAAAATCAGGCCATGCTTCAGTTGCTCGTTCTCAGGCTCAATGGCGGGCAAATTCTGGTTGCAGGTGATTTATTGCGCGTATTTATGCTCACTTTTTAAGGTTGTAGCGCAGCCCTTTGTTTTATGCGCTGGCTGCAGTAAACTCCGTCAATCAAAAGGATGGTCACGTTTAGGGAGTAAGAGAGATGCAGGGAGCTATGACGCCTATCAAAGAGATTCAGCTTGAGCAGATGACACAGCTGCGGGAGCGGTCTAAGACGGTTTCCGTTATTCTTAATAAAGAACTTCAGTCCTATCTGAAAACCATCACTCCGTTGTTCTCCCCCCGTAAGGTGTTAGGGGAGTATATGCAGAGTGCTTCCCGTGACAAGGTTGTCGGTGCAGAGAAGAACTATTCCATTATTTTAGAAAATTACAAAGCGGTTTTGCGTGATGCCTTTGGCTATAACGCTAAGCTTTCCTCCCCGGTGTCCGCGATTCAGAATGAGCTGGTTGCTGAGCCCTGGGTTTATAGTGATGACCTGGATGGTACTGTTCTGAGTTTTAGTTCACCGGTTCGCTGGGTGCTTAGTTATGACTGCAGTTATGACCTGCCCAGGCTGATCGCAGAGAAGCTTAAAGGTGAGCAGCCCCATTACGATTCTATTACCCCGTTTGTGCTGAATGCGCTGGTGGTCTGGCTGCTGCTGGAAAATAGTCCCGGGCTGGTCCGTTTACTGGAAGGCTTAGGTTATACCGTGTCAATTGAGAGGCAGCCGAAAATTGCGGGTACGCTTCCATTTGTTGTGCTGACATCCCGGGTGGCTGCATTCCGGCCTCAGAATGAGCTGGTGCGAATGGTGTCACAATTCTCTGGAAGTACAGGCTTTGAAGAGATTATTGATGTTGATCAGATCGATGCCATTGAAAATCCGCTGCAGGCTAAATTACAGTCTCTGTTGAATGCTCAGGGTTGAGTTGCTTTGCGCAGTCGCTGTTGATTGCGCAATTTACTGCCCACACTGAGCATCGAATATCGTTAGATTTTGAGTAGATTTTTTTATTAATATATTGATTTTAAAGATTTTTTTAATATTGGCCTGATGCGTGCTATGAAACAGGGAGGCTAACATCACTATCTAAGGAGAGAAAAATGCCAACACCAGGTTATATGTCCATTCAGGGCGAAACTCAGGGTAATATCACCGAAGGCGCTAACAGCATGGAGTCTATGGGGAATCGTTACCAGGAAGGTCATGAAAACGAAATTACTGTTCAGGGCTTTTCCCATCAGATCATGATTCCCCGTGATCCACAGAGTGGTCAGCCAAGTGGTCAGCGCGTACATGATGCGCTGGTTATTTCCAAAATTTATGACAAGTCTTCTCCAAAACTGTTTGAAGCACTGACCAGTGGCGAGCGTTTGCCACGTATTGAGCTGAAATGGTTCCGTACCTCTATGACCGGTCAGCAGGAACATTACTTCACTCATGTTCTGGAAGATGCCATGATCGTTGATATTAAGGCGCATATGCCAAACTGTCAGGATCCTGCGATGGAACACTTCACACACATGGAAGATGTTTCCTTCACATATCGTAAAATTAGCTGGACACATGAAGTTGCCGGAACCTCTGGTTCTGATGAC
Source organism: Amphritea pacifica (assembly GCF_016924145.1). Lineage (GTDB taxonomy): Bacteria > Pseudomonadota > Gammaproteobacteria > Pseudomonadales > Balneatricaceae > Amphritea > Amphritea pacifica. The sequence continues at coordinate 131,638 of NZ_JAFFZO010000009.1, read as the reverse complement.
TGGCGTGTACCTAAAGCCTGATTCTGAACAATCAGTTTTAATCGATAACCGGCCATCAGGCCGGTTTTTTTATATCAATTGATCTGCAACCATTGCAATAAACAGTGCCTTTGAGGTTTAATTTAGCCTCTTTGAAAGGGAGTTTATTATGTTCCAGGGATTCGTGGAGCGATATTGGCGGCAATTTATTATGCTGTTTATCGCAAGCTCAATTATAAGTGGCTGTTCAACCGTTTCAGATATGCTTTCTGACGATGAGCCGCCACCCCCGCCCCCAGAGCTTGTTGTTTCTGTCATTGCGGATTCCGGTGTTAATCAGGATCTCGATGGACGTCCCTCTCCCACAGTGGTTCGTATCTATCAGTTAGAAGATGATGCGCTGTTTAAAGAGAGTGATTTCTTTGCCCTCTATGATAGCGATAGCGCCATGTTATCCGGCGATCTGCTGTTACGTGATGAGCTGATCGTTAACCCTGGAGGTTCAGCAATCAAGAAAACCCTGTTGGATAAAGATACTGAGTTTGTGGGGGTTCTGGCCGCTTTTCAGAATACTGACAATGGTGTAATGAAAAAGGTGGTTGCCGTGAATGCTGAAAAGGACCAGTCGGTCCAGGTCAGGCTCAAGGATAATCAACTGACACTTGACCTGCTGGACTGAACTGTCCGTTTTGTCGTGACAATATAATAGCTGATTTTGGATTTTTGAAGTGGAGTCACGGAGTGACCAATAAAGTAATCTGGCATGAAGGCATGTTTCTTCGGCCGCAACACTTTCAACAACATGACCAGTATTTGTTGAAGGAGATCAATAACCGTATCCGCACGGTTTCCTGTTTTAACTGGGGGTTTTCCCGCCTCAAAGTAAACTCTGCCAATCTGAAAATTGGAGAGGTCTCTCTGGATGACTGCGCCGGTTGTTTTGCCGATGGCACCAGTTTTGATCTGCACACTTCTGATGCGCCGCCCTTGCCGATACTGGTTAACGAGTCGGTCTCTGATGCGATTATCTATCTGGCTATTCCACTGCAACAGCCAGGTGTGACAGAGGTGGGTAGCAACGATAACCGCAATAGCCTGGTGCGTTATCTGCCTAAATCCGTCGAAGTCTCTGATCTTACTTCAGCTGAAAATGAGCAAACCAGTATTCAGGTTGGTGAGCTGCGTTTACGATTATTTGTTGAAGATGCCCGGCAGAATTCAGAGAACCGGGTTCCTGATGGTTATACCCGATTAGCGGTCGCGCATATTGAAGAGGTGAAAGGGGGGCAGATACGTTTACGGCAGCAATTTATTCCGCCGCTGCTGGATATCGGTGCTTCGGAGCTGTTGCAGAACTTTCTTACCGAGTTGCAATCGATGTTAACTACCCGGGCCCGGGAGCTGGCAGCGCGGGTGAGCAGTTCGGGTGGCAAAGGTGGTGTCGCTGAAGTCACTGACTTTATGCTGCTTCAGTTGCTGAATCGTTTTGACCCGGTATTGTCGTTGTATCGTCAGGTTCCGGAGATGTCACCACTGGAACTGTACGAACGGTTGCTGCTGCTGGCCGGCGAACTGGCAACTTTTATGAAGCCGGAAAAACGGCCACCCGAATTTGCGGAATATCAGCAGGATAATCTGATAGCAACCTTCCTGCCGTTGCTGGAAGAGCTGAAAGGTTGCTTTGGTACGGTGCTGGAACAGATTGCTGAAGGTATACCGCTCTCACCTGAACAGTACGGTATACGGGCCGCCAGAATACGGGATCGTGTACTGCTGAAAAGCGCTGATTTTATCTTTGCTGTCAGCGCTCAGGTTGCCCAGGAAAAACTCCGTACCCAGTTTCCCCAACAGATCAAGATAGGCCCGGTGGAGCGCATCAGAGAGCTGATTACCAGCGCCCTGCCGGGGATTCCGATCGCGCCGCTGCCCGTCGCGCCCCGGGAAATACCCTACCATGCAGGGTTTACCTATTTTCAACTTGATACCAGCCATGAGATCTGGAAAGAGCTGGATAAATCCGGCGGTATAGCTTTCCATATCGGAGGCGAGTTCCCAGGACTTGAATGTCAGTTCTGGGCCATTAAACGTAGATAAATAGTTGTTATCATGGACGATCAGACAGTCATACGCCCGATGCCGGGAGGCCGGAAACCCCGTAACACAGCAACCCCGGAGCGGCGACCTGCAGAGCAGGTTCCCCGGACTGATAATGTGCAGCACGGCCAGCCCTGGCGTCAGTCTCCCGCGCCAGAACCGGATTATGCGCATTCGGGGGCTGGGACAGTTGCTCAGGGAACGATCTCTCAGAGAGAGAATCCGCTGTTGCAACTGGTCACGCCCTTGCTCTCATTTCTGGGGAAGATTCAGAATACCGCTGAATGTCCGGATCTGGAGGAGTTTCACCGCTATGCACTGGATCAGATTCAATTGTATGAGTCCCAGGGCTGGGGTGTTCCAGGTGGTCGTGAGAATAGCGAATATATCAGTTACCCCCTGTGCGCCCTGATCGATGAGATTGTACTGAATACCCCCTGGGGCAGTAACAGTCGCTGGGGAAGTGAGAGCTTGCTGATTACCCGCCATCAGGAAGCCTGGGGAGGCGAGCGCTTCTTTAATTACCTCAATGAGCTGATGAAACGCCCGGCGACTAATCTTGAGCTGCTGGAGTTCTATTTTGCCTGTCTGTCGCTGGGGTTTGAAGGTAAATACCGGCGCATGGCCAATGGACGGCGGGAACTGGACCGCCTGCGCAGCGAACTTTATATTCTGATCAGCCGGCACCGGAATTATGAACCCGAAGGCCTCTCACCCCACTGGGAAGGGGTCTCGGATCGACGTATCGGTATCGCCCGGTATTTACCATTCTGGGTGATCTGGGCGTTCAGCCTGTTTCTGCTAATGGCCGCTTTTCTGGGCTTTATCTGGAAGATAACCCAGGAGTCTGATCAGGTAATGCAACAGTTTGCAGGCATCAGCAATACGGCAGCGATTGAAGTGACCCCGGTGAATATTGATCGTCTGGTCGCGCCTTTGTATTCAGTTGCAGAGCCGGACCTGGTGCCCGAACAGCTGGATTATTTTGCGCTGCTTGAACCTGAACTGGTGGAAGAGATCGCTGCCGGAACGGTGGAGCTGATCGATGAAGACAATCAGGTCAGACTCCGGTTGCGTCATGCAAGGCTGTTTCCCTCGGGGCAGGCTGATCTGTCTCACGAGTTTGTTCCTCTGGTTGAGAGAATTGGCACTCAGCTTAAAGGTGTGGGTAAGCCCATCATCGTCGAAGGGCACTCAGATAATGTACCGATTTTCTCGACCCGCTATCCCTCTAACTGGGCACTGTCACAGGCCCGGGCCAAATCCGTTGCTGAAGTGTTGCTGAGTCAGCTGGAAGAGGGGATTGTGATGCGGGTTGAGGGTAAAGCATCCAGTGCTCCGCTGGTTGAAAATAACTCAAATCTGAATCGGGCACTGAACCGCAGGGTAGAGATTCTGCTGCGTAAATAGTGTTGTCTTAATTACGGGCATGTTTTGTACAGGGATTGACGGGAAGACACGTGAAAAAGTTAATCAGGATTATCACCAATCGATGGTTTATTCAGAGTCTCGGGATTATCTGTCTCGCACTGCTGATCTGGTTTATCGGGCCATTATTTGCCATTGCAGAGCATTACTTCCTCGCCAGTGAGTTTTCCCGGCTGCTGGCGATAGTGATTGTTGTTTTGTGCTGGGTTGCCATATCGGTACTGCTTTTCTGGCGACAAATGAAAAAAAATGAACAGCTGCTGGATGATCTTGGCAGTGAGCAGCTGGATCAGGCTTCAATGGCAGAAAGTGCCCGGGAGGATGAACAGGCGATTATCAGTGACCGGTTTGATGAAGCCCTGCAGATCCTGCGCAACAGTAAGGGAGCGGGTAAAGCCGCCAATCTCTATGAGCTGCCCTGGTATATTATTATTGGCCCGCCGGGATCAGGTAAAACCACAGCTCTGATCAATTCAGGGCTCAATTTCCCCCTGGCGGATCGCATGGGTAGCGAAGCGATTCAGGGGATTGGCGGTACCCGTCACTGTGACTGGTGGTTCACCGACGAGGCTGTGATGATCGATACGGCTGGTCGTTTTACCACCCAGGACAGCCATGAATCTGTCGACAAGGCTGCCTGGCAGCAGTTTATGGAGCTGCTGAAAAAGAATCGTCCGCAACAGCCGGTGAATGGTGTGCTGGTGACGATGAGTGTTGCAGATCTGATGCAGCAGTCTGAGGACGAAAGGGCGTTATATGCACAAACAATACGGCGTCGTATCGAAGAGTTGAATGAGCACCTTGGGATCTCGGCGCCGGTCTATTTTACCTTTACCAAGTGTGATCTGATCTCCGGTTTCAGTGAGTTTTTTGGGCACTATGATCGTGATGCCCGGGCACAGGTCTGGGGGGAAACCTTTGCTTTGCCGGAGTCTGGACGTCCCCAGTTTAATCTCGATGATTATGCTGACAAATTTGACACACTGACTCTGCGACTCGAACAGCAACTGATTGAACGAATGTATCAGGAGCAGGACCCGGATAAGCGGACACTGATTATGGGTTTCCCCCGTCAGTTTGCCGGGCTGAGGGATATTATTTCGATCTTTCTGGGAGATATCTTCAGTACAAATCGCTACAGTGAGGGCGCGTTACTGCGCGGTGTGTACTTCACCAGTGGTACGCAGGCGGGCACGCCCATCGACCGGTTGCTGGGGTCGTTGGCGCACAGTTTTGGCTTCAGTAATTCGACGCTGGTGGGCGCCAGTGGTCGGGGTAAGAGCTTCTTTCTTAAGAATCTGCTGCAGCGGGTGATCTTTGTTGAAGCGGGTATCGCAGGGGTTGACCAGCAACTGATCAGGCGGCGTCGCTGGATGCAGCGCCTGGTGGTTACCGGCGCGCTGGGGGTATTTCTGGTCGGAAGTGGCTTACTGGGCTGGTCATTTGTTAATAATGAACAAAAAATTCAACAACTGACGCAACTGAATAACAACTTTGCCGAACAGGCTATACAGGTGCCTCTGTTTGAGGCGGATTTCCTTGCCGTATTGCCTGAGCTGAATACCCTTCGTGAGGCGACCGGACTGTATGATGATGCCGGTGTTGATCATACCTTCGGATTGTATCAGGGAGACACCCTTACAGAGGGGGCACGTTCGGCATACCTGAATCAATTGCAGGGGGCTCTGTTGCCCGTGCTGGCCGCTCGCATAGAGGAGCTGATCATCGCCAGCGATCCAAAGCAAACCTCAAGTCTTTATGAGCTGTTGAAAACCTACCTGATGTACGGTGGCGTCAAACCCTATGACCCTGAACTGTTAACCTCATGGGCCGTGGTTGACTGGCAGGAAACCTATGCCCTGGACGAGCAGGCGATCAGTGATCTGAGTGGGCATATGCAGGTGCTGATGAAGAATGGCTTTTTGCCAGTGACTCTCAATGAGGAGATTGTCTCCCATGCCCGGCGGATATTGTCGACCGATCCTTTAGAAAAACAGGTCTATCAGGCGATCCGCAGAGAGCTGAATCAGGAACATAAATATGATCTGGCACTGGATCAGGTGTTTGGCCCCTACGCGTTTGATCTGTTTAAGAGCAAACGTGGCACTGATCTGACCACTTTCGTTATGCCGGGTATGTTCACCAAACAAGGGTTTTATACCCTCTTTTTGCCAAACAGCACGACGCTTTCAAAGGAGTATATCGACAACAACTGGGTGATGGGAGACCGCTACCAGTCACGTCACTATATGGACAGTGATACGCTGCAGCGAAAAGTGCTTGGATTGTATTATGACGATTTCATTCAGCACTGGGATGGCATGATCGATGACATGGCGATGCAGCCGCCAGCGAATGCGGAAGAGAGTATCCGTCAGATCTCCGTTGCAGCGGGATTGGATAGCCCTTTACGCCATCTGGTGGAGACGCTGAATGAAGAAACAACGCTGACAAAGCCCTTCTCAGCAGAGCAGGGCGAGGGGACTGATCAACTGGCCCGGACACTCTCCAGCGTCAATCAGGGGGTTGCGGTCAAACAGCAGAAGGTCAGTCGTCTGATGCGCGACGCCAAAAAAGCGGGACTACTCGATAATCTGGGGGGCGATCTGGGACAGCAGGTTGAGCGTTACTATACCCCGTATTATAAATTGCTGGAGAAACGAGGCAGCTCTTCACTGTTGGACCGGCTGAGTCAGGACCTGGCTGAACTGAGCAGTTATATGGATGATGCCGCCAACTCATCTTTCTCCAGTACCGGGGCGATTGATGCGGTGCAGGGGCGTATCTCGCGAAACAAAACCGATCCACTGGCGAAAGTGAACAGTTATCAGGCAGATATGCCGCAAATGATGCAGGGGTGGCTGGGAGCGCTGGGAGCGCAGAACTGGTCGGTCGTATTGGACAATACTAAAACTGAGCTGAACCAGCTGTGGCAGTCGCAGGTGACCTATGAGTGTAAGAACTTTCTTGAGGGACGCTATCCGGTTAAACCCGGCGCCAGCTCTGAGATAACACTGGAAGATTTCAGCCGTTTCTTTGGCCCGGATGGTACGCTGGACAGCTTCGTTAACACCTATCTGCGGGACTTTATCGATACCAAAGGCCGGATCTGGGTAGAGCGTGAGGTTGACGGACAGAAGATAGGGTTAAGCAAAGCGACGCTGCTGCAGTTGCAGAAAGCCAATGATATTAAAGAGACATTCTTCCGTAATGGTGAATTGTCAGTGCCGTTTGTTATGCGGCCTGTCAGACTGGATACCGAGGCGTCAAAATTCTTCCTCAGTATAGGTTCGCAGGAAGTGATCTATCGTCATGGTCCGCGTCGTTCGAGTGCTGTCACCTGGCCCTCTCTTGATAGTGATACCGTGCGGCTGCGCTTTGAAGGGCTGAATGGGACGGTTAAGTCCAGTACTGAAGAGGGCCCCTGGGCCTGGTTCCGTCTGCTGAATAAATCCCAGCTGAAGCAAACAGATAACCGGGCAGTCTACGAGGTGAACTTCGCCGAAGAGGGGCTCAGTGCCTCATTTGAACTACGGGCCAGAAGTGTCATTAATCCTTTTGCGGAAGACCTGTTAGCAGGTTTCCGTTGTCAGGAAACACTCTGATATGGCCACGGTTCAGAGCGGTTTTTACGGTAAGGTCCCCTGCAAAGGGGATTTTGTCAGCCGTGGCCTGAGTCGCGAATGTATTGGCAATCTCGACCGATGGCTGCAGCAGGGGATGACCAGCAGCAAAGCCTGTCTGGGAGATAGCTGGACCGGACATTATATGATCGCTCCGGTCTGGCAGTTTTATGTCGCGCCGGGGGTACTGGATCCTCATGGCTGGCTGGGGGTTTTTATTCCGAGTATCGATAGTGTCGGGCGAAAATTCCCCTCGCTGGTGGCGGTGCCGGTGTTATCACCATTGGTATGTCTGAAACAGCTGGAAGATCAGGAAGAGTTACTACTGCAGATTGAAGCGCTGCTGTTTGATTCACTCGGGGATCACTTTGATTTTCCTCTGTTTTGCCATCAGGTTATCAATCTGAAGCTGCTACCCTCATACCCGTCAGTCGATCTGTATCGGGCCGTCAAACCGGTGGCGGTTATGCAGAACCTTCAGCAGCACCGGGACGATCTTCGTCACTTAGATCTGAAGTCTGAATATAGTCGTCCGGCGGTCTGGTGGAGTGAGGGCTCGGAAACGATACCGCCCCAGCTTTGGTTGAGCGATGGTTTGCCGGATGCGTCTCAGTTTCGCTTCTTTTTAACGGGAAAATAGATGATTCAGAACCATGGAGCGGTTTATGTCGGTTGAAACCCAGCGTGCTTCCGGTGGCTATATCAGCAGTGCGCTGACCTCAGTCGGTAATGTCCGTAAACATAATGAGGATGCTTTTTTAAGTCAGCCTGAACAGGCCCACTGGGCGGTTGCCGATGGTATGGGAGGGCATTCTTCCGGAGATGTAGCCAGCCAGTCAATTGTTACCGCGTTACAGCGTTTTGAACAACAACCACAGCTGTCGGACAGCGTTGATCTGTTGGAAGAGATACTTCAGCAAACCAATCAGAATCTGCTCGATCTGGCCGGCGGCGGGCAGAAAATTATCGGATCAACGGTTGCCGGACTGGTGTTGTTGCCCGATTTCTATTTGCTTTACTGGTGTGGTGATAGCCGGATCTATCTTTATCGCAACGGTGTGCTGGCCCAGGAAAGTGTTGATCATACCTATACTCAGGAGTTGGTGGCACAGGGCCGGTTGACGCCTGAAGACGCGCTGATTCATCCCGAGCGAAATGTTATCACCCGGGCCGTAGGGGCTGCCGATAGACTGTATATTGATATGGATATCAGAAATCTGCACCCGGGCGATCGTTTTCTGATCTGTAGTGATGGCCTGGATAAGGAGCTGTCTGACGCTGATATCGCCACGTTTATGGCGCAGCGTCAAACCCCTCTGGAACAGCTAGCGCAAGAGATGCTGGACTGCTGTCTGGCACGGGGCGGGCGGGACAACATCACCCTGATACTGATTGAAAATCCGTCAGTTGCCTGAAGATAAGGGATAGCAGACAGCTCATGAAGGGTTTTAAAGATCAGCTAAAGCAATACCTTCACGGTCAGGTCTCTCTGGATTCGTTGCTTGAAACCGTTTCAGAGTTACTGGTGTCACAGCCGCAGCTTAAAGATAATGTTGTGGCAGGCCTGCAGCAGATGACCGCCCGGGATCTGCTGAGCCAGAATGATCTGAGCGCATTGATGGCGGTTATTATCGATCCCCCTTCTGAGGGTAAACCCTGCCCGGCAGAGAGTGATAGCACCGTGATTGCCAGTGGCAGGGCAGAAGTATCAGTTGATGATCAGACACTGGTGAAATCGGCACCTCTCCATTCCGGGGCGGATCATACCCGTATCACAGCATCCGGTAAGCCCCTGTCTGCTGACAGTTGTGATGCTGTATCTTTACCAACCCCAACCCCAACCCCAACCCCAACCTCTGCATCTGTGAGTGTCGCGACCGGTACGGGTACCTCGCGCTGGGATAAGCCCTTTGCCGAAGATGCCGGGTTGGAAACATCAGTGGTGGGAGTGGGAACAGTCATAAAAGAGCGTTTCCGGCTGGTTGAGTTTATTGGCTGTGGCGGAATGGGGGATGTCTATAAAGCGGAAGATCAGCGTCGCATTGATGCACAGGATATTGATAGTCTGGTCGCCATTAAGGTGTTGAATAAAACCTTCAGAGAGCACCCGGAATCGCTGAGATCGTTGCAGCGTGAAGCGCGTAAAACACAAAATCTTGCCCACCCTAATATTGTCAATGTATTCGATTTCGACAGAGATCGGGAACATGTGTTCATGACCATGGAGCTGATGCGTGGTGCGCCACTGAGCACAGTAATTAAGCGTAACCCCTCGGGCTTTCCCCTGCCAACGGTACTGGAGTACGTTGCCGGTATGGCCGGTGCGTTGGGATATGCTCATCAGCAGGGGGTTGTTCACTCAGATCTTAAACCGAGTAATGTTTTTCTTGATGGCGGGCAGATAAAGGTTTTTGATTTTGGTATCGCCCGGGCAGCTAAGACCGGGTCTGCTCAGGAAGATAGCTTCGATGCCGGTGAGCTGGGTGCACTGACCCCCAGTTATGCTTCGCCAGCCATGCTGGCAGGGGCAGCGGAGGCTGATCCCCGTGATGACCTTTATGCGCTGGGTTGTATCATCCATGAGCTGCTGACGGGCAAACATCCGTTTATCCGGGACAATAAGAAAGTTCCGGCCGATGAAGCCTGGAAACTGGGTATGAAGGTGGCCGAGCTGAAGCAGCTCAGCCGCAAGCAGAATAAAGCCTTAAAGCAGCTGTTAGCATTTGATGAGCGACAGCGATGTGACAGCGTGGAAACCTTCATGCAACAGTTTATGCCGCAGTATCAGCGGCATAGTCTGCTAAGCCGTTGGTATGTATGGCTGATGATGTTGACGTTTGTCTGCGGTATCTCCTATTTTCCGTTGCGCAATTTCTGGCAGCAACAGCAGATCGGGGACTTTATCGATGATCTGAATAATCAGGATGAAGCCGCTGTCAATGAATGGCTGGAACGGATTCAGGCCATGGATGCGGAACAGCAAAGCGAGTTTTTCAATGATGCTCAGGTTAAGCGGGAGCTGACCCGGTATTTTTTACAACAGGTGAGTCGTAGCGCAGATGCCGACGCCTATGACCGGGCGCAGAGTCTGGCTGAAAGGGCTCTGCAAATTTATGAAGACTCAAGACGGCTGTCAGATAAGCAGGAGCAACTGATCAAGCAGAAGGCTGCCCGGCTGAATAATCTGAATAATGAGCTGAATCGTCTGCTTGAACTGCCCGCCGAACAGTTTGCCGCTGCGTCACAACCGCTGTCTGAGTTGTTGCACAGCATTCAACAGGTTGATCCGCAAAATGCCATGCTGAGCGATGCCCGACTACCGGTTAAATTTATTGAAACCATCGACGAGTTACTGCAGCAACAGCAGTTCAGCATCGCGCGGGGAGCGGCTGACCATGCTATGAAACTGTTTCCGGCACATGCCGAACTGGAAAATGCACGTCGTAATCTGGAGCAGGAAGAGCTTCGTTATACCCGGACTCAGCGTATCGCTGAGCTGAATCAGCGTTTGGATCAGATGTCTCCAGAGAGTTTAAGTAGTTTTGCTGCAGCAAGTCCGGATATTGAGGAACTTAAGCAGCTGGATCCAGGGAGTAAGCGGGTGAGTGCGCTGCAGGCGTCACTGACGGAGCAGTTGCTGGCTGAACAGCAGCAACTCACGGATCAGTATATGTGGGATCAGGCCAGCAAATTGATAGTGACATTTGAGTCTGTTCTCAGTCCGGAGGGGATAGCCCGTTTCGACCAGACACTGAAGCAGTCGCAAGCCGAATATCAGCAACAGATCGATCAGCAGGTGGCTGATATTGATGCCGATATCTCCGCACAGCGAATTGATGCAGCAGAGACGCGCATCGGACAGTTACAGCCGATGGTGACCGACCCAAGAATCATCACCGCCGTCTATGACCGCCTGGCATCTGCGCTGATAAAACAGTCCCGCGCTGCCCGGGATGAACGGCGCTGGCAGAGTGCAACCGAAGCCCTGGACAGAATTGCAACCTTATCGGTCAGCCCGGAGCTACAGCAGAGCGTTGTCTATGAGCGGCAACAACTGAAGCAACAGCAGACAATGAATGCCCAACAACTGGAAGCTTCTGCATTAGCTGAACAGGAAATAAAACGCCAGGCGGAGCTTGTATCACTGCAGTCTGAACTGAAAACGATTCTCGATGACCCGCAACTGTCTGACAGCAGTACCCGTCAGGCACAAAGCATTATCGATCGCATTGAGGCGCAGCAGGCCGACCTGGCTATTGTGCGCCAGGGCCGACAACGTCTGATTAAGCGATATACCGAAAAAGCGGTTGCTGTGGCTGATACCGATCTTGAACAGGCGATGCGGATCCTTGAGGACGGCAAACGGCTACTGCCGGGGCAAGCGGAGATTACTGATCTGCTGGCTCAGCTGAAGTTACGCTATGAAAACGCTTCGCAGCAGGAGAAAGTAGAGCAACAACTGGCCCTTAAACAGCAGCTTAATCATCTGTTAGCCGAGGCCAGGTTGTCGCCAGAATGGGAACAACAGCTGGCAGAACTGTTATCCCGGCTGAAGGTTGAACAGAGCGATCCGCAGTATCTGCAGGGCGTAGATACTCGTATTGCGGTGATTTATGCACAACAATCAGAGCGTCTGGTTGCAGAAAATGAATTCAATGCCGCCAGAGACACTCTTGAAAGGGCCGCTCAATATGATCCATCTCTGGACCTGACGGTACAGCGTGGGGCTATCACGAAAGCGGAAGAGCTGTTTCGACAGCGGCAGGCTGAACGTAAGAACGAGGCACGGATCAGTGGTCTGAAACAGACCTTCGATACTCAGATACAGGCCAATGATCTGACTGCTGCGCGGCAAACCTTTGCTCAGTTACAAGCGCTATTGGGCGCTGATGACCCCTTTATTAAACAGCAGGCCCCACAGACTTTCCAGACCGTTTATCTGCGCTTAGCCGATCAACTGGCGGCACGTCAGCGTTTCACTCAGGCGGAAAAACTGCTGCTAAGTGCGCGGGATCTTTTTGCGGATCCCACAGTCATTGATCAGCGTGTAGCAACCTATCAGGATGGTGTGCGGCTGTATCATATCGGCCAGGCGATTAAAAATCCGGGGCTGAAAAACCTGGTACAGGCCCATGCCTATCTGGTTGAGTTACAACCGGGACTGCCAGCAGCAAAATATCAACAACTGAATGAAGCCCTGCAGCGAGCTGTCATTGATCAGATCGTCAGTCTTAATCGTCGGGCCCCTGCGCGGGCGCAACAGCTGTTAAACAAAGCGCAACAACTCTTTCCTGATAATATTCAGCTGCAACGGATCAACCTGGAACGTCAACCCCCCCAGGCTGATCGGCAGTCTTCAGCGCTCGCATCACCCCCATCTCAACAGACACAGGCAGCGAATCAGGCATCATCCCAGGGGAATAGCGCACAGGCAGAACAGCCCTCAACCACTGCCATCTCAAGACCGGTTTCCGACCGGGTCTGTACTGCGGCGCTATCGGGAAAAGGGATACGTTCTGCGGCCGTGTGTTGGGACATGCTGGCGGAGGGTGCTGAAAATAAGGGGCCATTTATGATTGTTGTTCCCTCCGGTGGGGGGAGTCTGGCAATCAGCAAGTTTGAGATATCCCGGCGCGATTTTAATCTGTATTGCAAACTCTCGGGTGAGTGTAAAGGCCTGGGCGGAGCTGAAAAACAGCCAGCGACTGGTCTTAGCCTGAATCAGATCAATGGTTATGCCGCATGGCTGAGCAATGCCACAGGATATGTTTACCGTTTGCCGGCCAAAGCTGAGTGGATGAGCGCAGCCAGGGCGAGCGGGAATAGCCAGCCGCAAAATTATAACTGTCGCCTGACCCGGGGTGATCAGATACTCAAAGGCAGGGATCTGGTGAGTGTGCAGCAGGGCAAACCCAATGCCTGGGGGCTGGTTAATTATCTGGGTAACGCACAGGAACTGGTGCGCAGTGGCGCAGGGCTGGAAGCGATGGGGGGCAGTTATCAGATTAAAATGTCTGATTGTTCTGTCTCCATGGCCGTTCCAGTATCCGGGAGTACTGATGCGACCACCGGATTCCGTTTGGTAAGAGAACTCTAGAGGACAAAGCTATGAGCCGGAGTCTGTATGAACTGTGCTGTCGCTACTCAAATGGAGAGTTAGACACACTTGAGTACCGTCGTCTGCGCCGCCACTTTATTAATCATTTAGTAAATCGTGGTGATCAGACTCAGCCCGTCGGCGAATCTTGCGATGGGGACCGGACTCAGCCGCATCTGCTTATGGAAGAGGTTCATAATGGCCTGATAAGTGAACTCCACAAGGATGTTAATAGCGTTATGCCGGCTACACATCAGGATGTTCTGTCTAATCCGGCAGCAATGCCGCCCAGTAAGGTGACGGGGAGATGGCTGACTTTGACGGTGTGTTTGTTCCTGGTTGCTGGTGGTTGCTATTGGGTATTGAGCAGGCAGGCAAGTCCGATACTTCAAACCGGTACAGAGGTGGATATTGGCGCAACGGCGAACAGTGTTGCCTCAGCACCAGTCGTGTCGCGGATGCATGCTCTGCTGGATCAGGATAAGTGGTCGATTGCCGATGTTGAGGAGTATTACTCACTTTTGCTGCAAAGCTCTGTAGCCGAAAGAAGTTTGCTGAGATCCGATAATCGTTATCATCAGTTTTTAGATAGCGTGCATATCTCTCATGCACTGGCTCAGGCTGATCAGAATGAGGAAATGGTTGCAAAGCTTACCCAGCTTGAGCAGGTGCTACGGGATTAGCTGAGAGTCCTGGTTAAGCACGCAATCTGCGGGCTCATATCCTTCCTTTGTTCACCGATAATTGTGACGCACCGGGATTAATTTGTTATATTATAACAAATTAATCCATTTAAGATCTTATCAATGTTCCGTCAGATTCCTACCAATATTATTACCGGTTTTCTCGGTGTGGGGAAAACCACCGCTATTCAATACCTGTTAACCCATAAACCGGCTGATGAACGCTGGGCGGTGCTGGTGAATGAGTTTGGTGAGGTGGGTATCGATGCCAGTCTGCTGGGCAATGAGCAGCAGGCAACCGGGGTGTTTATGCGGGAGGTGCCCGGCGGCTGTATGTGTTGTGCTGCGGGAATCCCGATGCAGGTTGCCCTGAGTCAGTTGATTCGTCAGGCCAAACCTGATCGTATCCTTATTGAGCCGACAGGGCTGGGGCATCCACTGGAAGTGATTCGGGTGCTGCAGCAGCCACACTATCAGGATGTTCTCGATCTGCGCAGCACCATTACACTGGTGGACGCCCGAAAACTATCAGATCCCCGCTATACCGATAATGATACTTTCAACCAGCAGCTGCAGGTTGCCGATCGGGTGGTGGCCCATAAAGCAGACCTGTACCGCGGCAATGAGACTGAGCAGTTAGTGGAATATCTGCAAACGCTGGTCTGCAATCCTCCTGTTGTCAGTTGTTCTGATGGTCAGCTAAGCCTCACATGGCTGGATAAGGATTCAAAACATAACTCAATCACTGGGGCAGAATCCCATCAGCATTCAGATCATCAACATGATCATTTTCAGGCTGACGATGAGCTACCTGAATGTGGCTACCTTCGCAAAGATAATCAGAGCGAAGGCTATTACAGCAGTGGCTGGATCTTTAGTCCGGAATTTGAGTTTGATTACTCAGAGCTTGAGCCGCTCCTGATGGGTATAGAGGCGGAACGCCTTAAAGCCGTGTTTATTACCAGTGAGGGCATCTTCGCTTTTAATATGGCGGATTCTGTATTGAAGGTTCAGGCGCTGGATGAGGTGATGGATAGCAGGATTGAAGTGATTGGTCAGCAACCCGTCGACGCGGCAGCACTCGAACGACAGCTACTTGCTATGGCTGTCCGGTACTGATTATTTATCTGTTCGTTCGCGGGTTGGTGCTGCGATATCCAGCAGCGGGGCAGCATCCAGGGACTCTGCATCCATCATTCCGGCAACCTGTTGCAGTGAGGAAAAAATATGCTGTTGCTGTCGGCTTTCCAGGCTTTCAAAGCGGTGAATAAACGCTTCATGTAGCAGAGGCGGAACGGTTTCTAGCACCTGGTTCCCACTTGCTGTTAGTCGTGCATTGACGATTCTGCGGTCTGTTTCGCTGCGAATACGCTCGACCAACTGGCGCTCTTCCAGGCGGTTCATAATCGTGGTAACGGTCGCCTGGCTAAGAGAGACATCATCAGAGATCCGTTTTACCGTAACATCACCCAGTTGTTTTATCGCACGTAAAACCATCACCTGTGGAATGGTCAGTCCACAGGACTTTACCACACGCTTGGATTGAAGATCGGTCGCCCGGATGATCTTTCTCAGTTCAATCAGAACATCCTGCCAGCAGGGATCGGGGTTAGTCATCTTCATCTGTTCACTCATGTTACCCCTTAAAGGGACTGTTTCAGAAAACGGCAGCGTTAAAAAGTTGTGCGAGTATAGCCCAGAGTCTGTGCAGTACAAATAAGCAAGACAATAATAGTTTGAGTTCTAAATATTAGAAGACTAATATATACAGATCAAATTAATTAGTTCGAAAGATCATGGAGGCATCATGAGAAAACTGATAGCTGCATCTGCAATGCTATTAGCCTTTGGCCAGGCACAGGCTGCAGATGAATGTGGCAAGGTGACTATCGCGGATATGAACTGGAGTTCAGCCACTTTGATTGCCAATGTTGATAAGTTCATTCTGGAGCATGGGTATGGCTGTGCCGCTGAGCTTGTACCCGGTGATACCATGCCGACGGGTACTTCGATGATTGAGAAAGGCGAACCGGATATTGCCCCGGAGATGTGGAGTAACTCCATGCGCGATGCGCTGGACAAAGGTGTCGCTGAGAAGCGTCTGCGTTACGCCGGTAACTCACTCTCTGATGGTGGTGAAGAGGGGTTCTGGGTGCCGGAATATTTGGTGAAAAAATACCCGGAGTTAGCGACCATTGAGGGTATAAAAAAGCACGCTAAGTTGTTTACCCACCCGGAAGATGACACTAAATCGGCTTTCTATGGTTGTCCGGCGGGTTGGAACTGTCAGATCAGTGCCAGTAATCTGTTTAAGGCGTTAAAGCTGGAGGATGCCGGTTTTGATCTTATCGATCCGGGTTCGGGTGCGGGTCTGGCCGGTTCTATCGCAAAGGCGTTTACCCGTGAAGAGCCGTGGTTTGGCTATTACTGGGCACCCACCGCAGTACTGGGTAAATACAAAATGGTAAAAGTTGATTTTGGTTCCGGCATTGATAAACAGCATTATATCGACTGTATCTCTGCTAACGAGTGTGTTGATCCGCATCCTACTATGTATCCGCCTTCACTGGTGCAGACCGTCACCACCGAGAGTTTTGCAGAAACATCTCCCGCAGCCTATAGCTATGTGTCTCACCGTTCTCTGACCAATAACCAGCTGAATGGTTTGCTGGCCTGGATGGAGGAGAATCAGGCCGATGGGGAGGTGGCTGCAGAGTATTTCCTGACAGAATATGAAGATCTTTGGACTCCCTGGGTTTCTGCAGAGGTTGCTGACAAAGTTAAGCACGCCTTGCAATAAACGCCTGGTGGATTGTTGTAATACGTCACTGCCCGGTTGCCTTGGTAATCGGGCAGTGTTGTTTCTGAAAGAGGTAAAATATGGCTGATTCAGGCTGGTTAAGTGAGATTCCCCAGCTTAGCAGGGGTGAGTTGCGGGATATCCGTAAATTTCTGGACACCGGTTACCGGGAGTTTTCGCGGGAATACGGTGAGATGATAGAGGGCTTTTTTGATCCGCTGCTATCCTTTCTGGTGTGGTTTGAAAAGTTGTTGTTAGCAACGCCATGGTGGCTGATCATCGCAATAGTGGCGGGTCTGGCCTATCTGTCCAGCCGTTCATGGAAGCTCAGTCTGGGGGTAGTCATCTCGTTCTTTCTGATCGGTTATTTCGGCATGTGGGACGATACCATGCGCACCATGAGTATTATTCTGGTTTGTACCCTGATGGCGATAGTACTGGGTGTGCCAATCGGTATAGCCATGGCCCGCTCAGACCGGGTCCAGATGGCCGTCACGCCGATGCTGGATATCATGCAAACCATGCCGGCCTTCGTTTATCTTATTCCGGTGGTTATGCTGCTCGGTATCGGTAAAATTCCCGGTGTGATCGCGGTGGTGATCTATGCGATTCCCCCGGTTATCCGCCTGACTAACCTGGGTATCCGGCTGGTGGATAAGGATGTGTTGGAGGCGGCTACCGCTTATGGGGCCAGCTCAGTCCAGCGGTTGATGGGGGTTCAGTTACCTCTGGCGATGCCGACCATCATGGCAGGTATCAACCAGACCATTATGATGGCCCTCTCAATGGTGGTTATCGCTTCGATGATCGGGGTGAAAGGGCTCGGACAACCGGTGCTGAAATCCATTACCAATCAGTATTTTACCCTGGGATTATTAAACGGCCTGGCGATTGTCGCACTGGCGATCATTTTTGACCGTGTCTCTCAGGCGTATGCCAAACGGAGTCAGCGATATCTGGAGGGCATGGATAATGGTTGAAGCTAAGATAGACACGACGGAACCTGTCACACTGATCAAAATAGAGGGGCTGTATAAACTGTTTGGCAATAATCCGAAGAAGTTTATGCCACTGGTTCATGCCGGAAAAAGCAAAGATGAGATTCTGGCTGAAACCGGCCATACCCTGGGTTTAAAGGATATTAACCTGACCATCAATAAAGGGGAGATCTTCGTTATTATGGGGCTCTCGGGGTCGGGTAAATCAACCCTGATTCGTCACTTCAACCGACTGATCGACCCCACCGAGGGCGTGATCGAAGTCGAAGGTACTGATGTGATGAAGCTGCCGCAAAAAGAGCTGGAGCAGTTTCGTCGTCATAAAATGTCGATGGTGTTCCAGCGATTCGGTCTGTTGCCCCACAAATCGGTAGTTGATAATGTCGCCTATGGCCTTGCTATTCAGGGCGTCAGCAAAACTGAACGTGGTGCCAAAGCGAAAGAGTGGTTAGAAACCGTTGGTCTGGCCGGGTATGAAGATCAGTATCCCGCTCAGCTTTCCGGCGGACAGCAGCAGCGGGTTGGACTGGCCCGGGCACTCTGTACCGATGCAGAGATTCTGCTGATGGATGAAGCGTTTTCGGCACTGGATCCACTGATCCGATCAGAGATGCAGGATCAGCTGATTGAACTGCAGCAAAAACTGCACAAGACCATTATCTTCATCACCCATGACCTCGATGAAGCGTTGAGAATCGGTGATCGGATTGCCATTCTGAAAGACGGCGAGATGGTGCAGCAGGGGGAGCCAGAAGATATTCTTTTGCATCCTGCCGATGATTATGTGGAAGCCTTCGTTCGGGATGTAAACCGTGCCCGGGCTCTGACGGTGGAAACCGTGATGAAAGATCCGGTCAACCGGATAACGGCAGATACTATCGGAGAAGCCCTGAAACAGATGAAAGGTTTCAAAGGGGATTACGGCTATTACGTTAACGAAGACGGTTATCAGGGGGTTCTGACAGAGCAAAAGCTGCAGGCTGTTTATGATACTGATAAAAAGGCGAAACTGACATCAGCGCATTGCGAAGAATTAGAAGCGATCTCGCAGGATGCGGTGCTGGAAACAGTTATCCCGGATACACTGAACGCCCAGTATTCCCTACCGGTGATTGATGACCAGGGAGAGGTGACAGGACAGCTTTCCAGAAGCACCCTGGCTGAGGTGTTGGGGAATGAGAGCAAAGAAGTCGCTAGAACGGAGCCTCCGGCTCCTGCTGGTGGCTAGACGAAAAACTTCGTTTTTCTTGCTAGAAAAAGCTATTAAAACCGCCGACTGGCGGTTTTTTTGTCGAGAATGAAACAGCACTTTTATTGAATAACGGAGACGCATTGAGACAGGGCTGGTATAGCCATATCTTCATTCACTACTTCGATAAACACGGATTGATCTTTAGATGTATAAGATAATGATGGAACAACTAACGTTGGAGATATAAGCATCACACTCAAATTTTCAGAAACATCCTTGTTAGCCCAGATTGCAACGTAAACATTTTCTCCCGTTTTTATTTCGACTTCATGAGTTTTGTTCCAGAGGGCGGAGGCATCTCTGACAGGAGAGACAGATAGTGAGTATTTTCCTGCGGGTAAGCTTTCATATAGATAAGCGCCAAAAGGGAGTGCTAGAGCATTGGAATCATTTAGCGAGATGTTGGCGATATCTTTGGATAAATAGTCAGAAAAAAGAGGTCTGAAAATATAGATTCCACCATGTCCTTTCGGGGGAGACTCTATCTGACTGAAAACTGGCCCCGTTATCGCTGGCTTTAACTCGGAGACATTTTGAGCGCAACCTATAAACATGGTTGATAACGTGAGCATAATAAAAGTAATGATAATTTTTTTCATAGTTCCCTCTAAGCTAACGTTGTCTAATTCAAAATTAGTTGAGCCTATTACAGTGACTGAATTTTCTCTCTGATAATGAGAGATTCTTATCTGTGGAATTGTGGCTACGTTTCCTTTGTGATTCGATAGTGCCAAAACATAAAGCGTCAGACAAACATTATTGTCTCTTGTGCCAACAAAAAAAAACCGCCAGTCTGACGGTTTTTAAAAATGCTTTTTCTAGCAAGGAAACGAAGTTTCCATCTAACCACTAGCAAGTCGCGAAGCGACGTCTGGCGGCTGCTTTTAGGCGAAGCGACGTCTAGCAACTTGTATTAACAGCCCCTGCGGCGGCCAAAGCCTTTTCCTTAGCATCATCGACATCCGCCCCCCGCGCCAGCGCAACGCCCATGCGGCGTTTGCCGCTGACTTCAGGTTTGCCGAACAGGCGCAATTGAGTATCGGGGACAGCGAGGGCGGCTTCCAGGTTAGAAAAACTCAGGTTTTTCGATTCGCCTTCGATCAGTATCACGGCGGAGGCGGATGGGCCATGCTGCACAATGTTGGGGATCGGCAGGCCTAAGATTGCGCGGGCGTGCAGGGCAAACTGGGACAGGTCCTGGGAGATCATGGTGACCATGCCGGTATCGTGTGGGCGGGGGGATACTTCGCTGAAATACACCTCATCACCTTTGATAAACAGTTCAACCCCGAAGATACCCCGGCCGCCGAGTGCGCCGGTAACTTTTTCGGCGATCTCTTTCGCCCGGTTCAGTGCTATCTCGCTCATCGCCTGTGGCTGCCAGGACTCACGATAATCCCCATCTTCCTGCCGGTGTCCGATTGGCTGGCAGAAGCTGGTGCCCAGAATATGGCGGATGGTCAGCAGGGTGATCTCATAATCGAAATCGACAAATCCTTCAACGATCACCCGACCAGCACCGGCGCGACCGCCTTCCTGAGCGTAGGTCCAGCTGGTTTCAATATCCGTAGCGCTTTTAATGGTGCTCTGGCCTTTGCCGGATGAGCTCATAATCGGTTTCACCACGCAGGGCATCCCGATCCCGGCCACGGCCTTTTCAAAGTCAGTGAAGTTATCGACAAACTGATAGTGGGAGGTGGGAATGCCCAGTTCTTCTGCCGCCAGACGACGGATACCTTCGCGGTTCATGGTCAGACGCGCAGCATTGGCGGTCGGCACTACATGAAAGCCTTCCTGCTCCAGTTCAACCAGGGTATCGGTCGAGATCGCTTCAATCTCCGGCACGATATAATCGGGTTTTTCAAGCTCAATCACCCGGCGCAGTTCGGCGCCATCCAGCATGGAAAAGGTATAGGAGCGGTCCGCCACCTGCATCGCCGGCGCGTTATCATAGCGGTCACAGGCAATCACTTCACAGCCATAACGCTGCAGTTCAATGACCACCTCTTTACCCAGTTCACCAGAACCACACAGCAGAACTTTAGTTGCAGAGGAAGAGAACGGTGTACCGATAGTTGCCATGGGGGAGTCCTGTTGGAAAAGGTGGCATTATATTTCAAGATCGCCATCAGCTCTAATTTTTAAATTATGGGGTCTGGATATCAGTGTCCCAGCCAGCCCATCAGCCCCTTAATGGTCACCATTAACGCCGATGCGCCGGAGACCGCCAGCAACAGTGGTTTGGCCGAGGTTGTGGTGAGTTTTCCATCGATCAGCCGGGCCAGAAAAAAGCCTGAAAACAGCCCCGGCAATAGTTTCAGACTGAGGTGGGCGGTGTGCCAGTCAAGGCTGCCCTGATGGATCAGCATGATGATAGATACCGGCGTGCCGATCAGCAGAAACGCGGCGATCTCACTGCGGGCGGTCACCCGGTCCTGCTGTTGATACACCAGCGCAATCGGAGGGCCTCCCACAGAAGTGGCAGTACCGGTGATGCCGGACAGAAAGCCAGCGAGGGTCAGAGTGATGGGCGTAGTCGGGATGCTCAAGCGCCACAGACTGAGCAGTACCGCACTGAGCACCGAAAAACCAAAAAAAAGACTCAGGGCGTACTGCGGTATTGCCACTAACAGAGCGGCGCCACACCAGGCCCCCGGCACCCGGGCCAGAATAGCGGGCATTACCCGCTTCCAGCGCAGTTCCCGGCGTTCGCGGATCACCATCATCAGCGCCAGCCCGAAACCCACTAACAGAATCGGGCCGGGCACATAGACCGGATCGATCAGATAGAGCAGAGGCGCTGCCACCAGACCATAGCCGATCCCCACCACGGTTTGCAGGGCGATACCGCAGGTTACGATCAGGACGGCCAGTAGTTCCGGCAGGGTATATAGCATAGTTTTGGTGCTGTATCGATATAAGTGAGTAGCCAGTATGCCAGCGGATGAGATGGAGCGGTATAAGTTAATAATGAAAAGATGACCCGGTTGCAGGCGGTGCAACCTGTAACCGGGTCATCGGCAGGGCCAGCCCGATTAACATCAGACTGGCCATACTCTCACAGACATCGATGAGTTAGCGACCACCCGCTCCCTGCCGGGAACGCTCGCTATTTTCCACCAGAACACCTTCGCCGATTCTATTGATTTCGGCCCACAGAGTTTCATCGATATCGATACCGAAATCGACACTGTGCTCTTTATTGAGTCGGATCTGCTCAGCGCTTATATAACGGGCATTCCGGTTACCTTTCGATTGCTGCAGTGATGAGGTCAGATCAACCCGTGAACTGCAAACAATCGTCATCGTCTGTTTATCTTCCGCGTTGGCTGGCAGGCTGGTGATCGCTTCACTGTAACTTGGATAGCGTTCGCCTGCTTTAATGGCTGCCGTATGTTCGGTTACCGTCTGATTGCCATTTTTCCAGTAGGCGGCCACACTGATGCCACGGCGACCGCAATCGGTCAGTGCTTTAAGGATAAACATCCGGTTGTGGCAGTTATGCACAGTCACCGTTGCGATGCCGTTTTCTAACGCTTTAGCATGGGCGAGATCGACTGATGCGGCGATACAGTTCAGTGCGCTGCGACCGTTACTGTCAATAATTGCTGAGGTGCTGTCTTCGTAGATCACGGTACTCAGGGGCTTGCTGCTGTCATCGCCAATATAGGGGAGGGCGCGCTGCAACTCATCCAGTCCCTTAAGGCCATGTTTTTCCAGCCAGAGAATCATATTGGCAGCATCCTCATAGTTGCCAACATAGTAACCGGTGGCTTCAAAGCAACGACGCAGGGCGGCTTTCAGCTCAATCATAGATACATGCATCAGAGTTCTCCTTGCTGCGCTGGGGCCAGAGGCATGAACCAGTCATCATTGAATGTGTGACCAATATCTTCCAGTAGCGGAGCCCCCTGGAACATGGTATTGCGCACCCATAGTTTTGACCGGGGATCAAACTTACCGACACCAAAAAAGGCCAGTTTAGCTCTTAACAGGTGCATGGGGAGTATATCCCGGTCCAGCAGATTAGCCTGTATATCGCCATAGATGCAGCGGTTCATACTCTGAATCCGCCGGACAATACCGCGCAGTTTCGGCTGTGCAACCATAAACCGGGCAGTGGAGTGTTGCGGATGTTCACTGATGTACTGACACAGCTGGTCATAGCATTTGCGTACGGCATAACCTACCCCCAGTGCCATCTGTTTCTCTTTACCATTCTCCTCCCGTGCATCACCCAGGCGAGGTTCCATTTTCTCTTCAGATCGGTACCAGAAAGTG
The DNA here is from genome assembly GCF_016924145.1 of Amphritea pacifica. GTDB lineage: Bacteria > Pseudomonadota > Gammaproteobacteria > Pseudomonadales > Balneatricaceae > Amphritea > Amphritea pacifica. The sequence continues at coordinate 108,403 of NZ_JAFFZO010000009.1, read as the reverse complement.
TCTTTTGCGCCGTCCGCAGAAAAGTCCATCACCAGCGCCCACTGGTAACGTTGCTCGATGACCTGCTTCAGCTGCTGCAGCGGCATCACCGGGTCCAGATCCAGAAACTCCTCGACGGTGTGATAATCTTCCAGCTCATCTACCAGTTCTGGGTAGAGCTCCAGCATTACTGACACCAGCATCTCCTGTCCCTGCAGTGAACAGTTTTCTTCACTCCATCTGAGCAGAGTATCCCAACTGCCGATGCCGTTAGCCGTACGCTCACGAATCGCTTCCAGATCTTTAAGTACCTGCAGGTTATTGGCTGTCTGCCAGGCATCTTCGGTGACGGTTTGTTCTGTATGAATAGCACAGCGTTCCAGTAATTCAGGGAATTGCTGAGTGATACGCTTGTTGATGTTACCCAGCACCCGCACCCTTGCCAGCGCCAGTTCCCGCATCTCTACCCATTGGTTAATCAGTAACGGGTGATTGATCAGGTAGGGAGCCATACCCAGACCGGTTGAATTGCCAATACCGAAAAAACGTTTAATCTCTGGCAGCATCGGATGGTAGGTTTCTGGGGTACGGTGCTGTGCAATATGCTCCGCCTGAAGCAGACTGAAGTTCCGCAGCATCAGACAGACAAACATTTCTGCGGCGAAAGGACGGTTGAAATCGGGGTGACGGGAAGACACCTTTTCCCAGTCGGCCATACCCAGCTTACCGCTACCGTAAACCGCAGTGGTTCGATACAGATAGCCTACACGGGCTATCTGGGCGACATCGGGTTGTTTGCCACAGGCTAACTGATCAACAACATAGTCGAAATTCCGGGCACTACGATTGGCACGGGAGAGTACGAATACCCGCGCATTGACGCGGCCAGCTTCCTGCTTAGGGACATTCTGGCGCAGTTTTTCCAGGTAGATATCATCAACCTGGCCATCTACCAGCGCCATGGTCAGATCCCACTTTGTGGCGATCACCCGGTCGTTGCGCTCGTCCGGGGAAAGGTAATCGGAAAACAGAACAAAGCTATAGCACTTATTGGGTGTTGTGATTTCGTAGACGACAGTGCCGTAGCCCTGCGGGTCGAGTTCAAAGCGAACTGGTTCGATTTGCCAGCGCTCACGCATGATCCGGCGTACCAGGGTGCGCATAAAACTGAGTCGGCTCTGATGAATAGCGCCCAGACGTTCCAGATCCATAACCTGATCAACCGGGCGCAGTGGCAGTGCATTATCGCCTCTCAGGGAAGCCTGTATTGCAGCAGACGTGGTCATTATTGTTATCCTCATAAATAGCAGCACATCTTTTTATAGTTAACAGCATAGATGTGTCCGAAACCTTCAGGAGTCCAGGCTCCTGTCTGCGCGCTACAGGTTTCGTTTGTAATTATTGTATGCAGGGCGCACTACAGGGAGGAGATAACGGCCATTGTCTGTCATGCCCTGCCTGTATGCGATTTATCATGGGCTATAAAAGGGATCACATACAAATCAGAAGGTTATATCGGCTAATAAGCAAAACTTATCAAAATGGCTCAAGCCATTATTTTTCCTATACATCTGAACGATGTTTCACATAGCAAAGATCTGAAAATTTATTCTGAACCTGCTTACGCCGGGCGACTTCTGGCCAGAATAAAGTCCACCAATGCCTGAGCGGGTGGCGTCAGCGATCTGTTTGTCAGTGTGACGATACCGATTCGCCGCACAACCACCGGCGTGCTCAACGGAATAAAGCACAGGGTTTCACTCTCTTTGGGGACCGCATACCGGGGTAGTGTCGTTACGCCAAAACCGGCCTCTAACATGGCGATCAGCGATATCATGTTGGAGATGTAGAATTGCGAGTGCCCGATCAGAGGTCGTGCTTCACTGTCTTCCAGCAAGCGGGAGGTACCGTTACCAATCAATCGATGGTTGCGTAACTCTTTCCAGTGTAACTCTTTGAATTCTGCCAGTGGATGATCCTTTGGACATACCACTCCAATCTGATCTTCCCAGATCGGAATAAAGGTTTTATCGCTGTGTTCCTGTTCATGAAACAGGTGAGCGATACCGAAATCTACCTGTTGATTTTCTACCATCCGGTATACCGCGGAAGAGTTATCGTCAAAGAAACTGATATGCAGATCGGGCGTATTGTTAACAAACTCCAATAACAGCTCGGGTAATACCTGGCTTGCAATGGAAGGCACTGATGCCAGACGCAGATGACCTGTCTTATGTTCGGCCAGCAGTGTCATATCTTCCGAAATCCGGTCGTGATGTTCGATCAGCTCTTTCGCTTTAGGCAGAAAATACTCGCCAAAGGGTGTCAGCTCTGTCTTGGCTGTTTTGGCGTTGCGCTTTTCAAACAGTGATTCGCTGAGTTTATTTTCAAGATCACGAATAGACAGCGAAATCGCCGGTTGAGTGCGATGAGCTTTTTCCGCGGCAGCATGAAAGCCTTTCAGTTCAGCGACCCAGACAAAGTGGCGTAATTGAGTAATTTTAAATTCAGGCAGCATGGCATATCCCTCATATGCATCGGGAGTCGTTGATAAATGGTGATAAGGAAGCCTTATCAGTAGATATTATTTATTAATTATTCTTATTAAAGCACAGGGCCTATGATTGATCCATCTACATTCAGGAGGTCGATATGTCTGATTCAGTTTTTCGCAATTACATTGCAGGTGAGTGGGTTGAGGGTAATAAGGGGCAGGTGATAAATATCAGCCCGGCCGATATCAGCGATGTGATTGGCAACTATGCTCAGGCCGATAAGGCGCAGACTGAGGTGGCGATTGCGGCGGCAGCTGTCGGTCAGGCTGAGTGGGCAAAGAGTGGTCTGGAGCAACGTTACTCAGTATTAATGGGGATTGGCGATGAGCTGATCGCCCGTAAAGATGAGTTGGGTGAGCTGCTGGCCCGGGAAGAGGGGAAGACACTGGCGGAAGGAGTGGGTGAAACCTATCGTTCAGGTCAGTTTTTCCACTATTACGCGGCAGAAGTACTGCGCCAGATGGGCGAGACTGCTGACTCTGTGCGCCCCGGTATTGAGATTGAAACCCGCCGGGAACCGGTGGGTGTAGTCGGCATTATCACGCCTTGGAATTTTCCTACCGCTACCGGTGCCTGGAAGATCGCTCCGGCGCTGGCTTTTGGTAACGCTGTTGTCTGGAAACCAGCTAATCAGGTTCCCGCATCAGCCTGGGCGCTGACTGAAATCATCTCACGACAGGGACTGCCTGCCGGAACGTTTAATCTGGTGATGGGGCCGGGTTCAGAAGTGGGTGATGTGCTGATCAATTCCCGCGGCATTAACGCGCTGACCTTTACCGGTTCTCTTGAAACGGGTCGTAAAGTGGCTGCTGCTACTGCGATCAATCTGGTCAAGTGTCAGTTGGAAATGGGTAGTAAAAATGCACTGGTTGTGCTCGATGATGCGGATCTGGATAACGCAGTCGAATGTGCGGTGGGTGGCGCTTTTGGTGGTACGGGGCAGAAGTGTACCGCGTCTTCCCGCCTGATCGTCACTGAAGGGATTCATGACCGTTTCGTTGAGGCGATGATAGAGCGTATGAAGACACTGGTTGTCGGTCATCCACTTAAGCCCGGGGTCCATATCGGGGCTGTGGCTGATGCCCGACAGATGGAGCAAAACCTTCACTATCTTGAGATCGCTAAGAAAGAGGGTGGCAACCTCATATTTGGTGGCGAAGTGCTGACTGAGGAGACGGAAGGTTACTACATGCAGCCGGCACTGTTCACTGAAACCACAAATCAGATGACCATTAACCGTGAAGAAGCGTTTGCCCCGATCGCCAGTATTATCCGGGTTAAAGATTATAACGAAGCGTTGGCAACCCTGAATGATACCAACTTCGGTCTGACCGGCGGTATCTGCACAGAGTCTTTGAAATATGCGACAGATTTCAAGCGTAACGCCAAAACTGGTTGTGTGATGGTAAACCTCCCAACGGCGGGAACTGATTACCATGTGCCGTTTGGTGGCCGTAAAGATTCAAGCTTCGGGCCGCGGGAACAGGGTAGCTATGCCAAAGAGTTTTATACCGTCGTTAAGACTACCTATATCCGTGGTTAACGGAGGCGACTAATGCAATCAATACAAGAACAACACGCTCAGGCACTGCATTCAGAGTTGATCGTTATCGACGGCCTGCAGTACTCCAACTGGGACCGGAAGATCTTCGAACAGCTGCGTGAAGGTGGCGTAACGATGGTGCATGCCACCATCGTTTATCACGAACAGATCAGGGAAACGCTGACCCGCATTGCCGAGTGGAACCGTCTGCTCGAGTTGAACAGTGATCTGATCATGCCGGTACGCAGTGCTGCAGATATTCGCGTAGCCAAACAGACCGGCAGAGTCGGCATCATGTTCGGCGCGCAAAACTGTTCTCCCATTGAGGATGATATCGGCATGATTGAGGTGATGCGTGAGCTGAATCTGATGATCATGCAGCTGACCTATAACAATCAGAGCCTGCTTGCCTGTGGTTGTTATGAGGCAGAAGACAGTGGTGTTACCCGCTTTGGGCGTCAGGCGATTAAAGAGATGAACCGGGTGGGCATGATTGTCGATATGAGCCACAGCGGTGAGCGCAGCACACTGGATGCGATCGAAATCTCTGATCGTCCCATTGTCATCTCCCATGCAAATCCGCTCAGTTTCCATGAAGCAAAGCGGAATAAATCAGATCGGGTGCTCCGGGCTCTGGGAGAATCCGGAGGGTTATTAGGCTTCAGTCTGTATCCATTTCATCTGAAAAATGGCCCGGACTGCACCCTCGGTGACTTCTGTGACATGGTCGCCAGCACCGCCGATATGATGGGCATTGATCAGATCGGTATCGGCACTGATCTGTGTCAGGAGCAACCTCTTTCTGTCCTGGAATGGATGCGAAATGGACGCTGGTCAAAGTCTATGGATTATGGTGAAGGTTCAAAAAGTAATGCCGACTGGCCGCGACCGCTGTCCTGGTTTCGGGATAGCAGAGACTTCCCAAATCTGACGAATGGACTACTGGAGCGGGGGTTTAGCCGTGAGGATGTGGCCAAAATCATGGGTTTGAACTGGCTGAACGTTCTTGACGCCGGGCTTAAACCGCAATCAAGCATGTAAATAGGTCTATGGCTCAGACCTTTGAGAGTCCTGTCTGAGCCATAGGTTTACCTGATAACGAATAAGTATAAAGATCCATCAGGAGACGAAAATGAGTAACACAACGCAAGCGACTGTTGCCGGGCAGCAGATATGCAATAACGAGGCTGAGATGGCCGGAAAAAAACTACTGGCAGGTGTTGATCTTCCAGTATTTCTGATCAGTGGTGGTGTGCTGGTACTGTTTGCCGTACTGGCTCTTTATGATATAGAAATGATGTCTGGCTGGGTTAACGCCGCCTTTGCTACTTCCACTAAATATTTCGGTGCTTACTGGCAGATTTTGCTGCTACTGACCTTTGTGATCGGCCTGTTTCTGACGCTGGGACGCACCGGATCAGTGGTGCTGGGCGGCGTAAAAGTCCCCGAGATGCCGCTGTTTCAGTGGGTTTCTGTGATTATGTGTACTTTGCTGGCGGGTGGCGGAGTATTCTGGGCTGCTGCTGAGCCGATGGCGCATTTTACCTCGGCGCCGCCGCTTTTTGCGGCTACTGAAGCGGGTACTGCTCAGGCTGCATATAACGCCCTGGCGCAGAGTTTTATGCACTGGGGATTTCTGGCCTGGGCAATACTGGGAAGCCTGACCGGTATTGTGTTTATGTACCTGCATTATGAAAAAGGGTTGCCTCTTAAACCCCGCACGCTGCTGTACCCGGTTTTTGGTGACAAAGTGATGAGCGGTCCTCTGGGCGCTATTGTCGATTCCAGCTGCGTGCTGGCAGTGGTTGCGGGCACCGTTGGGCCGATCGGCTTTCTTGGGTTACAGGTCAGCTTTGGTCTGGAGAAACTGTTTGGCATTCCCAATACCTATTCAACTCAGTTGATGATCCTCGCAGGTCTGATCGGTATCTATACCCTTTCTGCGGTTAGTGGCGTCACCAAAGGTATTCAGATTCTTAGCAGGGCTAACGTTATTCTGGCGGTTATTTTGATGGCGTTTATCCTGGTCTTTGGCCCGACAGCATTCATTATTGATGGTTTCCTGCAATCCTTTGGGGTCTATCTGGATCAGTTTATTCCGATGGCAACGTTCCGGGCTGATACCGGCTGGCTGGACTGGTGGACTGTGTTCTTCTGGGGCTGGTTTCTGGGCTATGGGCCTTTGATGGCGATGTTTGTTGCACGTATCTCCAAAGGTCGTACTATCCGCGAGATGATCCTGCTGATCTCTGTCGTGGCTCCGGTAATCACCTGCTTCTGGTTTACGATTGTTGGTGGCAGTGGGCTGGCTTATGAGTTGGCGAACCCTGGTGTGATCTCTGAACCCTTTACCGGATTCAATCTTCCTGCTGCGCTACTGGCGATTACTGAGCAGTTGCCGATGGGCTTTATGATCTCCGTGCTGTTTTTAATTCTGACAACGATCTTTGTGGCGACTACCGGTGACTCAATGACCTATGCCGTTTCTATGGTGATGACCGGTACCGATCATCCACAAAGTTCGGTCAGAGTTTTCTGGGGCATCATGATGGGGATTGTTGCAGCTCTGCTGATCTCGATAGGTGCAGGCGGTATCTCTGCGTTGCAGTCGTTCATCGTGGTAACGGCGGTTCCGGTATCTCTGGTGTTGCTGCCCTCGCTTTGGACCGCCCCTCAGATAGCCCGCAAAATGGCGGACGAGCAGGGGCTTTAATCAACGAAGTCTGATCGTTTCACTGGTCCGAACACTGTGTTTGTCCGAGTTCCGAGAAAGCGGACAGGCACAGTGTCTGAATTTGATTCTTGCGCTTATCGGACAAGTTGCCACGGGTAACGCTCGGACAAGCAAAGCGCTCGGACTTCAGATCTCTATCTTTAATATAAGTGAATTGTTATGAAACAAGCTGTAAAAACTGACCTGTTTGCCTCCAAAGCCCCGCTTGAGTGGGCGGTTATTGCCAATGGCCAGCTGTCGACTGCACAGATCCCGATTAATGCTGAAGGTCAGGTTGTAGAGGGCGGAATTGCAGCTCAGGCGCGCCAGACCATGGAAAACTTTAAACATACCCTTGGTGCGGCAGAGCTGACTATGGATGATGTCACTCAGGTACTGATCTATGTTACCGATCGCGAGTATCTACCGGTGTTTAATCAGGTTTATGCGGAGTACTTTAACGCCCCCTATCCGAATCGTGCCGCAATGGTTGTCGCAGGGTTAGCCCGGGAAGAGATGCTTTGTGAAGTTGTAGCATATGCGGCGGTTCCTGGCGCATGAGTCAATTAATGCCTGGTTAAGTCCGTTTAGCTGATAAAACCGCCTTTGTAGGCGGTTTTGTTGTTATAGGCAGGTCATTATTTCCGCCACTTTGCCCATGGGTCATCATCGTTGTCAGATGAGCGGTTCGGAGCATCAGATGCTTTTCTCTCAGGTTCCCAGGGCTCCTGTTTATCCCGGGCATTTTCCTGTTTGCTGGAATAGCCACCTGGCTTTCTGTTTGCTTTATAGCTTTTGGTTTTGCCATGCTCGGCGGCTTTCTTTGCCTGTTTTTCCCGCATCCGTGCAGCATCTTCCAGGCTCAGTTCAGCAGGTTCGCGGGGTGTCTGACCTTCAGGAATAATCCGGTCTCTGGGTGACAGGGCAAACTGTTCAGATGAGACCCGGGGCAGGTTTTTAAACTTGTACAGGTAGAACAACTCTACCTTCTCCCGTGCCCAGTCGGTTTTCTTGAGAAATTTAACGCTCGACTCGATGCTCGGGTTGGTCTTGAAACAGTTGATATTCAGGTAGGCATAGAGAATCTCAAAACCGTAGTGATCAACTATCTGGGTGAGCAGCTCTTTTAAACCCAGACCGTGTAGCGGATTGTTTTTGTAGTTGATCTCGTGGTTCATAATAATGTCCGGTAGTCGGTCGGAAAGTTTAAGGCTTAAGCGTATGCCATCATACCTGTGACAGCTTTGACAATATAGCCAGGTGCCGCTTCAATCCTTGTGCATGTATGGTATTTATTATAATCGATATGAACTAACCAGGCGGATTGTGCGTAATCAATCTTCGCAACCGGCGCAAGTGAAGCAGCGCGTCTGGAGACTTCATTCCGTTCTGTTAGACTGCCAGACAATAGAGATAAGAAAAAATCGACAAGGACTCAGCAATGCCATCAGTCAGTAATGCCATAATCCGAATTAAAAACCTGCGTTTGCGAACCTACATCGGTTTTAACCCGGAAGAGCGTGAGAAACTGCAGGATGTGGTGATCAATATTGAGATCCATTACCCGGCCGAAAAAGCGGCGATCACCGATGATGTGGAAAAAGCCCTGAACTATAAAGTGGTCTGTAAGGAGATTATTCAACATGTAGAGGAGGGGCATTTTCTGCTGCTGGAAAAACTGGTTGCAGATGTGTTGGAGATCGCCACTGGCCACCCCTGGGTCACCTTTGCCAGCGTCACTATTGATAAACCCCATGCGCTGCGGTTTGCGGATTCCGTGTCACTGACGCTGGAAAAACACTGCTGCTGATCAGCTGACCGTTTATTTCCAGCCCAGCAGTATCTCACACCGGGAGTCATTGGCCAGTGGCGGACGGCCGATCATCTCATCAAAGGTGGTCGGCAATAGCATCACCGCGCTGTCAATGCGGGCATGCTGAAGCAGCTCCCGGATCTGTCCGGTATTTTCAAATCGGGCCGGTTTACCCTGTGCATTGGTGAGCATCGCGGTTGTTTCTCCCAGCTGCAGAGTGACCTGATAGATCATCCGCTCGAGTGAGTGCACCGTCACTTGATTAATATGGTTAAGCGCTTCCAGCTCAGATATCTCTAATTGATTCATAATAAAACCCCGCTTCCTGATGAGTGGGTTTATACGCAACGGATGGAATACGGATTACTGTTTTGCAGACTCCATTCAGTTGCAGGGCGGGCCGGACGCTAATCACGATTTCTTTGGTTGTGATAACGGTTATCTGCGTTTGGTTTCACTGGGACGTTCGCCAAACATACGCGCATAATCCTGGCTGAAGCGTCCCATATGGGTGAAGCCCCAGCGGATGGCGATTTCGGTGACCGATGAATCGGGGTCCTGCTTCAGTAGTTCCTCACGGGCACGCTGCAACCGAATCGTGCGCAGGTATTCCATCGGGCTGGTCTGACGAAAATCCTTAAAACCCGCATACAGTGTCCGTACACTGACGCCCGCCATCTCGGCCAGCTCTCCCGGTGTCAGCGCCTCACCGGCGTGATTCTCAATATACTCCTCAACCTTTTTTACATGTCGTGGTGCCAGGGTCCGGTCGGGTGTGTTCATGGCGTCGGTGTAGTTGTGAGGCTGGATTGAGATCAGGGTATTGATGATCAGCTGTTCGAGTTGATGGGCGATGGTGGGTTGGGTCGTAATTGAGGGCTGATCCTGTAGCAGATGTGCCAGATACATCATCATGTTGCGCCAGACCGGATTCCGGTTCCAGAGCATATCTGGCTTGAACCGCAGGGGGGTGCGAACGGATCGTCCCAGTATCTGGCTGCAGGCTAATTCCACAGAATGTCTGTCAATCCGGAACATCAGCTGATCGCAATCTTCACTCCAGATCATGGTCAGCGGGTCGGAGGGGTTTAGGATAGACGCGGTGTCTGTGTCGGTAGAAATAACATGGCTACCGCTGTAGATGTCCGCCTGACCACAGACGGGCATCTGAATCAGATAAAACTGCTCAAGATTACCGGGATCAATAACAACTTCAGCACCATATTTAAGCCGGTTAAAGCGGACATTCCCCAAAGCAACCGAGTGCAAACGGGCATCCAGTTCAGATCCTCTTCCTTTTATATCCAGCAGATGCGGTTTATACATCGCTGAAACCTCTTCCCTGACCTGTTCCAGCGTACCCGAGCTGAACACTAACCGCTCGGGGTCACCTTTAAGTGCGTCTCTCAACCAGGGAGACAAGGTTAAGTCGGAAGACATCGTTTACTACCCTGTTTTTATTAATCTAAATCAATAGATGGTCTCTTATATATTGCATATTGATGGATTTAAGTATAGTGGGGTTCTCCCCAGCTTCTGTACAAATTTCACGCATCAGTCAATAACCTGCGCTAACTGGATAGTCACCGCACTGACCGGATGGCCCGCGTTGACAGGCGTTAAGCCGATTTCATGAATCATTGAGCCAGATCATCTTTTAGCACCTTGTGGATAGTCGCCGCATTTTTCGGAGCGTAATTGCCTGCCTGATATTCGAGGATAAATAACGATTCGAGAAAAACAACAACATTCAGGAGGCGTGCTATGGGCACCATGATAGATATCCAGGCAAAAGATGGCAGTGGCAGTTTTAAAGGCTATCTGGCGGTACCGGCTGCGGGTGAAGGGCCGGGTATTGTCTTGCTGCAAGAGATATTTGGTATCAACGAAACCATGCGTAAGGTGGCTGACTATTATGCAGAGGAGGGCTATGTGGTACTGGCGCCTGATCTGTTCTGGCGTCAGGAACCAGGTGTGCAGCTGGAATACAGCCCGGCAGAATGGGAAAAAGCGTTTGGTTTTTATCAGGGCTTTGATCAGGATCTGGGTGTTGAGGATATCGACGCGGCGATCAGTGTTCTGAAAGGGCTGCCTGAGTGCAACGGCAAGGTTGGTGCACTGGGGTTCTGTCTGGGTGCCCGCTTGTCCTACCTGACAGCCTGCCGCTGTGATGTTGATGCTGCCGTCGGTTATTACGGTATGGGCATTGAAAACCATCTGCATGAGGCGGTGAATATCAGTGGCCGGCTGGTGCTGCACTTTGCCGGTAATGATGAGTACTGCCCCGCAGCGGCGCGCAACGATATCTATGCGGCGCTGGGTGATCAGGAACATGTGGAACTGTATACCTATCCCGGCGTTGATCATGCGTTTGCCCGGGAGGGGGCAGAGCATTATCACAAGCCTTCGGCCCTGATGGCTCACCAGCGTTCGGTCACCGCGTTCCGTCAAGTGATCGGCCCGCATTATGACCTGTCCTACCTGTGGGATAAACATTGCGAGTATGAATTTGATACCCGCAATGTGGATGACACTATGGCGACCATGGTGGCTGAACCCTACGTCAACCATATCCCCAATATGACCGGTGGGGTGGGCTATAAAAACCTCTATCGCTTCTACAAAAATCACTTTGTTGATGTGAATCCTGCGGATACGGCGCTTATCCCGATCTCCCGCACCATTGGAGCAACCCAGATTGTTGATGAACTGCTGTTCACCTTCACCCATGACCGTGTCATCGACTGGATGCTGCCGGGTATTGAGCCAACCGGAAAATACGTTGAAGTGCCGCTGGTGGCGGTGGTTAAGTTCCGTGGTGACAAGCTGTATCACGAACATATCTATTGGGATCAGGCCTCTGTATTGGTGCAGATTGGCAAGCTGGACCCTCATGGCCTGCCGGTTGCCGGACAGGAGTCGGCGGCAAAATTGCTGGATGAGACTCTGCCTTCCAATACGCTGATGCCGAATTGGCCCGACAGTGAGGGGCTGGATCAGGGAGGTGCACAATGAGCCTGTTTAACGACCGCAGTGTCATTGTTACCGGTGGTGCAACCCTGATCGGAGCGGCGGTTGCCGAGGTGTTTATCGAAGCGGGTGCGAGTGTCACTGTGATCGATATCGATGCGGCGGCGGGTGCTGCTCTGGCAGACCGGCTGGGCGCCAAAGCACAGTTTGTCGCAGCGGATATCACCGATGATGAGCAGCTGACGGCCGCGATCAACCGTGCTGAAAGCCGCTTTGGTGGCGTTGATTATCTGATCAACCTCGCCTGCAGCTATCTGGATGAAGGGCAGGCCTCTTCCCGGGCAGACTGGCTCACCGCACTGGATATCAATGTGGTCAGTGCCGTGATGGCGGCCAATATCGCCCGGCCGCTGATGGTCAGGCGTGGTGGCGGCGCGATCGTCAACTTCAGCAGTATCTCATCACAGATCGCTCAGACCGGTCGCTGGCTTTACCCCGTCAGCAAGGCGGCGATCCGTCATCTGACCCGCAGTATGGCGATGGACTTTGCTGAAGATGGCATCCGGGTCAATTCAGTTTCTCCGGGCTGGACCTGGTCCAGGGTGATCAATGAAGTCAGTGGTGGCAACCGGGCTAAAGCGGATCAGGTTGCTGCTGATTTCCACATGCTGGGGCGTCTGGGTGATCCCCGGGAAGTAGCCGAAGTGGTGCTGTTTCTCTGTTCTGAGCAGGCCAGTTTTGTGACCGCCGCTGATTACGCGGTTGATGGTGGTTATTCCGCGATTGGTCCGGAACAACGAACCCCTGCAATCCCCAAACTCGCAGAGTAAGCCGGCAATAAAAATAAAATCTGGAGTAAATTTTATGTCACGTAAAATCGCAATTATCGGTGCCGGACAGTCCGGCCTTCAGACTGGAATCGGCCTTTTGAAACAGGGCTATCAGGTCACGATGTTATCTAACCGGACCCAGGACGATATTCGTTCCGGCCGGGTCACCTCAAGTCAGTGCATGTTCGATATGGCGCTGAATACCGAAAGAGAGCTGGGGCTTAATTTCTGGGAAAACGACTGTCCGCCGGTTGAGGGGATCGGTCTTACGGTTCCGAACCCTGAGCGTCCGGGCGAAAAACTGATCGACTGGGCGGCACCTATCGACCACAAAGCCCAGTCCGTGGATCAGCGTCTGAAGATGCCGGTATGGATGGATGAATTTGTCCGTCTGGGGGGCGAGCTGGTGTTCCGGGATGCCGGCATTGAAGAGCTTGAAGAGCTGGCAGCCTCTCACGATCTGGTGTTGCTGGCCGCCGGTAAGGGCGAGATTGTCCGGCAGTTTGAACGTGATGCCGGGCGTTCAGTGTTTGATAAACCCCAACGCGCCTTAGCGCTCACCTATGTGCATGGTATGACGCCTAAAGAACCGTTCTCGCGGGTCGCTTTCAACCTGATCCCCGGGGTCGGTGAATACTTCTGTTTCCCTGCGCTGACGCTCAGCGGTCCCTGTGAAATCATGGTGTTTGAAGGTATTCCGGGTGGCCCGATGGATTGCTGGGGCGATGTGGAAACCCCGGAACAACACCTGGCCCGCAGCCTTGAGATCGTCAATACCTACTGCCCCTGGGAAGCGGAACGTTGCAAGAATATTCAGCTGACCGATGACAATGGTGTACTGGCCGGGCGCTTCCCGCCAACGGTACGTAAGCCCGTACTGACCCTGCCTTCCGGACGTAAAGTGCTGGGGATGGCGGATGCGCTGGTGGTCAACGATCCGATCACCGGTCAGGGATCAAATAATGGCGCGAAGTGCAGCAAGATCTATCTGGATTCGATTCTTGCCCGGGGTGATCAGCCATTCGATGAAAGCTGGATGAAGGATACCTTCGAAACGTACTGGGCTTATGCCAAAGATGTGGTCGGCTGGACCAACAGCATCCTGCTGCCTCCTGAGAACCATACCCTCAACCTGCTGGGTGCCGCACAGCAGTCACCGGACCTGGCTAAAACCATCGCCAACGGGTTTAACAATCCGGTGGATCTGATGCCCTGGTGGACCAATGCAGATGCCTGTAATCAGGTCGTTGGCGAATACTTTAAACAGGAGGCCTGAGATGACTGCGTCTAATACACAATCCATAAACGCCACACCAGCCGTTGAAGTGCCGCTGATTGATACCCGCGAGCTGCGCAACACTTTTGGTATGTTTGCCACCGGCGTGACCGCTATTACCGCACGTGGCGAGAACGATCAGTTGGTGGGGATTACCGCCAACTCTTTCTCATCGCTGTCGTTAGATCCGGCGCTGATTTTGTGGAGTCTGGTACTGACCTCACCCAGTGTGTCGGCATTTGATGAAGGTAAATATTTCAATGTGAACATCCTCAGTCAGCGTCAGGGGGATCTGGCGATGCAGCTGGCGACCCGCTCCGAGGACAAGTTTTCCGGTGTTCAGTATCGCCTGAGTTCAACAGGGGTGCCGCTGCTGGAGGATGCTTTGGCAACCCTGCAGTGTCAGGTGGAGTTTACCCGTGTCGCCGGTGATCACCTGTTGATTGTCGGTCGGGTGCTGGACTTTGACCGGGTTGATGAGGGTGAACCTCTGGTGTTTTACCGGGGTGGTTTTAAGCAACTTTGTGACTGAACCCTGCGCCGTTGAGTCCGGCAGTCGCCGGGCTCTGATCAGACTAATAATAAGGAATAACCACTCATGAAACGTACCGTTAACTATGCAATGGGGTGCCTGATCGGGGCATCTTTAATCACTACCCAGGTTCAGGCGACGGAGGGCGGTGGCTCAAACTACCCTATGGGGGCTGAAGATCTGCTGGTGGGAGCTTTGCCACCACCCGGGGTCTATCCGCTGATCTATGCCGAGCATTATGAAGCGGATGATTTTAAGGGTAATGATGGTAAAAGTCTGCCGATCAGCTTCAGCCTGAAAGCCGATGTTCTGGCGCCACGACTGCTTTATGTCACCGATAAAACGTTGTTCGGTGGTCAGCTGATTTTTGCCGGTTTGCTGCCATTGGTTGATCTGGATGTATCGGTCATGGGGATGAACGATAGCGAATCGGGTATTGGTGATCTGGATCTGACGGCAGCGCTGGCCTTTCATCATAGTCCTCAGTTTCATACCGCTGTCGGTGTCGATGTGATCGCGCCAACCGGTGAATACGATGCATCCCGCCTGGCCAATATCGGCCGTAACTACTGGACTGTTCAGGGTATCTACGCCGCCTCCCATATTGATCCTGCCGGCCTCAACTGGGGGGTAAAAGTGATGTACGACTACAACTTCGAAAATGATGATACCAACTATCGGTCGGGTCAGGAGTTGCATGCTGATTACTCCCTGGGTTACGGCGTATCACCCAACTGGGTGATCGGTGTCGGCGGGTATGCCTACAAACAGTTAACCGGAGATGAAGTCAGCGGCACCGATATCGGTAATAAGGGCCAGGCTTTTGCGATCGGTCCTGCGATTAAGTTCGATAACGGCAAAGGCTTCTTTTTATCCGTTAAGTATCAAAAAGAGATGGCCGTTGAAAACCGGCCTAAGGGTGATGCTTTCTGGATAAAAACGGTTGTGAAGTTTTAATCAATGCGCTCAGCCAGGAGACTGAATCAATGAAAACTAATTCGAAACAAACACTGCTTGAGTGGCGCGCTAAGGTTGAAGGACTGACCGACTTCCGTCCCGAAGAAAATGTATACCGGGTGGCCCGCGAGATGTTTACCGATCGTGATCTTTTCGATATCGAAATGGATCTGATCTTTGAGAACACCTGGATCTATGCCTGCCATGAGAGCCAGGTCGCCAACCCCCATGACTTTTTTACCATGCAGGCGGGTCGCCAGGCGATGATCATCACCCGTGATGGTAATGGTGAACTGAATGCGCTGATCAATGCCTGTCAGCATCGTGGCGCCACTCTGACACGGGTATGTCGCGGCAACCAGTCTACCTTTACCTGTCCCTTCCATGCGTGGTGCTATAAGACCGACGGACGGCTGGTGAAGGTCAAGGCGCCCGGTGAATATCCCGATGACTTTGATAAGTCCACCCGGGGGCTGCGTAAAGCGCTGATCAGCTCGTATAAGGGATTTATTTTTATCAATCTGAATACCGCCTGCACTGAGTCTCTGGAAGATTTTCTCGGCGATGCCCGTATCGGTTTTGACATGATGGTGGCGCAGTCAGAGAGCGGTGAGCTGGAAGTGCTGCCGGGGTCCTCCTCCTATACCTTTGATGGAAACTGGAAACTGCAGAACGAAAATGGCCTGGATGGTTATCACGTCAGTACCGTGCACTACAACTATGTTGCGACGGTGCAGTATCGTCAGCAGCTGGAAGTAGAAAAGCATGGGGCTGGCAAAAAAGTGCTCGACTACAGCAAGCTGGGGGCGGGCGATAAGGAAACTGATGATGGCTGGTTTGCCTTTAACAACGGTCACACCATTCTCTTCAGCGACATGCCCAACCCTGAAGTTCGCCCGGGTTACGCCTCGGTTATGCCTCGCCTGATTGAAGAGTATGGTGAAAGCCGGGCGCAGTGGATGATGCACCGTTTGCGTAATCTTAACATCTACCCAAGTCTGTTCTTTATGGATCAGATCAGCTCTCAGTTGCGGGTTGTCCGTCCGGTTGCCTGGAATAAAACCGAAGTGCATAGCTTCTGTCTGGGAGTTAAAGGTGAATCCGATGATGACCGGGAAAACCGGATCCGTCAGTTTGAAGACTTCTTTAACGTTTCCGGTATGGGGACGCCGGATGATCTGGTGGAGTTCCGCGAAGCGCAGAAGGGTTTTGAAGCGCGCCTGGAACGCTGGAATGACATTTCCCGTGGCTGTGATAAGTGGACCCGCGAAGCCACCGCGAACACCAAAGCTCTGGGGATTAATCCGGCTATCACCGGCACCGAGTTCACCCATGAAGGTCTCTATGTCAATCAGCACTCTACCTGGCAGCGTTATCTGCTGCAGGGGCTGGATCGTAAGCTGCAGCAGGAGGAAAAGTGATGAGCACCGAAATGAAAAGCGCTGCATTGCAGAGTATTGAGCAGTTTCTCTATAAACAGTCCGAGCATTGTGATCGTCAGCAGTGGGATGAGTATCTGGCAACCTTTGATGAGAATGCTGAGTTTCATATTCCCCAGTGGGATTCGGAGCATGTGCATACCACCGACCCTAAACGGGAGATGTCGCTGATCTACTATGCCACCCGGGCGGGTCTTGAGGATCGGGTATTCCGCATCCGCACCGGTAAGTCGGCGGCCTGTACCCCGATGCCCCGTACCCTGCACAGTGTTAACAATGTGCAGGGGGAGGAGCAGGCGGATGGTACCTGGAAGGTGAAAGCTAACTGGGTGACCCATTTTTACCGCTTCGGTGAATCTGAGGCCTTCTTTGGCCGGGTTGAATACACTCTTCGGTCAGAAGGTGACCGTTGGAAAGTGCTTCGTAAGCAATCGATTTTATTGAACGATAAGATTCGTCATGTGCTTGATTTCTATCACGTCTGATCGGTTATCAGGTCGGTATTAAGGTCGGTTTTAAGAGCTTCAGGCTTCAGAGCAGAGCCCGCTTTTTCCCCTTCGCGGGCTGCTGCAATGGTCTGTTTGTCGATGATTCCGGTCTTGTATCAGACGAAGATTCTCTGAGGTGTTTTATGAATAAAGTTGCTTTGAATTTCAGTGACGGGCGCACCCGATTTATCGGTGTTAATGCTGGAGAAACCGTGCTTGATGCGGCCCTGCGTCAGGGGATTACGATTCCGGTGGATTGTCGTGAGGGTGTTTGTGCTACCTGTAAAGGACGCTGCAGCTCCGGGGATTACCAGCTTGAATATGTTGATGAGGATGCGTTGAGTCAGTCAGATCTTGAGCAGGGCAGTGTGCTGACCTGTCAGATGCGGGTGGCATCCGATTGCGCCATCGAGTTTGGCTTTGAGTCAACGCTCTGTACCAGCTCCGGGCCGGAAGAACTGGAGGCCGTGATTACCAGCATCGACCTGGTATCAGAATCCGCCGCGGTGGTTTACATCGATGCCAGGGCCCTTGGTGATCAGTTGGATTTTCTGCCGGGGCAGTATGCCCATGTGAATGTGCCGGGTACCGAGGAGTGGCGTTCCTACTCCTTTGCCTGTGCGCCAAATGAGACGAATCAGCTGCAGTTTCTGATCCGTCTGCTGCCGCAGGGGGTGATGAGCGATTATCTGCGTGACCGGGCGCAACCGGGCGACCGCATGAAGCTGAAGGCGCCGCTGGGAGCGTTTTATCTGCATCAGATCAGGCGTCCGCTGATCTTTGTTGCCGGCGGAACCGGGCTGGCGGCGTTTCTCGGCATGCTCGATCAGCTGGTTGAAAATCCACAACGCTGTGATCAGCCGATCACGCTGTTTTACGGCGTCACTCAGGTGGCTGATCTGTGTGAGATAGAACGTATCCAGGCGTTTGCAGAAAAGCTGCCTGACTTCAGCTACTACAGCATCGTGATGAAAGAAAACGATGTCTGGCAGGGCCCTGTTGGAGTGGTTACCGATCTGTTTGAGGATAGCCATTTCAACGACGGCGAGGTTGATCTCTACCTTTGCGGACCACCGCCGATGGTGGATGCCGTTAAGGGCTGGCTGGATCAACGGCAGATGGCCAATAGTGCGATCCATTATGAGAAGTTCTCTGCCAGTTAACGCTGCTTTGCCCGCCAGGTTCTGTTGAGCCGGCGGGCCTGCTGCTGTCTTTAAAAAAGCAGTGCTCATGCTCCCTCAACGGCGATCACATTCCATACCTGAATATCCTGGAAACGGATAGGCAGGTATTTTTTCTTGGGCTGTTTATAGCCGTTTTCCTCTGTTAGCCCCTCCATGGGCGGTTTTCATCGCGCATCAGTGTTATCCAGAATTAGGTTACTGTACTATAATCGGCTGTTCTTCGAGGCCATCTGCTGCTCAGTTTCGATTTCTTAGGTTTATAAACCGGGTAACCTGAATAAGGCTCGATGTTATTAATTATATAAATCAATAGGTTAAATATTGATATGCTGCTAATGATCGATAACTACGACTCGTTTACCTATAACGTCGTGCAATATCTGGGTGAGCTGGGCGCTGACGTTCAGGTGTATCGTAATGATGAAATTACCATCGAACAGATCGAAGCCCTGAATCCCTCTCAGCTGGTGATCTCTCCCGGCCCCTGTACGCCAAATGAAGCGGGTATCTCGGTACCGGCGATTAAGCATTTTGCCGGTAAACTGCCGATCTTTGGTATCTGTCTGGGTCATCAGAGTATGGGCCAGGCGTTTGGCGGTGATGTGGTGCGTGCCCGTCAGGTGATGCATGGCAAGGTCTCACCGGTATATCACAATAATACCGGGGTGTTTGCCGGGCTGGAGAATCCGGTGTCGGTTACCCGCTATCATTCACTGGTGATCGATAAGAATACTTTGCCAGACTGCCTGGAGATCACCGCCTGGACTCAGAATGAGGATGGCTCTGTCGATGAGATTATGGGTGTGCGGCATAAAGAGCTGGATATTGAAGGGGTGCAGTTCCACCCGGAATCGATCCTCACTCAGCAGGGCCATGATCTGCTGCAAAACTTTTTAAACCGAGCATAAGGACGACACAATGGATATCAAAGAAGCGCTGGCGCGGGTAGTTGATCATATTGATCTGAGCCGTGACGAAATGGTTGAAGTGATGCGTCAGGTGATGACCGGTGAGTGTTCTGAATCTCAGATCGCCGGGTTTCTGGTTGCATTGCGGATGAAGAGTGAGTCGATCGATGAGATTACCGGGGCTGCTCAGGTGATGCGTGAGCTGGCGACGCCGGTAAAAGCAACCTCTGCGCCGTTGGTCGATATCGTCGGTACCGGTGGCGATGGTGCCAACCTGTTTAATGTCTCCTCTGCCAGCGCTTTTGTCGCGGCGGCTTGCGGTGTTCATGTGGCCAAACATGGTAACCGTGGGGTTTCCTCCAGCAGTGGCAGTGCAGATCTGCTGGAACAGGCGGGGATCAACCTGGATCTGGGGGCCGATGCCGTAGCCCGCTGTATCGATGAGGTCGGTGTTGGCTTTATGTTTGCACCGGGTTTTCATGGTGCGATGAAACACGCCATCGGTGCCCGTCGGGCACTGGCTACCCGCACGGTATTTAATATTCTCGGGCCGATGACCAATCCGGCTGGCGCACAGCGCCTGGTGATTGGTGTGTTTACCAAGAAACTCTGTCGGCCGATGGCTGAGGTGATGCAGCAACTGGGCGGCGAACATATCATGGTGGTACATGCGGATGATGGTCTGGATGAGATCAGTCTGGCAACCCACACCTATGTGGCTGAGCTGAAAGACGGTGAGATTACTGAGTATCGTTTGTCACCTGAAGATCTCGGTGTTGAGAGTCAGAGTCTGATCGGCCTGATTATTGAGAGTCCGGCCCAGTCACTGGAACTGATTAAGAAAGCCTTCTCCGGTGCTGAAGATCTGGCTGCTAAAAAGGCGGCATCGATGGTGGCGCTGAATGCCGGCGCGGCGATCTATCTGAGTGGTCTGGCGTCCAGCCATAAAGAGGGTGTGGCAAAAGCACTGGACGCGATCCGCTCGGGCGCGGCACTGAATAAAATGCAACAGCTGGCGGAGTTTAGCCAGTCGCTGAAGGACTGAACAACGATGACCGATACACCCACCGTGCTGAAAAAAATTATTGCGCGCAAATATGAAGAGATTGCTGAGCGTCAGCCGGTAAAAAGCATTGCTGACCTGAAGGCGCAGATCGCCGACCAGCAGGGCAGTGCAACCGATCCCCGGGGTTTTGTCGCGAATATGGCGAAAACACTGGCTGCAGGACGTTCAGCTATTATTGCTGAAGCGAAAAAAGCCAGCCCTTCTAAAGGGGTGATCCGTGATCCTTTTGTGCCGGCGGATATTGCCCGTTCCTATGAAGCGGGTGGTGCCAGTTGTCTCTCAGTGCTCACCGATGCCGATTTCTTTCAGGGCAGCGAAGCCTTCCTGATGGAGGCGCGTGCCGCCTGTTCCCTGCCGGTTATCCGTAAAGATTTTATTGTTGACCCTTATCAGATTTACGAAGCCCGGGCGATCGGTGCCGACTGTATCCTGCTGATCGTGGCCGCGCTGGACGATGCTCAGATGGCGGACCTCAATGCCCTGGCGCTGGAGCTGGGCATGGACGTACTGATTGAAGTGCATAACCAGGCTGAACTGGAGCGTTCTCTGCCGCTCGGTAACACTCTGGTGGGGATCAATAATCGCAACCTGCACACCTTTGAAGTGTCACTTGAACACACCTTTGAGTTGCTGGACAGGGTGCCTGATGATCGCATCGTGGTCACCGAAAGCGGGATTCTCTGCCGTGATGATGTGATCGCCATGCGTGAGCATCAGGTGGACAGTTTCCTGGTGGGTGAAGCCTTTATGCGGGCCGCTGATCCGGGCAGTAAGCTGGCTGAACTGTTCGCCAGATAATAACGATTGAAAGAAGATACAGATACTATGCAAGCAAAAGTAAAATGGGATGGCGATGTCCGTTTCAAGGGAACCACCGGTTCCGGGTTTGAAATTACCATTGATGGCGAGCTGAAGCAGGGGCCCCGGCCAATGGAACTGATGCTGCTGGGACTGGGCGGCTGCACCTCTTATGATGTGATCGGCATTCTGAAGAAAACCCGGCAGGATGTGGTTGACTGTGTGGCAGAGATCGATGCTGAACGTGCCGATGCGGTACCTGCGGTGTTCACTAAGATCCATGTGAAATTCATTGTTTCCGGTCGCGGCCTGAACGAAAAGAAGGTTGAGCGTGCGGTTAAGCTTTCGGCTGAACAGTACTGCTCCGCTTCACTGATGCTGGAAAAGGGTGGGGTCGAGATTAGCCACAGTTTTGAGATTGTTGAGGTAGCATAACAGCCGTCGCTCGTTGTTTATCTCGACGTCACAAAGAGCGTGACTTGCCCGTTGCCCGGAAAAGCCTTCTTTGTATTTGTAGGAGCGGCTTCCAGCCGCGAATGAAAATTTTCACATATTTCTCGCGGCTGGAAGCCGCTCCTACAATTAAAATGGCTGTGTTAATTGGGGCAGTTCACCCCAGCCCCGAATTACTTCATCTCTTCCAACAAAATCTCAGTATCTTCCACCCTTGCATAGGCAAATGCCAGTGCCGCCATAAATGATGCGTGCACCTGCTCAGCGGGGATGGTGATGCCATTGAATTCCTGATCCTTTGTGGCGCAGGCATCCTGGGCGACGGTGACGTTGTATCCCAGGTCCGCTGCGGCACGCACACCTGCGTCGATACACATATGGCTCATCGCGCCGGCCACAATCAGATTTTCAATATTCAGGCTTTTGAGGATCTCTTGCAGATCAGTTTCTTTAAAACAGTTTGCTGAGTGCTTTAAAACCACCGGTTCGTCGCCCTCGGCCGCAACGGTGCTGTGGATCTGTGCGCCTTGAGAACCGGGAACAAAGAACGGCGCCTCAACTGATTCAAACTCATGGCGTACATGGATAACCGGCATCTGTTTTTCACGAAAAGCGGTCAGCAGTTTCGCGCCGTTATCCGCAGCCCGCTGAGTGTTAACCAGTTCCCATTTGCCACCCGGAAAATAGTCGTTCTGAATGTCGATCAGCAGCAGTGCTGTGTTTGGCTGAATCTGTGTCATAGCTATACCTCTTCAATAGTATCGGTTGATATAACTATTATCCGTTGACTCCGCACGCTATACTGGAGTCGTTTTTGACATATTTAGAGCAATAAATGACATATAAATGATATGTAAGTGACATGACATATAGTGTCGGTATTTATGAAAACAATCCACGTTGCGGTTATCGGCTATCCAGGGGGGATGAGATCCGCCATTGAGGGGCTGTCTGAGTTGTTTGGCATGGCCAATCGTTTGGCTCTGGCGCGGGCAGAAGGGGTGCATTTTGAGGTACAGGTGTTGTCGGGCGCTGAGTTAACCGGCTCGTCTGTGTCTGTTGGCAGTGATGCTCCGCAGGTGGTTATTTTACCCCCCTGTATTGAGGGTCGTTTCTACACCGATGAACAGCCGGTGTTGAGCGGATGGCTTAAAGCGATGCATGGGTCAGGGGCGTTACTCTGTTCAGTCTGCGCCGGGGCTTTTCTTCTGGCGCAGACCGGTTTGCTTAATCAGCGCGCGGCGACCACCCACTGGATGCTGGCTGATCAGTTGGCTCAGCGGTTTCCCGGGGTTCGCGTGGATGACAGCAGGATACTGATTAATGATGGTGATCTGATGACTGCCGGAGGCCTGATGGCCTGGCTGGATCTGGGACTGGAGCTGGTGGCTCAGTTTGGTAGTCCGGCTTTGATGCGCCAGTTAGGTAAGCAGCTGGTGGTGGATACCGCCCCCCGTCAGCAACGCTATTATCGCTGCTTTATCCCGCCATTTGATCATGGCGACCGCGCTGTTCTGAAGAGTCAGCACTATTTACAAAGTCATACTCAGACCAGCGTGACGGTGAAACAGTTGGCAGAGGAGTGCCATCTGACCGAGCGGACCTTTCTCCGGCGTTTTGTCCGGGCGACCGGGTATAAGCCAAAAGAGTATATCCAGCAGTTGCGCATCAGCAAAGCCTGCGACGCGCTTGAAAGCTCAGCTGATAGTATTGAGGTGATCGCGCTGAGTAGCGGATACGATGATGTCAGTGCTTTCAGAAAAGTGTTTATTAAGATCACCGGGCTGACGCCACGAGAGTTTCGGCGCCGCTTTAGTGCACAAACATGACCACCATCATGAATATTCGGTCAGTTGTCATCGTTTTTTGGCCCAGAGGTCGAATAAAAGGCTGAGATGCGTTAGCCTGCGATATTGTGAAAACTCATCCCTACAACTCTGTTTCGCTATAATCAGGAGGATTGCGATGCTTTATAAAGGAGTGCTGCTGGCAACGCTGCTGGCTTCACCGATGGCCCTTGCCCAGCAGCCAGAGATCTATCTGCTTGGTGAGTTTACTTATAAAGGTACGCCCATCAGTAAAGCGGTGCTGCTGGAAGATAAGCGGGTAACGGAGCTGGAGCAGTGCCGTGATTTTGTTCATTACCAGATACGCGGCACTGAGCGGGGTAAAAACTATTACCGCCACTATATCCGGGCGCAGAAAACCGGCGTGAACATCGTGCCTCATTACACCTGCATCGAAACCCGGTTAAAGGTCAGCGAATGGAATGACCATGATTTTTACGACAAGGTCTATCTGATCGATCTGCGCAATGGCCTGAATTTTACCCAATTTGAAGACACCAACAGTTGTTGGGCTGCCATTCGCAAAGATCCTGATAAACATACCAAAAAACTGTTTTGCGCAAAAATGAGTCAGTCGATCTCTCCTGCCAGTTAATATCGGTTTGCAACACCAGAGGACAGAAATAGCGTAGATTTGTTTGTGTTTTATCGATCTTCGCGTATAATTTCGCCTCCCGTTGGCTATGCCATTGAGGAAACTAACTCTAACTCCTTGCTTTCTACCGTTTTTCGATGCGGCTGAAGGCTGTATAAACCGTAAGGAGCAATTAATGCGTCATTACGAAATCGTTTTTCTGGTTCACCCGAATCAGAGTGAGCAGGTTCCAGCTATGGTTGAGCGTTATACCAAGCTGATTGAAGAATCTGAAGGTAAAATCCACCGTCTGGAAGATTGGGGTCGTCGCCACCTGGCTTACCCAATCAACAAGATCCATAAAGCTCACTACGTTCTGATGAACGTTGAGTGTGCTCAGGAAACTCTGGACGAGCTAACCAACATCTTCCGTTACAACGATGCGGTTATCCGTAACATGGTTGTTCGTCGTAAAGATGCGGTTACTGAAGTATCTCCAATTAAAGCTGCTGAAGGCCGTGAAGAGCGTCGTCCACGTCGCGAAGAGCGTTCTGAAAAGTCTGCTGAAGCGACTGATGCACCTGTTGCAGAAGCTCCGGCTGCTGATGCGCCAGCTGCTGAAGAAGCTGCTGCCGAGTAATCGGTTTAACCCATATTTAGAGGAGATATACCATGGCTCGTTTTTTCCGTCGTAGAAAATTCTGCCGTTTTACCGCTGAAGGCGTTACTGAGATCGATTACAAAGATCTGGATACCCTGAAAGGTTACATTACTGAAACCGGTAAAATCGTACCTAGCCGTATCACTGGTACTAAAGCGCGTTACCAGCGTCAACTGGCAACAGCTATCAAGCGTGCGCGTTACGTTGCACTGCTGCCATACACTGACAGCCACCAGTAATAACGGTTAACCTGCTGCACCTATTCAGGTATGTGAAATATGTGTGCAGGTGATTAAACAAGTTTCAGCCTGTGAGTGCCAGACGCTGACAGGCGAGAGTAAAAATAGAGGTTTGCGAGATGGAAGTTATCCTGCTCGAGAAAATTGGCAAACTGGGTAGCCTGGGTGACAAGGTAACCGTTAAGCGTGGTTACGGTCGTAACTACCTGCTTCCTTTTGGGAAAGCGGTTCCTGCGACAGCGGCTAATCTGGAAGCTTTTGAAGCACGTCGTGCTGAACTGGAATCTGCTGCATCTGAGAAGCTGAATTCTGCTCAGACACGTGCTGCACAACTGAACGAAATTGAACTGTCTATCGTTGCTAAAGCGGGCGAAGAGGGCAAACTGTTTGGTTCTATCGGTACTGCTGATATCGCTGATGCAATTACAGCTTCAGGTATCGAAGTGGCTAAGAGTGAAGTTCGTCTGCCAGAAGGTGCGCTGCGTACCACTGGTGAGTTCGAAGTTGCTATTCAGCTGCACCCGGAAGTGACTGCTACTGTCGGCATCGTTGTTGTTGGCGAGTAAGCACTGCTTTTGATCTGAATCTTTCAGATCAGCGGGTGAGTTAAGAAGCACTGCGTAGTATTATACTGCGCAGTGCTTTTTTCGTTTCAGGCCAAGGGGATCTGAAGCGGGTATTCTGTGTGTTGAGGTATAAAGTTTTATGGATTATCTGGATCCTGATTCAGCCGATATGGAGGGGGTAAAAGTTCCTCCTCACTCGCAGGAAGCTGAACAGTCCGTACTCGGCGGGCTGATGCTGGATAATAACGCCTGGGATGCGGTATCAGAGATCGTGCTGGAAGATCAGTTCTACCGCCACGATCACCGGCTGATCTTTCGTACGATTGAGAAGCTGGTTAATAATATGCAGCCGATCGATGTGGTGACCATCTCTGAAGAGCTGGATCGCACCGGAAATCTGGATGCGGCGGGCGGACTCGACTATCTGGTTGAGCTGGCCCGAAATACCCCCAGTGCGTCTAATATCCGTGCTTATGCCGAGATCGTTCGTGATCGGGCGCTGTTGCGCAAGATGATCACCGTTGCCCACGAGATTGCCGAAAGTGCCTTTATGCCGGAAGGGCGTCCAGGCACGGATATCCTCAGCGAAGCGGAACAGAAGATCTTTCAGATCGCCGAGGACCGGCCCAACGAGGGGGGGCCTGTCGGGGTTAATCCACTGCTGAAAAAAGCGGTGGATAAGATTGATGAGCTGTTTAACTCCGAAGGCTCGATGACCGGAGTTACCACCGGGTTTGAAGAGTTGGATAAATCCACCGGAGGTTTGCAGCCTTCTGACCTGATCATCGTGGCAGCCCGTCCCTCCATGGGTAAAACTACCTTTGCCATGAACCTGGTCGAAAATGCTCTGATGGCGCAGGATAAACCGGTACTGGTATTCAGCCTCGAGATGCCTGCAGACCAGTTGGTCACGCGGATGCTCTCCTCCCTTGGGCGGATCAACCAGACCCGGGTACGTTCCGGTAAGCTGGAAGAGGATGACTGGCCCCGTCTGACCACGGCTGTGAATATGTTGCGGGATAAGCCGCTGTTTATCGATGACACTGCCGGTATCAGTCCGACAGAGATGCGCAACCGTGCCCGGCGTATTGTTCGGGAACATGGTGATATCGCTCTGATCATGGTGGATTACCTTCAGTTGATGCAACTGAAAGGGGGGAGTAGTGAGGGACGTACGGCGGAGATCTCCGAGATTTCGCGCTCTCTTAAGGCGCTGGCTAAAGAGCTGGAATGCCCGGTTGTTGCGCTGTCGCAGCTGAACCGTGCGCTGGAGCAACGACCTAACAAGCGTCCTGTTAACTCTGACCTGCGGGAATCCGGTGCGATCGAGCAGGATGCCGACGTGATCATGTTTATCTACCGGGATGAGGTCTACAACGAGGACTCTCCGGATAAGGGCATTGCCGAGATCATCATTGGTAAACAGCGTAATGGTCCTATCGGTAGTAACCGTCTGGCGTTTATCGGTCAGTTTACCAAGTTTGAGAATCTGGCACCGATGGCCTATCAGGACTACGAATAGAAGGTCACACTGGCGCAGGCCCTGTGAAAAAACCGCCATCACTGGCGGTTTTTTTGCTTTTTGAACGCCGCCCATCTGAAAACAGGGGATGTAAAAAAAAGTCCTGTTTTGCCCGGTCTTGTTAGTGAGGCAGGGCGTTTGCCTGTGTGACTTTGGCACCAGCCACTTCAATCGCTTCAGCCAGTGTCGGTGTGAAAACCAGTGCCTGATCGATCGGTTTCAGTCCTGCTTTAGCGATATTTTTCAGGGGTTGAAATTGCAGGTCGGCGATAATAACAAAGCTACCCGTCTTGAATTTTGCCTCCAGAAAATGATTCAGTGCGGACAATCCGCCGGCATCCAGGATCGGCACAGCATCCATATAGAGGATGACGCATTGCTTATGCTCCGTGAGCAATAACATTTCCGAGAAAATTCTGTCGGCTGCGGCAAAAAACAGCGGCCCGCTGATTTTATATACGCCCCAGTCTTCTGGCAGCGAGTCGGGTACATGTTTGCGGTTATCACTGATCTCGATCACCCGGGTCATCTGGGCGATATCCCGCATGAACAGCAGGGAAGCAAGGACAATACCGAAGGAGATCGCCACCACCATATCGATCATCACGGTCAGAGAGAAACAGGTCAGCAGCACCAGAATATCCCCGGAGGGCGCTTTTTTAAGAAGCTCCACCACTTTCGGCGCTTCACTCATATTCCAGGCGACCATCAACAGCATCGCCGCCATTGAGGCCATCGGTATATACGCCAGCCAGGGTGCCAGTATCAGCAGGCTGACGAGTACGACCAGACCGTGAATAACGGCCGCCAGGGGTGACCGAGCACCGGCACGGTAGTTGGCAGCGGAGCGGGCGATGGCTGCCGTTGCGGTAATGCCACCAAACCAGGGAGTTATCAGATTGCCGACCCCCTGGCCCAGCAGTTCGACGTTGGAGTGATGGCGCTTGCCACTCATGCCGTCCAGCACCACTGCACAGAGCAGTGATTCAATCGCCCCCAGCATCGCAATTGAAAAGGCGATCGGAATCAGTGCCGTCAGTTTATGGAAATCCCAGTCGATCGGTTGCCCATCCGGCCCCGGCTGCAGCCAGGGCCAGTTGAATTCGGGCAAAGCCGGAGGAATACCCTGACCGATGGTGCCATCAGCCAGTTGATAGCTGAAACGGGAACCGATGGTCTGGAGATCAAAACCGGCACTGGCCAGCAGTAAAGACAGTGCTACCCCGATGGCAACGGCTGGCAGGTGCCCCGGAATCGGAATGCGCAACCGGGGCCAGACGACTAACACCGCCAGGGTTGTGGCCCCGATAAGAAACTCGGCAGGTTCCAGGGTGGGCAATGCATTGATCAGCGCGAGTACTTTATCGATATATTTTTCTGGCATCTCCGGGAGCTCGAGCCCCAGAAAATCTTTCATCTGCAGGGTAGCGATCACCACCGCAATGCCTGAGGTGAAGCCCAGAGTGACCGGTTCGGGAATGTATTCAATCAGACGGCCCAGGCGACTCAACGCCATTAACACCAGCATCACGCCTGCCATCAGTGAGGCGATCAACAGCCCACTGAGTCCGAACTGCTGAGCCACGGGATACAAAATCACGACAAAAGCCGCAGTCGGACCGGATATGCTATAGCGGGAACCGCCGGTCAGGGGGATCAGAATACCGGCGATGATGGCGGTATAGAGGCCGTATTGTGGCGGGACACCGCTGGCAATCGCCAGCGCCATTGATAATGGAATAGCGATGATGCCAACCGTGATGCCCGCCATCAGGTCCCGGTATAGGGAAGCCAGGGTGTAGCCCTCTTTAAGGCTCTCACGCAGCGCACTAAAAGGCTTAATACTGTGCAGATGTAAACGATGCGACATGAATAATTGCTCTCGCTAAGCCGTCACAGCGGATAAAAGACGCTGCGACCGGCAATGTAGCCTCAGGTTCGGTTGAGTGGTTGTTAGAATATAGATTACATTACATGTTCATCACTGTATAAATCAATGTTAATATGATTAACATAAATAGTTTAGAGGAGTTGTTATGGAGAAGAGAACAGCACGGCTGACACTGCTGATTGACCCGAACAAGAAAGCGACCTTTGAAAAGCTGTGCAATGCAGATGATGTCACCCCTTCGCAGATGGTGCGTAAGCTGATTCGTGATTATATTGAAGAGAAGCTGGGGCCCGCGTGGCGCGATGAAGTCTTTAGTGAAGAGTCGGACGGTGATCAGTGAGTATTGGACTGCGTCCCGGCAATGGAGCGTTATCCCTCTTTTATAAACAGAAATAGTGTCACAAGGCTGTTAATAACTCTAGGATAACTCTGTGAAAGCCCCATATTATGGGGCTTTGCGGCGGTGGGTTAAAATTCGTTCAGGTTGTCATTTCTGTATTTTTTTCAACCAGTTAAACTGTTTTTTTTGAGTAATTATTAAACAGTCAGACTCGGGTGTTTAAACCACTTTGATGATTCTGTCTTTAAACCCTTCGGGTACGGTCACCACCTTTCCTTCGGTGTAATCAAAAAATACGATACCGGTTTTGACATGGGCGATCTCTACCGCTGTCTTCTTATTGCTGAGAAGGTAGTAGATATCACAGCCATACTTATTGAAGTCGCCCACAGTAATATCGATCTGTATCAGGTCACCGTAAAAACTCTCGGCCTTATAGACGATAACCGAGTCGGTCATAATAATGCCTGAACCTTCGATATCCTGCTCTGTATAGTTGTGGGAGTTCAGATAACGAAGTCGTGCTTCATGTACGATGGATAACACAGCGTCGTTGCTGAGGTGGCCAGCATAGTTAATATCACTGATACGTACCGGTATTTCGGTGGTGAAACTGTAGTTTTCGGGCATATCAATTTTGATACGTGCCATAGGTAAAGCTCCTGAAATGTAAAACAAAAGTACGTAATTTCAGTACAAGAATAGTGGATGCCAAGAGATGAGTCTACGCCGATTCAATCCATATTATCGCTGGTTGTTTCCCTGGTTGCTGGACCGGGTATCGAAGCTGGTCGCTCCTGAAAGAGAGCAACTCCTGAGCTATGCCAGAGGGACCGTGCTGGAGATTGGCGCAGGTACCGGCACCAGCTTTGATTGTTATCCGGGGCAGGTCTCTGAACTGTATGCACTTGAGCCTGATACCGGAGTGATGCAGAAAGCCAGCGCAGTTCTGGCAGCTTTACCGGAAGTTCAGCGTAATAAAATTCAGTTACTGGTTGCTGATGCGATGGATATCCCGTTGGCAGATAACCAGTTTGATACAGTGGTCTGCTTTCTTGTGCTCTGTTCCGTGCCTCATCCGCAAAAGGTGTTGCAGGAAATTTATCGCGTGCTCAGGCCGGGCGGGCAACTGCTATTCTTTGAGCATGTGCTCTCAGATGACATTGCAGTACAGCGCTGGCAACATCGTCTTAATCCCTTCTGGCGACGGTGTGCCGGGGGCTGCCAGCTGAACCGGGAGACTGCAGAGCTTATTTCCCGCGCTGGTTTTGAGGTGCCGCAGCTACAGCGCTATCAGCATCACGCCTTTCCGCGGCTGGTAAGACAACTGGTGACGGGTATCGCCGTTAAACCTTCCTGAAATCAGCCCCTCAACCGGTATGGCGGATCGGCCAGCGGGTTTTCTTTTTTAATTAGAAAGCCGGTTTTCCCGCCCCTGATTACCGACAGCATACCCCGATTTACGCTGAACATACTCGCTATTGCATGGCTGAAATACTAAAATGGGCCGCTGTAAGTGCTATGGATTCATAATATTTTGGCCCCTGCTACTGTTATAACGTGGTCATCAGCAGGGTGCAGATAGCGCAATATGAGTGGCATCACGAAGGTATACAAGGGAGCGGCGTAGCGCTGTGGTAAAAGTACGCGAAGATCATCCAATACATGCTGACGGTAGTGTCGATCTGGATCTGTGGCTGGAAAGGCTGCAGGAGCAGGTCGAGGTTAAGGATATAGATACCGTCCGTCAGGCCTGTCTTTATGCCAAACAGCTGAAAGAGGAGGCTGAACCTTCGGAAGATTCATGGAAAGACAGTGACAGTTACCTCACCGGGCTGGAGATGGCCCAGATTCTTATTGAACTGAATCAGGATCAGGACGCGCTGGTAGCCGCCATCCTGTATCGCAGTGTTCGTGAAAAGCGTACCACACTGGAAGATATTCGCCGTCGCTTCAGTCAGACAATTGCTACGCTGATCGATGGCGTGTTGCAGATGGCTGCTATCGGCAGTCGACAGAACCCCCGGCGTGAGAATGTGCTGGGCCAGAGCGGTAACCCGCTGGACAACGTCCGCAAAATGCTGGTGTCGATGATCGATGATGTGCGGGTCGTGCTGATCAAGATTGCCGAGCGCACCTGTGCTATTCGTCGTGTTAAGAGTGACTCCCGTAAGAAGCGTTATCTGGTGGCGCGGGAGGTGTTTGATGTGTATGCGCCGCTGGCTCACCGGCTGGGGATCGGTCATATCAAGTGGGAACTGGAAGATCTCTCATTTCGCTATCTCAAACCCAACGACTACAAGCAGATTGCGTCATTGCTGGATGAGAAGCGCCTGGATCGTCAACAGTTCATCGAAGATGCGGTGAGCATTCTTAATGCTGAGTTGAAAAAGGTCAATATTGATGGCGATGTGATGGGACGCGCCAAACACATCTACAGTATCTGGCGTAAAATGCAGCGTAAGAACATCGCCTTTAACCAGGTTTATGATATCCGTGCGGTGCGGATTCTGGTGCCGGAGATT
The DNA here is from genome assembly GCF_016924145.1 of Amphritea pacifica. Taxonomy (GTDB): domain Bacteria; phylum Pseudomonadota; class Gammaproteobacteria; order Pseudomonadales; family Balneatricaceae; genus Amphritea; species Amphritea pacifica. The sequence continues at coordinate 76,734 of NZ_JAFFZO010000009.1, read as the reverse complement.
CGTGACTGTTATACCGTGCTGGGTATTGTTCACGGCTTGTGGCGTAACATCCCCCACGAGTTTGATGACTACATCGCATCGCCTAAACCCAACGGTTATCGTTCCCTGCATACCGCGGTATTTGGTCCCTCTGGCAAAGTACTGGAGATTCAGATCCGGACGTTTTCGATGCATGAAGAGGCAGAGTTAGGGGTTTGCGCACACTGGCTCTATAAAGGCACCGATACCCACTCACAAAGCTCCAGTTATGAAGACAAGATCGCCTGGCTGCGTCAGGTGCTTGAGTGGACTGAGGATCTGGGAGGCACTGAAGAGTTTTCTGAGGTGATCGGTGGCGATGTGACCCATGACCGGGTTTATGTCTTTACCCCGGATGGTCATGTCGTCGATATGCCGGTGGGCTCGACACCGGTCGATTTTGCTTACCGGGTGCATACCGAAGTGGGACACCGCTGTCGCGGAGCAAAACTGAACGGCCGGATCGTCCCTCTGACCCGTCAGCTTCAGACCGGCGATCAGGTGGAGATCCTGACCGCAAGTGAAGAGCATCCGCGGCGTGACTGGCTCAACCCAAACCTGGGGTACATCACCAGCGCCCGTTCACGGGCCAAGATTCAACACTGGTTTAAACTTCAGGACAAAGATAAAAACGCCGCCGCCGGTAAGAAAATTATCGATCGTGAGTTCCGCCGTCTGGCGCTGGAGAATGCCGATCTTAATTTTGATCTGATGGCGAAGGCGGTTAATCATCGTTCTGCCGATGATATGTATGCTGCGCTGGGCGCCGGGGATATCCGTCTTTCGCAAGTGATCAACGCCGCGCAACAGCAGGTTGAGACGGATCATCACGATGAACAGCTGGATCTGGCATTGCCCGGCAGCAGTGTTCGTTCTCAGTCCGTTTATGAAGGGATAAAAATACGCGGGGTGGGTAATCTGCTGACGACTATTGCTCCGTGTTGTAAGCCGGTACCGGGCGATCCGATTATCGGTTATATCACCAAAAGCCGGGGTGTCTCTATTCACCGGGATGACTGTACCAACGCTTTTCAGCTGCGTCAGCAGGAGCGGGAACGGATGGTTGAAGTCAGTTGGGGAGAAGAGGGCGAGTCAACCTACCCGGTAGATATCTATGTGGAAGCCTTTGACCGGGCTGGTCTGCTGCGCGATCTGATGATGGTGATGGCAAACGAGAATGTTAACCTGATCGCCGCGAATACTCAGTCGGATAAGAAGAGCAATATAGCCTATCTGACACTTACGATTGAGATCAGTCGCCTCGAGCTGTTGGGTAAGATTATGGACAAGATCAACCAGATTCCAAACGTTACCGAGGTGCATCGACAGCGGAGTGGTACCCGCTGATGCGTTATACCCTTGACGATCTGCAAACGCTGATGGCCCGGCTGCGGGACCCTGAGGATGGTTGTCCCTGGGATCTGAAACAGGATTTTGCCAGCATTGTTCCCCATACCCTTGAAGAGGCGTATGAGGTGGCCGATACCATCGAGCGACAGGACTGGCAGCACCTGCAGGGCGAACTGGGAGACCTGCTGTTTCAGGTGATCTTTTATGCCCGCCTGGCGGAAGAGCAGCAGGGCTATAATTTTGACGATATCGTCGATACCCTGGTAAAGAAACTGATTCGTCGTCACCCCCATGTCTTTCCCGAGGGAACTCTGACCAGCCGGCGTAGTTCCACGGCGTTGGATGAGCAACAAATCAAAGAGACCTGGGAAGTGATCAAGGCAGAGGAACGGGGTGAAAAGCCATTTCAGGAACCCCGGGTGCTGGATGATATCCCGATGGCACTACCGGCACTCAACCGGGCTGAAAAATTGCAGAAAAGGGCTGCCCGGGTCGGCTTTGACTGGGGTGATGTGCTGCCAGTGCTGGATAAGATTGAGGAGGAGATCGCGGAGTTGCGCGAAGCGATCGCTGCTGGTGATCAGCTGGAGATGGAGCATGAGCTTGGCGATCTGCTGTTTGCTCAGGTGAATCTGGCCCGTCATATGGGGGTTAATCCGGAGACGGCGTTGCGCTACACCAATCAGAAGTTTACCAATCGCTTTAATTATATCGAAGACCAGGTCGAGCGCTCCTCTGGAGATTGGCAGGCGTTCACCCTCGATGAACTGGACCACTGGTGGAACGAAGCTAAACGGAAAGGGCTTTAGTCGCAGCCCGCGGGAGATAATCGATGGGATCATTTCAATGGTTTATTGTCGCGCTGATTGTGATGGCCGGGCTGGGGTACTGGAACTACCAGCGCATCGATGGGCAGCGTAAGCAACTGGTCAGCGCCGGGTTCCAGATCTCTGATGACCTTAAAGGCAATCCCGGTCTGCTGGTCAGTACCACCCAGCGTCAGGTGGCGGTCCTGGTGCCGAGTGGATATCTGCGTCTCGGTTTCGATCAGCTTAAAGACGCAGAGGTTCGTTTTCGTAGCAGCGCAGAAACTGAAACCGACTATCGAATCGCCCTGATACTTGAGGGTGCTCCTGTGCCGGAGGTCGAGATTCGCTACTCAAATGAGCACAGTGTTGAAATAGCCCTGAGGAAACTGCAGCAGTTAACCGGTCTTTAATACGTTGGGCTGACGAACTGAGACTAAGATAGTATTTGTGCTTTGCACAAACTATGTAGTATCAATAGAACTTCGCAGAGATGACAGGGGACACTGAATGACAACGCTTCATGAAGACCTGAGGGACGATGTCCGGATGCTCGGTGATTGTCTGGGACAGACCATTGTTGAGCATAAAGGCCAGCTGTTTCTTGATAAAATTGAAAAGATCCGGGCGCTCTCCAAAGCGGCCAGATCATCGGGCAAACCTGTCGATGATGAACTGCTCAAAACCCTCAGTGAGCTGGGTGATGATGATCTGCTGCCGGTTGCCAGAGCCTTTACTCAATTTCTCAACCTGTCCAATATCGCTGAGGAACATCATCGGGTGCGTCGTCGTTCAGGCATTATGGATGTCTGTACCAGTGACTCATTCTGTGGCCTGCTCGGCCGGTTGCAACAGCAGGGTTTATCAAAAGAGCAGATCGCCGCAGCGGTGCAGGATATGGATGTTGAACTGGTTCTGACAGCTCATCCAACTGAGGTTAACCGGCGCACGCTGATCCAGAAGTTTGATGCCATTACCGAATGCCTGCAAAGAATTGATCGGGGAGAAGACCTCTATCACCGGCTGCATGAACTGATCAGCCAGGCCTGGCACACAGACGCCATTCGCAAGCAGAGACCGACGCCGGTGGATGAAGCGAAGTGGGGATTTGCGGTGATTGAAAACTCCCTTTGGGAGGCGGTGCCGGTATTCCTGCGGCATATTGATAAGCAGCTGTTTGATGCGACCGGTGAACATCTGCCACTGAGCAGCTCGCCGGTGCGGTTTGCCTCCTGGATGGGGGGCGACCGTGATGGCAATCCCAATGTTACCTCTGTGACCACCGAGAAAGTATTATTACTGTCCCGTTGGATGGCGGCCGATCTTTATATCAAAGATATTGACCGCTTGCGCAGTGAGCTATCGATGAATGAGTGCAGTGCGGAGTTGCGTGAGCGGGTAGGTGATCATCCGGAGCCCTACCGTGAACTGTTGCGTACGGTATGCACCCATCTGACGCAAACCAAGCGCTGGACCACTGAGCGTCTTGAGGGGCGGCCGGTAGATAAAGAGGGGGTGTATATCTATCCCCGGCAATTGCTGGAACCCCTGTTACTGATCGATGCCTCGTTGCGTAGCTGTAATATGAGTGTAATCGCTGATGGTTTGCTGAGTGATACGATACGGCGGGTGGCGTGCTTTGGGATGACTCTGGTGAATCTGGATATTCGCCAGAATTCTGATCGTCATGCAGAGGTCATGGACGAGCTGACGGGCTTTTACGGTATCGGTTGTTACAGCGAATGGAGTGAAACCAACAAGCAGATGTTTCTGCTGAAGGAGCTACAGGAGAAGCGTCCTTTGTTGCCCCGCGAGTGGTCTCCCTCGGAAAATGTTCAGGAGGTACTGGATACCTTTAGCGTGGTCGCCCGTGAAGAACCGAACTCTCTGGGCTCCTATGTTATCTCCATGGCCAGTCAGCCATCGGATGTACTGGCGGTTATCCTGCTGCTGAAAGAGAGCGGTATTCATCACAATATGCGGGTTGCGCCGCTGTTTGAAACGCTGGATGACCTGGATAACGCCGAAAACTGTATCCGCCAGTTGCTGGCTATTCCCTGGTACAGAGATTACACCGGGGGGCACCAGGAAGTCATGATCGGTTATTCCGACTCATCGAAGGATGCCGGGCAGTTGGCGGCAGCCTGGGGACAGTATCGGGCTCAGGAAGCACTGACCAGGGTATGTAAAGACTACGGTGTTCACCTGACTCTGTTTCACGGCCGGGGCGGCACGGTTGGTCGTGGTGGCGGCCCCAGCCATACTGCGATTCTGGCACAGCCTCCGGGGTCTGTGGCCGGCAGCCTGCGGGTAACCGAGCAGGGCGAGATGATCCGCTTTAAGTTCGGGGTGCCGGAGATCGCGGTACGTAATCTGGAGCTGTATACCTCGGCGACCCTCGAGGCAACTCTGGCACCGGCTCCCGGGCCGAGGCCCGAATGGCGTCAGTTGATGGATGAGATGTCGCTGGCGGGCCTGACCGCCTATCGTGATGTGGTACGCTTTGATCCTCAGTTTGTGCCCTATTTCCGCTCGGCAACCCCGGAACAGGAACTGGCAAAACTACCGCTGGGCAGCCGTCCGGCAAAACGTAAGGCGGATGGCGGTGTTGAAAGCTTGCGGGCCATCCCCTGGATCTTTGCCTGGACACAGATCCGCCTGATGTTGCCAGCCTGGCTGGGCAGTGATGTCGCCCTGCAGCAGACACTGGATAAAGGTCAGTTTGAACTGGTGCAGACGATGCGCAGGGACTGGCCATTCTTCCGCTCCTATATGGATATGCTGGAGATGGTGATGGCCAAGTCAGATGCTAACATTGCCGCTTACTATGAAAAACGGCTGGTATCAGAAGAGCTGGCGGTGCTGGGGGCCGATCTGCGCTGTCGCCTGGCGAAAACCATTGAACTGGTGAAAAAGATTAAGCAGCAGGAGACACTGCTGGAGCATAGTCCGGTGATCCGTCAGTCGATTGAGGTGCGCAACCCCTATATCGATCCATTGCACTTTCTGCAGGCGGAACTGCTCTATCGTGACCGTAATCACCCGGATGCCCGGCTGGAGCAAGCGTTGATGATTACCATGGCTGGCATTTCGGCAGGTATGCGCAATACCGGATAAACACCGGGGGGCGCTCAGGCAAGGATAGGGACGCTTAGCGCAGGCGGGTGGACGAATGGCGGCGATGCCCCGAAAGCCGGGGTATCGCTGGCATGAGGTTTTGATAACTTCGGTCAACAAAAGCAGATGTTATCCTTTTAGGGGGTTGCTACCTTAGCCGGTTTTGACTAACCTCGAGCGTTCGTTTTCCACGACATTGTGTAGTAAATATTACAATGCAGAAAAATTGTCTCCTGCAATTGGCAGAATTAGAAATTGGTAGTAGGCCGAATGTCCAATTGTGAGTAGCAGGCATAGAACGATATTGTGACATATTGCCACTCAGAAAAATTTCAGCCGGTGGTTATCTAATAAACGGCCGGCTTCAAGATTTTACATTATAAAATTAGAAACGGAGCAATCCTTACATGCGAATTATTCTTTTGGGTGCACCGGGTGCCGGTAAAGGTACTCAGGCTCAGTACATCTGCGAAAAATACGGTATTCCCCAGATCTCCACCGGCGATATGCTGCGTGCAGCGGTAAAAGCGGGTACTCCTCTGGGAATCGAAGCTAAAAAAGTCATGGATGCCGGTGGTCTGGTATCTGATGAGATTATTATTGGTCTGGTAAAAGAGCGTATTACTGAAGCTGATTGCGCTAATGGTGCACTGTTTGATGGTTTTCCACGGACTATTCCTCAAGCTGATGCGATGAAGGATGCCGGTGTGACTATCGATGCGGTTGTTGAGATCGATGTTGCTGACGATGAAATCATCAAGCGGATGGCTGGCCGTCGTGTTCATCCGGGTTCCGGTCGCACCTATCACGTTATCTTCAACCCGCCTGCTGTCGAAGGTAAAGATGATGTCACCGGTGAAGATCTGGTGCAGCGTGAAGATGATAAAGAGGAGACAGTTCGTCAGCGTCTGGATGTGTACCATGAACAGACCGCGCCGCTGATCACCTATTACAAAGGCTGGGCTGAAGAGTCGCCTGCTGATGCACCTAAGTACAGCTACATTCCCGGTGTCGGCAGCGTTGAAGATATCCGTGATGCGGTATTTGCGTCTCTGGAAAAATAAGCCGTTGGCGTGAATATAAAAAACCGCTGCTTTGATCCCTGAATCAAAACAGCGGTTTTTTATTGCCGGTTATTCCGCGATAATAGCGCTTTGCCTGTAATCGGAAATAGATAGATGTCTCTCCCCAAAACCGCAATACTGCTGGTTAATTTAGGTTCACCGGATCAACCCACTCCTGCAGCGGTGCGTCGCTATCTTAAAGAATTTCTCTCAGATCGTCGGGTGGTAGAGGGCGATGGGGTGATGCGGCTGATCTGGTTAACGGTGCTCAATGCTATTATCCTGACCTTTCGTCCCCGCAAGGTGGCAAAACTATACGCATCGATCTGGGACCAGGATTCCCCCCTGCGGCTGATACTCAATCAGCAGGTGGCCGCGCTGCAACTGGCGTTGCAACAAACGATGCCGGATCAGGATATGCAGGTTTTTTCCGCCATGACCTATGGCAATCCGGGGCTGGCGGCGCGCCTGGAAGAACTGACACAGTCGGGTTACAGCAAAATTCTGGTGCTGCCACTTTATCCTCAGTATTCGGCAACCACTACCGCACCGATCTATGACCAGATCGCCCGTTTCCAGTTGAAGACCCGCAATTTTCCCGATATCCGGGTGGTTCATGATTATCATGACCATCCACTCTATATCCGCGCGCTGGCTGATTCGGTTAAGGCCTTCCGCGCAGAGCATCCTGAGAGTGGCAAGCTGGTGCTCTCCTATCATGGCATTCCGCAGGAGTATGCCGATAAGGGTGATCCCTATCCGGAACACTGTTATCGCACCTCTGAACTGCTGGCAACAGAGCTGGGCCTGAGTGACGGGCAGTGGCAGACCACCTTTCAGTCCCGTTTTGGTCCTAAAGCCTGGCTACAGCCCTATACCGATAAAACCCTTGAGAAACTCGCTAAGAGCGGTACAAAACAGGTTGATATCATCTGTCCCGCCTTCTCTGCTGACTGTCTGGAAACCCTGGAAGAGATCGCCGTGGAAAACAGGGATCTGTTTATGCAGGCTGGAGGCGAGCAGTACCAGTATATCCCGGCACTGAACGCCGATCCCGGGATGATCCGCCTGCTGGTGGCACTGGTAAGACAGAATAGTTGCGGCTGGGTTTGTCAGACCTGTAACAATAACGAACAGAATGAGACAGAGAATGCGTCCTGAATATATCTTCGGTATCCACGCGGCTACCACCACCCTGCAACGTGATAGCAAACGGGTTAAAGGGATGTGGGTGCTGAAAGGGCGCGTTGATGCCCGGATGCAGAAACTACTGGATCTGGCGGCAGAGAAAAAGCTCACTGTCGGGTGGGTCAGCCGTAAAGAGCTGGACAATATGGCGCAGGACGGTGTGCATCAGGGAGTTGTGGTCGCCTGCGAACCGATTCAGGCGAAGAACGAGCAGTTTCTTGAGGCGCTGCTCGATAAGCTGGAAGAGCCCGCGTTTCTGCTGGTGCTGGATGGTGTCACTGATCCCCATAATCTGGGCGCCTGTTTGCGTACTGCGGATGCCGCTGGCGTTCATGCGGTGATCGCGCCGAAAGACAAGTCCGCGCCGTTAAATGCCACCGCCAGCAAAGTGGCCTGCGGTGCCGCTGAAGTCGTCCCCTATGTGCTGGTGACTAACCTGGCCCGCACCCTGAAAGATCTTCAACAGCGGGGAGTCTGGATTACCGGCACCGCTGGCGAAGCGGACACTCTGATCTACGATGCCGACCTGAAAGGCCCAATGGCCCTGGTGATGGGAGCCGAAGGCCAGGGGATGCGCCGCCTCACCCGTGAACACTGCGATTTTCTGGTAAAAATCGATATGGCAGGCGAGGTCTCCTCGCTGAATGTATCGGTGGCGACAGGGGTGTGTCTGTTTGAGGCGGTACGGCAGAGACGTCGCTAGAACGCTGCTTCGCAGCTTGCTGGGAGCTAGACGTGGCTCCGCCACTTGCTAGAAAAAGTGGGGCGCAGATTTGTGGGAGGCGCGCCCTCGCGGCGATAAGCTACACTTGTTTATCAACAGTGCCGCAGATTCTGCTCAGGTTGATCTCACTGCAACCTGTATCATCACCGGAACGACGATACAGGCAATCCAGAATGCTAATTTCAGGTGATTTTTAGCCGGAGAGACCAGTGTTTTATAGGTGCCCGCTATGCCGAGTAAGGCTACAGGGTAGGAGAGTATAACCGGCAGTGTGAAGATATCTCTGTCACTATCCAGATAAGCAACCGAGTAGAGTCCAAAGCAGGTCACTGCAGGCAGGGCAACCATGATAATAAGCTTAATGACCCACTCTGGAATGTCCGGCTTATTCACCGATCAGAACCTTTTTGATAATAGGTGATCTGTTTTATGTGTTCTGGCAACGAGAGTCTCCGCTATTAAAAAGTAAGGCGTTTAAATAAAAAGGAAAAAGAATTTTTCGGTAGTTTGTCGATAGTAAAGAGTGCAGAGTGGAGAGTTTAACCTCGACAAGTGTGTGCCCATAAACCTTACCATAACATCTGCCGGTGTTGTGCCCTTCAACACATCAAGCTTATTGGGAATACAGTGACAGGTGGTTTCGTCATCTAAAAGAACGCCCCCATTGCTAGCTTGCCAACCGCTATTTCAGCGAATTAGTGGAAGAATCACGGTTTTTTGACTAAAAAGTTAATAGCCATAGTGGTAAGAACGACAGTGAACTGAGAAACCGACAGGAGGTACTTCAAATGTTAGGTGAAGAGCACTCTTTAGCACATGATTTCCCTGATTATGAGGATGTTATCGATCAACTGAAAGAATCTGACGAACGTTTTGCTAAAGAGAACCGTTATTACCAATCCCTCGATAAGCAGATCCGGGTGCTGGAGATGAATAACTCTCCTATCGATGATCTCTCCATGCATCAGCTGAAGCAGGAACGATCTGAGCTCAAGGATGCCCTCTACCGGCGGATTAAGACCGTAGCGCTGCGCGCTACTTGTTAGACGCGACTGCGTCGCTTGTCAGAACGTCACTTCGTGACTCGCTAGAAAAAGCGGGATGGTTCTGCAGGAGCCGTGTTGGCATGCCCTCTGGGTATCCCGCAGCGATAAACCGAGCTGTGCGCATGAGCGTATCACTTCGCGACACTCGCCAGACCCGCTCCTTAAGCAAAAACCAAAATAGCTCTCTGCTCTTGCTTTTTCTAGCAAGGAAAACGAAGTTTTCCGTCTAACCACTAGCAAGTTGCGAAGCAACGTCTAGCTACTGCGCTTACGGCTAGTTGCGCAGCAACGTCTGATCAGCCGCGAAGCGGCGAAGATCCTAGCTTTCAGCTAAGACCTCTCCCGTATGCAATGCGATCATCGCTTCCTCATTGGTTGGTATCACCCGAACGATAACCTTAGCGCTGGCTTTGCTGATAATGGCTTCGCCCTCTTTGTTGGCGCTTTTGTTGAGTTTGACTCCCAGCCACTCCAACTGATCGCAGATCCGCTTGCGCAGTTTGCTGTCATTTTCACCCACGCCGCCAGTGAAGACTAACTGATCTAACCCCTGCAGAGCAGCGCTCAGCCGACCGATCTCCAGAGCGGCGCGATAGGCGAACATGGCGACCGCCTCTTCCGCTTCCGGCTGGTCGGATTGTTCCAGCGCTATCATATCGGAGCTGATACCAGAGACTCCCAGCCAGCCGCTCTCTTTGTAGAGGAAGTTTTCCAGTTGGTCGGTATCCATTCCATAGTGGCGTTGCAGGTAGAGCAGTACACCTGGATCGATATTGCCGGTACGGCTGCCCATCGGCAGGCCGTCTACTGCAGTAAAGCCCATAGAGGAGGCGATCGATCTGCCCTGTCTGACCGCGCACATGCTGGCACCCGCGCCGAGATGGCAGATAATGGTGTTGTCACTTTCCGCCCCTTTGCCTATTTGCTCCAGCGAGCGCTGAATATATTCGTAGGACAGGCCATGAAAACCATATCGATGGATCCCGGCTTCAGTGTATTTGCGGGGAATGGCGTAGTGGCGTTCCACCTGTGGCTGGCCGATATGGAACATGGTATCGAAGCAGGCGATCTGTGGCAGCTCCGGTTCCAGTTGCTGGCAGGCACGGATCAGTTTCAGGTTATAGGGCTGATGCAGTGGAGCCAGCGGAATCAGTTCTTCCAGTGCCTTCATGATGTCTGGCGTAATCATGACCGGATCGCTGAACGCCTCTGCACCATGGACCACCCGGTGACCAAAAGCGCAGATCCGGCTATCGGGTAACTGTTTACGCACCCACTGTATCACCAGATTGAGGCACGCCTGATGGCGATCATCAACCTCGATGGAGGTCATGTCGGGTTCGAGCTTTTCCAGTGTTTTCCCCTCACTGGAGAGGACTTTCATGACCGGCGTGTTAAGGATATTCCCCAGCTTGAACTGATACAGGGGTTCCACTTTCTTTTCGTGGCGTGAAAACAGAGCGCATTTCAGGCTGGAAGAGCCGCCATTAACTGTCAGAACCAGACCCATCTTATTTCACTCCTTGAGGATGCAGAACCATGTGAGATGCCAGAGCGCAGGATGCCAGGCGGGCCAGAGTGCCGTCAGAGCGGCTGTTGAGTATGATCGGTGCACGGGCACCCAGGGCGATACCCGCAGATTTGGCATCCGCCAGATAAATAAGCTGCTTGGCGATCATATTGGCTGATTCCAGGTCGGGTGCCAGAAGAATATCAGCATCGCCGGATACCGGTGATGAGATATGCTTATCGATAGCGGCCTGCAGGGATATCGCATTATCAAAGGCCAGCGGACCATCAAGAATGGCGCCGGTGATCTGTCCCCGGTCTGCCATTTTGCACAGTGAAGCAGCATCGATGGTGCTCTGCATCGTCGGCTTCACTTTCTCGACAGCCGCAAGAATTGCCACTTTTGGCTCCTTCATCCCCAGTGCGTGGCAGAAGTCGATTGCGTTCTGCACAATATCCCGTTTGGTGAGCAGGTCTGGGGCAACATTGATAGCCGCATCGGTAATCATCAACGGTTTATGATAGTTGGGAACGTCCAGTACAAAGATATGGCTTTGCCGCCGTTCGGTGCGTATCCCCAGAGTTTTGTGTATCACTGCACTGAGCAGCTCTGATGTACTCAGGTCTCCCTTCATCAGGGTTTCAGCCCGGGCTTCGCGTATCAGTCCAACGGCCTGCTCTGCTGCAGCGTGGCTGTGCTCAACATCGATCAGTTCATAGTCGTCAATATTCAGTTCATACTTATCAGCAGCCGCCCGTATTTTAGCCTCAGGTCCCACCAGAATAGGTACGATCAGACCGCGTTCAGCGGCTTCAATAGCGCCCATCAGACCGTTATGTTCAACTGGATGTACTACGGCAGTGGTGACCGGACGAGCCTTAACCGCTTCATCAATAAAGAATTCCAGTTGGTTATGGATGGGGGGCTTTTCTGAAAGAATCATTATACTGCTCCAGCTATTCGGCGGTTGGAAACCCGGGGTCACCGTGCTCAATCCTATATAACAGGCGCTATCGGCCTTAGCATTTACTCTATGGTAAGAGTATGAACTTCTTATGACGCAGTGCAACATGCAGGTTAGTTAAAATGAGTAGTTTTTGTGTAAACCGATGATTAACTGATATATCGCACTTTTGGGATGGGTTAGTGGCTAGATCGCGGCTTCGCCGCTAGCTCGTGGCTCGAACGTCGCTACGCGACTTGCTCGAAAAAGCAAAAAAAACAGCCTTTGTAGTCATTATTAAGCTATTAGGATAAAGTAAAGTCTGGTGGGTAATAGGAGTACCCGTATCATAGTCTGTGATTTTGATTAGCTGTGTAGCTCGGCCAGGCACTCAAGACAGTTCAGACGGGTATTCAGGATGAACACCATCAATCCTTGATCCTTTTCTGACAGCCCCTGCCTTTGCCAACTGAGTCACAGATTCCTGATATTGACGACTTCTACGATACATATTTTACCCATACTCGGATGATAACGTACCTTGTAAGGTAGCAAAGCTTGCAAGCTTTAGAACCTTGAACGGGCGCAATAGCAAAGTTGTTAAGCAGGTATACCCCAAGTTAAGGATATAAAATGAGAGTAAGCATACTTGGCTTTGAAATTAAACTGGCGAAAGGAGTAACTGTAGGGGACTTTTATCAGCAAATTGAAGCCATTGAAGACAAAGAGATTGATTTGAAATCACGAAAGACTGTTCTCTATACAGATGTGGTAGATGGTTTATTGTGTGGCATCGTCTTAAGCTATAAATCGAGCCGTAAATCTCTGATTACTGCGAGGGACAAGGATGGCGATCTAAAAGTTACAAAAAACACGCTAAAGAAAAATGAGCATGGCACAGAAGTATCAATTTTTTCTATCAATCCGATAACGCTAAAAGGTTTATTTTACAGCTATAGTGGCTCAGTTTCACCAACAGGGTTCGCTGAGCTTCTAAAAAAGTGTCACGACAAAGATTTAAAGTATAAGAAATCATCTTACAAAGATGAACTAACAGAGTTTGGTACTAAGCCAGTTAAAAATGTAAGTAAAAAGATTTCTGCGCGTTATTCAGGGAGCTTTTCATTATCCCTTCTGGCGACACCTGCAGATCTCAGTAAGCTCCTCCCGAGATACTCAGCGATAAAGTCGGTTATTCTAAGAGCGTCAAATGCACTGTCCGACGGTGGACGTTACACACCGTTAGAGGATATTTCCAAAAAATCGTCGGTTATTGTAGACATTGATCAGAACAGTATGATTGGTGATGTTACCGATAAAATAAAAAAGGTTTTTGGTGTTTACGCTAAACAAAAAGAAGAGACTGTATTGCGAGTTATTGGTTTGGCGCACTCCGGTGAAGAGTTGAGTCTCATTGTGGGCGAGAACAATGATAATTTCGGGCGCATACATTACGATGAGTATGTAGATCTGCTGCCTTTAGTAAAATGGAAGGAATACAATAAATGTGAAGCCTTGGAAAGGCTGATTGAAAAAATCATGGAAACCGATGTAGTGTTTGGAAAGTTGCCTCCGAATGTTGATTGGAAGCATCGGAGTACTAAGCAGCCTCTAAGGATATTTACTGCTAAAATCACTGAGCGGAGTCAGACCGATGCTATCTCTGGATAGTTTAGTTACTTATCACCAAGAATTTCGTACAGCGCTTTTCGTATCGGGCTTTACTATCGGATCTTTCCTGTTTTCGATGAAAACATTCATCTTAAAAACAATGAGGGACGATTATTATGATAATCCGGAATATCAACGGAAGATTGCCCAACGTCGTAGACTAGGGCAAGAGGTGAAGTACTACGGGCCATTAAAAAATTTTTCACGCCTATTTATGTCAGCAATAGTACTTTCATTTCTTAGCGCCTTGTCACAGATTTCAATTGGGTACGTTGATGATTATCGATACGTTGGCTTCTGCCTAATGTTAGCTTTTGCCTCTTGGGTTTTGGTTGCTATCGCAATTTATTATGTCGGAATCAATTGGAGTAAGGCTCTTGATTTGGCTGAAAATAAGGCTGTTGAAGAAGAGCAAAAAACTGTCGACGAAAAGAATAAATCTGGCGGGTGAGAATGCTTAACAATCAGTTCCAGTTGACGTTTTGGTCTACGTTCCTTTTTGTGCATTTGCTTCGCAAATATTCGCACAAAAATCCACTACAACCAAAATGCAACTGAACTGGGCGTTAACGTCCGCTCTGGGTAGAAAACAGGCATTTTGAGAAAACGGACGAGTTATGCTTTATGCGCCTTTCTCTGCTTTTTCGAGCAAGGAAACGAAGTTTCCGTCTAGCCACGAGCAAGTCGCGAAGCGACGTTCTGAATACTGAACTTGATATCTGCACGGTGCTGCGGTGTAATTCCTGAAACGTTGATAAGATGAAGGTGGGATGATGGATTGTCTGTTTTGTAAAATTCTGAATAACGAGATTCCAGCGGATATTATCTATGAGGATGACCGGGTTATCGCTTTTAATGATATCAACCCCCAGGCACCGACCCACGCCCTGATTATTCCCCGTAAACATATCGCGACGCTGAATGAGATCAACACAGAAGACTGTGATCTGGTGGGGCATATGGTGATGGTGGCCGGGAAGATTGCGCAACAGCAAGGGTTTGATACGGACGGCTATCGTACCGTCTTTAACTGTAACAGCCACGGCGGTCAGACGGTTTACCATATCCACCTGCACCTGCTGGGGGGCAAACCGATGGGCTGGCCTCCCTATCAGGAAAAGCTCAAAACGCCGGTATGACGTTATAATAAAACCGCTCTGAATGAGCGGTTTTATCTATCTGGGGGAAGGTCAGGCCACTTCCTCAGCATGGGGTTTGGGTGGGCAGTGGCGTTCGTTGACAACCTGCCCTTCAGGTGAGACTGACTCCAGGTGGACGTCAAAGCCCCATAGCTGGTGGAGATGTTTCAATACCTCATCGGTGTCATCCCCCAGAGGCTGTTCATTATGCATATAGTGGCGCAATGTCAGTGATCGGTCGCCTCTGATATTGACGTTATAGATCTGAATATTGGGTTCCCGGTTGCCGATGTTATAGCTGGCGGCGAGGCTTTCCCGTACTTTCTGATACCCCTCATCATCATGGATAGCACTGATCTGCAGGGTGCTCAGGGCCGAGTTGTCAGTGATAGTAAACAGCTTCAGCTCACGGATCATATGGGGTGAAAGGTATTGCAGTATAAAGCTCTCATCCTTGTAGTTGCGCATCGCATGCTGCAGTGTTTCGTTCCAGTCGCTGCCGGCGATATCGGGAAACCATTTACGGTCTTCGTCGGTAGGGTTTTCACAGATTCGCCGGATATCCCGCATCATGCCGTAGCCCAGGGAGTAGGGGTTGATGCCGTTGAAATAGGGTGAGTCAAACGGTGGCTGATAGATGACGCTGGTGTGTGAATGCAGAAACTCCATGATAAAACCATCGGTAACCAGACCTTCATCGTGCAGATGGTGTAGCAGAGTGTAGTGCCAGAAGCAGGCCCACCCCTCATTCATGACCTGAGTCTGACGCTGGGGGTAATAGTATTGAGCGATCTTTCTGACAATGCGGACAATCTCCCGTTGCCAGGGTTCCAGCAGCGGCGCATTTTTCTCAATGAAGTAGAGCAGGTTCTCTTCCGGATCTTTCGGGAAGCGCGGGGTTTTCTTCTCCTTAATCTCATCTTTTTTCGGGATAGTGTTCCACAGCTGGTTAAGGTGACGCTGGATATACTCCTCGCGGTCCAGTAACCGGTTCTTCTCCTCTTCAGGGGTAATCGGCTGAGGGCGCAGGTAACGGTTAACGCCATAGTTCATCAGTGCGTGGCAGGCGTCCAGCATCTGTTCTACCGCATCAACGCCGTGGCGCTCTTCACACTTGGCGATATAGTTCTTGGCAAACAGCAGATAATCGATAATAGCGGACGCATCGGTCCAGGTGCGGAACAGGTAGTTGCCTTTGAAAAACGAGTTATGTCCGTAACAGGCGTGGGCGATGACCAGCGCCTGCATGGTCATGGTGTTCTCTTCCATCAGATAAGAGATACAGGGGTTGGAGTTGATGACAATCTCATAGGCCAGCCCCATCTGGCCCCGTTTGTATTGCTGTTCGGTGGAGACAAACTGTTTACCAAACGACCAGTGATTATAGTTAAGGGGCATCCCCACAGAGGAGTAGGCATCCATCATCTGTTCAGAGGTGATGATCTCTATCTGATTGGGGTAGGTATCCAGCCCGTAATGTTCAGCGACCCGGGCAATCTCTTTGTCATACTGCTGAATCAGTTCAAAGGTCCATTCTGACCCGGTGGAAATAGGCTTGCGCTTTTTCATGGGGTCACTCCTTTTTCTCAAACAACTTTCTGAACACCGGGTAGATATCGGAGGGTTCAACGATGGTCTGCATGGCAAAGGTTTCACCAAACTTTTCCCGAATCTGTTCGTATTCCAGCCAGAGATTCTGATGTGGTCCGGTGGTGATCTCAACATAGGCAAAATACTGCACCAGAGGCAGAATGCGCTGCTCCAGAATTTCCCGGCAGACGTGGGAATCACCATCCCAGTTATCACCATCAGACGCCTGGGCAACATAGATATTCCAGTCGCCGGGAGGGTAGCGTTCATGAATAATATCTGCGCTCAGGTTGAGCGCACTGGAGACGATGGTGCCACCGGTTTCACGGGAGTAGAAAAATTCCTCCTCATCCACCTCCTTGGCATGGGTATGATGGCGGACAAATACCACCTCAATTTTTTTGTAGCTGCGGGTGAGAAACAGGTAGAGCAGAATAAAGAAGCGTTTGGCGATATCCTTGATCGACTGGGTCATCGACCCCGAGACATCCATCACGCAAAACATCACTGCTTTAGAACTGGGCACCGGGGTGCGGATCAGGTTGTTGTATTTCAGATCAAACTCATCGATAAATGGCATCCGCTTGATGCGTCTGTTGAGCGCTTTGATCTCTTCATTCAGGGCCGCTATCTGCAACACCGCTTCCTGGTTGGGCAGTAACCCCTCCAGGGTTTTGATCTCCGCTTTCAGTTCTCGGATTTTGCGGCGCTCTTTACCCGAAAGGGCGATACGCCGGGCATTGGCGGCTCGTAATGATCGCACCACATTGAGTTTGTCCGGCGAGCCTACACTGGTAAAGCCGGCACGACGCACCTCAAAGCTGGTGGCATCGCGCAGCTGTTTCTTAATCATGTTGGGCAGTTCAAGATCTTCGAACATAAAGTCGAGGAACTCTTCCTGATTAATCTGAAAGGTGAAATCATCTTCACCTTCCCCCTGATTGCTGGCCTGCCCCTGGCCGGAGCCACCTCCGCCCCCACCTTCGGGGCGTTTAATTTCGTCGCCGACGACGAACTCTTTGTTACCTGGAAAAACCCGCTGGCGGATGCCGCCATTACCGTGATGAAACACCGGTTCAGAAATATCCTTGTTCGGGATACTGACCTCGCCTCCCTGATCAATATCACGGATGCTACGGGAGTTTACCGCTTCCTCAACAGCCCGCTTGATATGCTTCTTATAGCGGCGAAGAAAACGCTGCCGGTTGACGGTGCTCTTCTTCTTCGCGTTTAGGCGGCGGTCGATGATATAGCTCATACAGCGCTCTCCTGCTCAGACCCGGCATAGGCAAACCCCCTTACTGGGATTTGCGCACCCTGATATACCATTCAGACAGTAGTCGAACCTGCTTCTCGGTATAACCGCGCTCGGTCATCCGTTTCACAAACTCGCTGTGTTTTTTCTGGTCCTCAGTAGATGCTTTGGGGTTGAAGGAGATAACGGGCAGAAGATCTTCTGTGTTGGAGAACATCTTTTTCTCGATCACAGTGCGCATCTTCTCATAGCTGTTCCAGGCGGGGTTTTTACCGTCATTTTCTGCCCGGGCACGCAACACAAAGTTGACGATTTCGTGGCGGAAATCTTTCGGGTTGCTGATACCCGCTGGTTTTTCGATTTTTTCCAGCTCTTCGCTGATCGCCTGTCGGTTGAGAATATCGCCGGTGTCAGGATCGCGGTACTCCTGATCCTGAATCCAGAAATCGGCATAGGTGACGTAACGGTCAAAGATGTTCTGGCCATACTCAGAATAGGACTCCAGATAGGCGGTCTGAATCTCTTTACCCAGATATTCGATATATTTGGGGGCGATATACTCCTTCAGGAAACCGATCAGTCTGTCATGGGTTTCCTGTGGGAACTGCTGCTGTTCGATCTGTTGTTCCAGCACATACATCAGATGCACCGGGTTGGCGGCGACCTCCGTGGAGTCGAAGTTGAACACCTTGGACAGAATCTTGAAGGCGAACCGGGTTGAGATTCCGACCATTCCTTCATCGACCCCGGCGTTGTCCTTATACTCCTGCATCGACTTGGCTTTCGGGTCGGTATCTTTCAGGTTTTCACCGTTGTAAATACGCATCTTCGAATAGATGTTGGAGTTTTCCGGTTCTTTGAGTCGCGACAACACCGTAAACTGCGCCAGCATATTGAGGGTGTCGGGTGCGCAGGGTGACTGGGCAAGGGAGCTGTTTTCCAGCAGCTTCTCGTAGATTTTAACCTCTTCAGAAACCCGCATGCAGTACGGTACCTTGACAATATAGACCCGGTCGATAAAGGCTTCGTTGGTTTTGTTGTTCTTGAATGTCTGCCACTCCGATTCATTTGAGTGGGCCATGATGATGCCGTCAAAGGGAATGGCTGCCATCCCCTCGGTACTGTTGTAGTTACCCTCCTGGGTGGCGGTCAGCAACGGGTGCAGCACCTTAATCGGCGCCTTAAACATCTCGACAAACTCCATCATGCCCTGGTTGGCATGGCAGAGTGCGCCGGAGAAGCTGTAAGCATCCGGGTCATGCTGTGGAAACTCTTCCAGCATGCGGATATCAACTTTACCGACCAGGCTGGAGATATCCTGATTGTTTTCGTCGCCGGGTTCCGTTTTGGCCACCGCGATCTGATTGAGAATTGAGGGATAGAGTTTCACCACCCGGAACTGGGTGATATCCCCTCCGAATTCATGCAGCCGCTTGACCGCCCAGGGGGACATCAGACCTTTAAGGTAGCGCAACGGAATATTGTACTCCTCTTCGAGAATGGCACCGTCCTCGAGGGGGTTGAACAGCCCCAGTGGTGATTCATGGATCGGAGACCCTTTAATAGCGTAGAAAGGGATGTGTTCCATCAGTGCTTTCAGACGTTCAGCCAGGGAGGACTTACCGCCCCCGACCGGACCCAGCAGATAGAGAATCTGTTTACGTTCTTCGAGGCCCTGAGCCGCGTGTTTAAAGTAGTCTACGATCTGTTCGATCGCATTTTCCATGCCGTAGAACTCGAAGAAGGCCGGGTAGCGACGGATCATCTTATTGGAGAAGATTCTGCTTAGCTGAGGGTTCCGAGAGGTATCGATCAGTTCCGGCTCACCGATTGCTGCAAGCAGCCGCTCGGCAGCACTGGCATAGGCCATCGGATCGTTTTTACAAATTTCGAGGTACTCCTGCAGGGAGTATTCCTCTTCCTGTTTGGAGTCGTAACGTGCCTTATATTTTTCGAAAATACTCATATGCCACCTTCCTGCTATAACTGACCCGGTTGGGCTACCTTCGCAAATAGCCCGAAACTCACTCAGGGCTCATAACATCATCTCACTTTATTTCTTAGATTCAGTTTAGTTCATGGATAACCAGCGTGTAGCAAATCTGATAATTTTTTTATCCTCGTTATGAGGAATAAATATTTTATTAACTGATTGATTCCTTGGCTAAATCGCTAATGACTGCTCGCATAAATCGCGCCGCTTCGCCACCGGTTGCTGCGCGATGGTCAAAGGTCAGAGAGAGCGGCATCACCCGTCGTATGGCGATCTCTCCTGCTACGGGCATTACCTGATCGCGGATCACCCCGGCCCCCAGAATGGCTACTGTGGGCGGCACCACAATCGGGCTGGCATAACGTCCGGCAATGGTGCCGAAGTTGCTCAGGGTAATGGTGCCCCCCTGAAGTTCTGACGGCGGAATGGTCCGCTCAATAACATCCTGCCTCAGCCTGTTGAGTCCTTCACGAATATCGTCCAGGCTGCGATTGCCGATATCCCGCAGTACAGGAACAAACAGCCCCTTCTCAGTATCCACGGCAACCCCCAGGTTTATCTGAGATAGCACTCTTCGTGCCAGTTGCTGTCCGTCAAACCAGGTGTTGAGTGCCGGTTCCGCTTTACAGCCCGCCGCAATCGCGTGTATCAGACGCATGGTGATATCTTCCCCTGCGGCCCAGCCGTTGATATCGGCATCTTCATGCAGGGTTACCGGAACCACCTCGGCATGAGCCTGGGCCATATTACGGGCCATCTGTTTACGGACTCCCCTTAATGGTGCAGCTTTACCATGGGTGCGATCTGTTTTCGCCATGCGCTCGATATCGTCACTGGTCAGTTGGCCGTTACGACCACTGCCTTTAAGGTTTTCGGTATCGACATTGAGGCGGTTTGCCAGTGAGCGTACTGCAGGTGTCATTTGCTGACTGTGTGCCCGGGTGCTCGGGGCAGCGCCAATAAAAAAGTCATCCCTGGCAGCGCTGTTGGTTTCCCGTTTCAGCTCCCCGACCACGGTGCCGCTGTCATCCTCCTCGCCGGCAAACTCCAGCAACGGCTCACCTGTGTGGATAGTATCGCCGGCCTGACCAAACAGATGGGCAATCACACCATCCTGTGGCGAAGGGATCTCGATAATCGCTTTTGCGGTTTCTACGGTGGCCAGAATCTGATCAGCTTTAACCTGGTCGCCTTCGTTGATTTTCCATTCAACAATTTCAGCTTCGGGTAATCCTTCCCCAAGATCGGGTAGCTTGAAATATTTCATGAGAACTCCAGTGTTGCCGTCACCGCTTCGACAATATCTGCGGTATTAGGCAGGTAGTGATTTTCCATACGGTAGTAAGGCATGATGGTGTCATATCCGGTCACCCGTGCGACAGGGGCTTGCAGACTAAGCAGCCCGCGTTCGCCGAGGGTGGCTGAAATCTCTGCTCCCACAGCACAACTCTTAGGGGCTTCGTGGATGATCACGCAGCGTCCGGTTTTAGCCACCGATGCCAGAATAGTTTCATGATCGATCGGGTTCAGTGTGACCACATCGATCACCTCACAGCTGACTCCCTGTTGCGCCAGCAGGTCAGCAGCTTCGAGCGTTTCTTTGATCATTGCTCCCCAACTGACCAGGGTGATATCGGCACCCTCTCGCAGGGTGTAACAGCTGTCGAGCGGCAGGGCCTCACCATTGTCCTCAACGGTCTGAGCGTTAAGCCGGTAGATCCGTTTGGGTTCCATGAATATCACCGGATCAGGGTTGCGGATCGCGGCTAACAGCAATCCATAGGCGCGTTTCGGCGAAGAGGGAATGACGACTCGCAGCCCTGGTATATGGGCAAACAACGCTTCAGTACTCTCAGAATGGTGTTCCGGCGCATGGATTCCGCCACCAAACGGTACCCGAAGCACCATCGGACAGTGCAGGCGGCCCCGGGTGCGGTGGCGCAAGCGGGCAGCATGACAGATAATCTGTTCCATCGTGGGGAATATGAACCCCATAAACTGAATTTCCGCTACTGGTTTAAGCCCTTGCGCGGCCATACCGACCGAGAGGCCGGCAATCATCGTTTCTGCCAATGGAGTGTCGAGCACCCGTTTGATACCAAAGGTTTCCCGTAATCCGACAGTGGCGCGAAACACCCCTCCATTGACGCCGACATCCTCGCCCAGAACAATCACTGAGTCGTCCCGTTGCATCTCAGAGTGCAGTGCAAGGTTAATCGCTTCGACCATAGTTATTGCATCACTCATGATGGTTTCCTCCTGGCTGAGCATTGCGGATCAGCTGTTCCCGCTGCTCCTTCAACGCATCGGGTAGCTCGGCATAGAGATAATCGATCAGATCTTCGACTGGCTGAGGAGGGCGTTGTAAAAAACTATCTAGCCCCTGCTGAATGATCTGCGCCACCTCTTTCTGCCAGGCGGTCTCCTGTACCTCATCCCACCATCCCTGCGTATGCAGGAATGTCTGCAGCCGCTTGATAGGTTCCCGCTCCCAGGCTGCTTTCAGTTCTTCGTTGCTACGATAACGGGTGGCATCATCAGCCGTGGTATGGTCTGAAAGACGATAGCTGATCGCTTCGATCAGTGTCGGCCCCTTGCCTTCACGGGCGTGTTTCAGTGCTTCAGTAACCGACTCGTGCAGGGCGATTACATCGTTGCCATCTACCTGCTCACCGCGGATACCGGCACCGATCGCTTTCTGCGCCAGCGTGGCGGCTGCGGACTGAAGCGAACGGGGGACAGAGATGGCCCACTGGTTGTTGTTCACCACAAATACCACCGGCAACTGCCAGGCTCCGGCCACGTTCAGTGCTTCCAGAAAGTCACCTTTAGAGGTGGCACCATCACCACACACCGTGACCACTGCTCGTTTTTCTCCCCGGATCTTGATTGCCGTTGCGACGCCAGCAGCATGTAATGCCTGAGTGGCGATTGGCACGGCATTGGGAAAATCTTGCGCCATCGTTGCAGAGGCACTGCCCCGCTCATCGCCGCCCCAATAACTGAGCATATCTGCCAGTGGTAAGCCTCTGAGCATCTGCAAACCGTGGTTGCGATAATAGGGCACCAGCACATCATCGCTCAGCATCAGCTCGCCGAGCACCACTTCAATCGCTTCTGCACCCAGTAGCGATGCATAGGTGCCCATCTGACCTGTGCGTTGCAGCGCGATGATTTTGTTGTCCAACTGACGCAACTGCACCATATTCCGGTAGTAACGCACCAGAATATCGGGCTTACCTGCCCATTCTGGCAGCGCTTGCAGTGGTGTGCCTGCTGCAGAAAGAAACTGGTTATAGCTGATCTGAGCCTGAAATACGGTTTCCATAGGAGTCTCCTTATGCAGCCTGATGAGTTGCCATGCTGGCCTGACGGATAATTGCTTCGGCTCGGAGGTCGGCAATATAGTTGGTGGGGCGGTGGTCTGCTTCAGCGTGCTTATAAAGCTCCAGCAGGGCATCATAGATGGACTCAACTTTCAGCCGGATCGCCTGTTCATGGTGACGGGCGTGTTGCAGAGCAACGAAGATCAGTCCGCCGGCATTGATCAGGTAGTCCGGAGCATAAAGAATGCCCCGCCGGGCAAGGCTGTCTCCCTGACTATCATCAGCCAGCTGATTATTCGCGGAACCGGCGACAATGGCACAATTAAGACGGTTGACCGTATCGGCGTTGATAATAGCCCCCAGGCCACAGGGGCAGAAAATATCGGCGGCAGCATCGTAGATCGCATCGGTTTCGACCGCAGTGGCATTAAACTCAGCCGTAGCTCTGGCAACTTTTTGTGCATCGATATCGGTAACGGTTAACCGGGCTCCGGCGTGGTGCAGTAGTTTTGCCAGGGCATAACCGACATGGCCAAGCCCCTGGATAGCGATATGAACATTGTGCAGGTCATGGGTGCCAAAACGAAACTTGACACTGGCCCGGATGCCGGCCAAAACCCCTTGCGCGGTAGAAGGGGAAGGGTCCCCCATATCCCGGGTACAGGTAACAAAGCGGGTATTGAGGGCGATGTTATCCATATCACTGATCTGGGTGCCGCTATCCATTGCCGTGATATAGCGGCCGCCTAAGCTATCGACAAAGCGACCAAAGCTCTGCATTAACTGGCTGCGGTTATAGAGACCAGAGGGTTTAACAATGACTGATTTTCCGCCGCCATGGGGCAGTCCTGCCAGCGCTGCTTTATAGCTCATCCCCTTGGCCAGCCTGATGGCATCGGTGACCGCGGCTGCACTGTCCGGATAGCTGATGAAGCGGCAACCGCCAATGGCCGGGCCGCGGAAAGTATCATGGATGGCGATAATCGCCTGCAAACCGGTATCCGGATCCTGCCAGAAGTGGAGATCCTGTAAACCGGCGCTTTCCATCTGTCTAAACATGACGGGATCCTCCGTACGCGTTTCAAACCTGGAACTACCTGAAAGTCTGTATGGGAAGGCTTGTTGTTGCACTTCCTCTCTGGATTGCTGCCGACCTTTTGGATCGCACCGCAATTCGATTAAGCCTTATTCAGCTCTGTCTTTTGGATAGCACAGCTTAGCGGAAAGTTCAGCTTGCAAGGTTGCGGCAAAACTATTTTCAGGCAACGGCGGAGATGGCTGAAGTTTTTGCTGCAGTGCATTAACTGCAATAACAGCAAGGGATCAGCGACGATTGGCCGATGCAGGATATAAAAATGAAGGCGGTAAAAATATTTTTAAATTTTTTTTGCTCTTGAATTAGCCCGAAATGTTGCTACTCAGGTCAATACGTGTGATGAATTGTGACTAACGTCGAGGAATAATGGTAAAAAACAGGGCTATATTCAACAAAAAGCAGAAAGCCTGACATGTATCAGCGGTAAACCGCCCGAAATAGGCCCGCGCTGTAAGAATACAGCTGCAAAACCCAGCTTTATAGGTATAATTCGGCTAACGTTCTGAATCTGTCGTAGTTTAAGGTTAGTTGCCAGAGTTATGAAAAGCCTCCCCGATCTGACTGTAGTAAAGCCGTGTAAGAGAGCGTTATTGATCTCTTTGTGTGTATTGCTGCCGTTTAATCTTCAGGCACAGGATAGTGATTTAAATCTGGATCAGGAATCCCTGCTGCTGGCCAGTCTGGGAGATCTGCAGCAGAATCAGATGAATGGTGCCATGACTAAGCTGCGGGCGCTGATAAAAGAGCAACCCGATTTCAAACTGGCGCAGTTGATCTATGCCGATCTGATGGCTGCCCAGGTAGGCACTATCAGTGCCATCGGCAATAATGGCCAGACCGACCCGAAGGCGTTACAAGGGCTGATATCCGAAGCCCGGGCACGGATGAGCGTGGACCGTTATAAGCCGCAGCCGGGCACTATTCCCGGCAGTCTGTTACAGATGTCTCCCGACCAGAAACATGTCATTGTAGTGGACACCGGGTTGTCCCGGTTATACCTATTTGAAAATCATGATGGTGTGCCACAGCTGATCAGGGATTACTATGTTTCCTATGGTCGTGGCGGGGTTGATAAACGTGCCCGGGGTGATCTGAAAACGCCCTTAGGCGTCTATTTTACAACCGGACGCCTGACCGATGAACAGCTGCCACCCCGCTATGGTTCCGGTGCCTTACCGATCAACTATCCGAACGCCTGGGATCAGCGTCTTGGTCATACGGGCAGTGGTATCTGGGTGCATGGTTCCCCCAAGGACACGTTTAGTCGTCCACCGCAGGCCAGTGAAGGTTGCCTGTCTCTGAGTAATAATCACTTTACCGAGCTCGACAGTATTGTTGATCTGGCTGAAACCCCGGTGTTGATCGGCACCAGTTTTGAGTGGCTTGATCAGACCAGCTGGAAGCAGAAGCAGAAGGCTTTTGCCCAGGTGGTTGATGGCTGGCGGAAAGACTGGGAAAGCCGTAATACCGAGACCTATCTAAGCCACTACTCTGAACAGTTTAATAATGGCGAGGTTGGTTTTAAGGGGTTTGCTGAACACAAGCGGCGGGTGAATAGCAGTAAATCATATATTAATGTGGACATTGAAAACCTGAGTATCTATCAGCATCCTGATAATCCGGATATGTTTATTGCCACTTTCACCCAGAACTACGAAAGCGATAACTACAGTAGCCGTAGTGTAAAGCGTCAATACTGGATCAATGAAGCGGGGCGCTGGCATATCGCTTACGAGGGCGAACCGCAAAAGGGTAAGCCATAGGCTGACAGACGTTATGAATTAATATAAAAAAACCGCCATTCGGCGGTTTTTTTATCAGAACTCTTATTCAGAACTCCTTATCAGAGCAATTTTAGTAGCAGCGCTACAGGGTCGATTCAGTGGCGATCTTCCAGCGACCGTTTTCCTGGGTCAGGGTCAGGGTTTTATAAACCTCATCCTGATAGGTATCGGACTGGTATTTCTGGCGGAATACTGAGCGTATCGTGCCGTTACCGGCTTCTGCTACTGAGATATCGGAGATATCGACTTTAATGAATGAGGGGGCGCTGAGGCGCTGTTTGCGTCCCCATGCCCACTGTTTGTGGCTGATACCTGTCTCAGGAGTATACTCAGCGGTGTAAAAATCCAGATACGCCTGGACATCCTGTGCCGCCCATGAGGCCGCCCAGTTGCTGATCATCTGTTGAATTTCAGTCTTCAGCGGTGTACTGAGTTTTACCGGGATGGTGGTGTTATCTGCGACACTCTGCTGTTCAGCAGTATCCGTTGTGCCAGCCAGCCCGGTTGCGGTTTGTTTTTCCTGGCCAGTTTGCCCGTTCTTTTCCCCAGTGGTGGCGGGCTCTGCGGTTTGCTGGGCCGGAACGATCCCTTCCGATTTATCCCGCTCCTCAATAACCAGCCCGGCTTCGGGCTGTGCACTTGCGACTACCTGAGCGGTTGGCTGTGATACAGGTGCAGCCGGTTTAGCTGTTGCCACTGGTGCTGCTGCAACGGTTGGCTGTGCTGACGCCAGCAGTGTCTCCGAGGCTGGCAGGTAAACCTGATCCAGAACCCCCAGGTCGGCTCGTGGCGCTTTGTGGCTGGTGTCCAGATCCAGCGCCCGGTTGTAGGCCTGGGTAGCGAGAGCTGCGTATACCGCTTTCAGGTTGCTCTGCACCTGGGCATAACTTGGATGGGTTTCAAATGCCTGCAGCAGCACATCGACCGCTTTTTCATTGTCACCTTTGCGGGCATAGACTACCGCCAGGTTGTTATAGGGCTCAGGCGAGTCAGGATAGAGACGGATCAGTTTACTGAAAATATCCGCCGCCTCATTCAGCTTATTCTGATTGATCAGTGAGATACCATAGAGCAGCCAGCCGTTTGGATCTTTGGGGTTTGTCACCAGATAGTCATTTACCCGGTCAAAAGCACCTTCCAGATCACCTTTGCTCTGAAGCTTTTTCGCCTGTTTCAGTTCACCAGCCAACAGCTCGGCATTGAAGCGTATTTTTTCACGAAGCTTGTCTGATTCCGGCTGATCAGGGGTCACCAGTGTCTTGCCCTGGGCCTGTTGTTCATCCGTCATCCAGCGATTCAATTCTTTCAGTTTGGCATCAATATCGGACTGTTTGGCCTGAAAGCTCTGGGCTTTGGCACAGTCGTAGCCGTTCTGTTCTCCAGCGCTCTGACAATAACTGTCTGACTGTCCGGCGGCAGCCGCCGCTGTAACCGAACCGCTGATCAGCCCTATGGCCAGAATCAGGGTCAGTTTGTGGTTTTTAACTGAACGTATTGGAGTGATACCGTTCTTTGTCATCGGGCGTTTCCGTTTGGATTAATCAGGCACTATTATGGCGCGTGGCTGATGATTATAACTGGAAAAAGGTTATCAAAAAGCCTGTGCAGGTCACACCTCTCAGAAAAAAGCAGTCACGGTGGGCGACTGCTTTTATCCTGATCTGAGTATTTACTGCTGTTCCCGTGCGATTGCCCGGAAAGCAATATCATCACGGAAGTAGACACCGTTCCAGTCGATCTGTTTTACCAGTTCGTAGGCTCGCTGCTGAGCTTCAGTGACACTGTTGCCCAGGGCGGTAGCACAGAGCACCCGGCCACCGCTGGTGACTATCTGGTTATCCTTTGTTGCAGTACCAGCGTGGAACACCTTAGTGCCTTCGGCAACCTGCTGTGGCAGGGTGATTACGTCGCCTTTGGCGTAATCACCGGGGTAGCCACCTGCCGCCAGAACAACGCCAACTGCACAGCGAGGATCCCACTCAGCAGTGGTCTGATCCAGTTTGCCATCCAGCGCGGCATCGCACAGTTCAACAATGCTGGATTTCAGTCGCAACATGATCGGCTGGGTTTCCGGATCACCGAAACGACAATTGTATTCGATCACTTTCGGCGTGCCGTCAGACATAATCATCAGGCCGGCGTAGAGGAAACCGACATAGGTATTGCCTTCCTCTGCCATCCCCTTAACGGTGGGCAGAATCACTTCATCCATAATGCGCTGATCGATCTCCGGTGTGACAACCGGAGCGGGAGAGTATGCGCCCATACCGCCAGTGTTCAGTCCGGTATCGCCGTTGCCCGCCCGTTTATGGTCCTGGCTGGTCGCCATTGGCAGTACGTTGGTGCCGTCAACCATGACGATAAAACTGGCTTCCTCGCCGTCGAGAAACTCCTCGATGACAACTCTGTGGCCTGCTTCACCAAAGGCATTACCCGCCAGCATATCCTGCACCGCATCTTCAGCTTCCTGCAGGGTCATTGCCACGATAACCCCTTTGCCCGCCGCCAGGCCGTCTGCTTTGACAACGATAGGGGCACCTTTTTCACGCAGATAAGCCAGTGCTGGTTCAATCTCGGTAAAGTTCTGGTACTCAGCGGTAGGGATCTGCTGACGCTCAAGAAAATCTTTAGTGAACGCTTTGGAACCTTCCAGTTGAGCGGCGCCTTTTGATGGGCCAAAGCAGCGCAGACCTTCACGGGTGAAGCGGTCAACAATCCCTTCAACCAATGGCGCTTCAGGACCGACAATCGTCAGGGTGATGTTGTTTGCTTTGGCGAATGCAACCAGAGCATCCTGATCCATCACATCGATGGCAACGTTTTCCAGCTTAGGCTCGATAGCGGTACCGGCGTTACCCGGTGCAACAAAGACTTTGTTTACCCTGCTGTCTTTGGCTGCCTGCCACGCCAGTGCGTGTTCGCGGCCACCAGAGCCAATCACTAATACGTTCATATCTTTACCTTAATTCTGAATCTTGCAATAACAGAAGAGCCAGTCAAACTGGCTCTTGTACTGTTGATACTCTTAGTGGCGGAAGTGGCGCATGCCGGTGAAGACCATCGCCATGCCGTGTTCATTGGCGGCATCGATCACTTCCTGATCGCGCATTGAGCCACCCGGCTGAATGATCGCTTTGATACCTGCAGCAGCGGCGGCATCAATACCATCACGGAAGGGGAAGAAAGCATCTGATGCCATCACTGAGCCTTTCACTTCCAGTCCTTCGTCGGCGGCTTTGATGCCGGCGATACGGGCGCTGTATACACGGCTCATCTGACCGGCGCCAATACCGATGGTCTGACCATCTTTGGCATAGACAATGGCGTTGGACTTAACAAACTTAGCCACTTCCCAGCAGAACAACAGATCGCGGATCTCCTGCTCAGTAGGCTGCAGTTCGGTTACCACTTTCAGTTCGCTGACATCCACCATGCCCAGATCCTGGTCCTGAACCAGCAAACCGCCGTTGACACGCTTGTAGTCGAAACGCTTTGAGCGTTCAGCAGACCATTCGCCGCATGCCAGCAAACGAACATTGGGCTTGGCAGCTACAATATCAGAGGCTTCCTGAGTGACCGTGGGGGCGATAATGACTTCGACAAACTGTCGCTCAACAATCGCCTGTGCGGTGTCGGCATCCAGCTCACGGTTGAAGGCGATGATACCGCCAAAGGCGGATGTCGGGTCGGTCTGGAACGCTTTGTTGTAGGCTTCCAGGATGTTCTGGCCAATTGCCACACCACATGGGTTAGCGTGCTTAACAATAACACAGGCGGGCTCATGGAATGGTTTGACACACTCCAGAGCGGCATCCGTATCAGCGACATTATTGAATGACAGGGCTTTGCCCTGCAGCTGACGGGCGGTCGAAACACTGGCTTCTGAAGGGTTGGCCTCAATGTAGAAGGCAGCCTTCTGGTGTGGGTTCTCGCCGTAACGCATCTCCTGCGCCTTAACAAACTGAGTGTTAAAGGTGCGGGGGAAGTCTGCTGGCTCATCCTCACCGCCATCGGTGATGGCGCCAAGGTAGTTAGCGATCATACCGTCATACGCGGCGGTGTGTTCGAACGCCTGAACCGCCAGATCAAAGCGGGTAGCCTGAGTCAGCCCAAGGCTCTCATCCAGTTCAGCGATGATCCGGTCATAGTTGTCAGCAGCCACAACGATGGCGACATCTTTATGGTTTTTCGCCGCTGAGCGAACCATGGTCGGGCCACCGATGTCGATGTTCTCAATGGCCATAGGCAGGTCGCAGTCCGGACGGGCGATGGTCTGTTCGAACGGATAGAGGTTAACCACTACCATATCGATCGGGGTGATACCGTGCTCGTTCATGATGGCATCGTCAATACCACGACGGCCGAGAATACCCCCATGTACTTTCGGGTGCAGGGTCTTAACACGACCATCCATCATTTCCGGAAAACCGGTGTAGTCAGATACTTCAATAGCCGGAATATCGTTTTCTTTCAGCAGCTTGTATGTGCCACCGGTGGAAAGGATCTCAACACCGCGCTGGCTCAGTGCCTGGGCGAATTCAACGATTCCGGTTTTATCAGACACGCTGATCAGCGCGCGACGGACCGGAGTGATTTTCTGCTCTGCCATGGTTTAGTCTTCTGAATTTAAGTTAAAAAATAATCGGTTATAGCAAGCCGTATTGTTTCAGCTTTTTGCGCAGGGTGCCCCGGTTGAGACCCAGAAGCTCTGAGGCTTTGGTCTGATTGTCCCGGGTGTAAGCCATAACAGCCTCAAACAGTGGAGCTTCAATCTCTGCCAGAACCATCTGGTAGACGTCGGTTACCGGCTGTCCGTCAAGCTGACGAAAGTAGTTATTCATAGAGAGTTGCACACTGTCACGCAGAGTGCGTTCCTGCACATCGATGTTTTCTAATTGTGTTACTTGTGTATTCACTGTTTTGTTATCCACTTGCATTAACCTAAAAATGAACCGATATTCAGGCAGCAGCCTCTGCCCTGTCCGGCGCGGTGAAAAATGTCCGGATTGCACTAAGCTGAAGTTCGGTTTCTTCTATTTGATTAAACTCATTTCTGAACATGTCTGAGTTTTTGAATCGTTCTGAACCCTGTCTGTTTTTCAGGTACCAGCCGACATGTTTGCGGGCAATCCGTATCCCGGCATAGCTTCCATAAAAAAGATACAGTGCTTGCAGATGTTCCAAAAGGGTGTCCCGAACCTCTTCAGCGGTCGGGCAGGGTAGCACTTTGCCGGTCGTAAGGTAATGACTTATCTCACGAAAAATCCATGGATTTCCCTGAGCAGGCCGTCCCAGCATAACGGCATCAGCACCGGTGTAATCGAGCACCTGACGGGCCTTTTCGGCAGAGTTGATATCGCCGTTGGCAAACAGGGGGATATCGATCGCCTGGCGAATCCGGGCGATGGTCTCGTACTCGGCATCACCTTTGTAGCCACAGGCCCGGGTACGGCCGTGGACAGCAAGGGCTTGAATACCCGCATCTTCTGCAATGCGCGCAATGGTTTCGCCATTGCGGTTTTGGCTATCCCATCCGGTACGGATCTTCAGGGTCACCGGAAGCTCAACGGCTGCCACGGTCGCCTGAAGAATATCCCTTACCAGTTGCTCATCTTTCAGCAGGGCAGACCCGGCCGCCTTATTACAGACCTTTTTTGCCGGACAACCCATATTAATATCAATAATATGGGCGCCATTCATGGCATTGACCCGTGCAGCCTCGGCCATCATCTCAGGATCACCACCGGCGATCTGGACAACATTGAGACTGTCATTCTGGTCTTTCTTTAATCGATGGCTGGATTTTCGGGTGTGCCACAGTCGGGTATCTGCGGTGACCATCTCAGACACCACCATCCCTGCTCCCAGTCGTTTGCACAACCGGCGAAATGGCAGGTCGGTTACACCGGCCATCGGTGCCAGAATAACCTGGCTGTCAATGGTGTGCTGTCCGATTTGAAACATGGCCAACCCCGAATTTAGAGTAATAGCTGTCCGTGGCTATCAAAATGACAGCCGCTGTACTGCTGCTTGGAAGGCGGACAATAATACTCTTTCAGACGATGAGGGCCAAGGACTTTTTGATGCTTTTTTGATCATATTGTTGTTGCAAAATCTGTTACAAAATGATCAGAATCTTTGCGCTTCATAGGCTGCAAAGTTTATGCAGGGGGAGTGTGCCGGAGCCCTGAGGCCTGTTATTCCTGCTTTTCTGGTGGCGTGGGCGCCTTTAGAGAGGCTTCATAGCTGAGCGCCCGGCGGCCGGGGTCAAGAATATCGAAATGTATCTCGACGGTCTGTTGAGCGGGCATCTGATCCGGGTTATCCGGCTGCAGATAATCGCTCGGCTGAAACAGTCGTTCACTGATCAGCTTGCCTAGTCTGTCGGAGAACGCTAACAGAATGGCTGGGTAGGGCTGGGCGAACCCGGCTCGGTTTTCCAGCAGCAGATTCACGCTTAACACACCCTGATAGTCGGGATGTTCCACGATGATCAGTTTCCTGGTGCTGATCTGATCAAGCCTGATGGGGGCGTTCAACTGGCAGGGGATATATTGGCATGCCAGGGCGTAGGCTGGGCGTAAACGGGGATCGCTGTTCAGTTGCTGGCGATTAAACCAGAGATACTGGCCTGCCAGCAGCATGATAGCTAGCAGTGACAGTATGGCCCAGCCCAGTGGGCGCGAGCTGGGTTTTGCTGTTGTGGTTCTGATCATCACCGGTTCGGCGCGAAAGCTGGTAACCGCTGGCTGTTGTGGTCCCTCAGCCGGGGGGGGCTCTTGCTTCGCTGCGGTAGGCTCGGGGACAGCGTTATTGTCGCTTTGAGGACTATCGATCCTGGAGCTGTCTTCGCTGTCGGAGGCGAGGGCATGGCCGGACTCCGGCTCCGTTTCAGCTGCTATGTCAGGTGCTATGTCAGGTGCGGGGGCCGTCGCTGGGGTTTCATTATTCCCCGAGCTAGTTGCTGAGGGCTGCAACCTGTCAGTCTCAATCAGATCGAACTGCTGCGGGTTTTGAGGTTGTCCGACAGGCTGCAGCAGTTCGCTCACCGGTTGGTCCAGATCCGCTGGCTCTGTAGCCGGTAATGAGGGGTGTCCCTGAGGCGCTTCAGGCGACGGTGCTGTGTCAGTCTCGCTGATTTCCTCAGTTGTTTGGGGTTCTGCGAACAGAGGGTCAGCCTGATAGAGAAGATCCTCTTCAGTGAGCGGCAGCCCTGTATCGGCTTCACTCTGAAGCCGCTCACTCTGTTGTCGGGTGGCCCAACCGGGCAGCTGTTCCGGTAGTTGTTGAACCCGGGGGGCATCCGCTGGCGGCTCAATAACACTTTCCGGCAGGTGGTCCGGGGCGTAACGTTTATTGATGTCTTCGTGGGGGCTGGCTGGAGGACTGAATGGGGGGATCTCGATCGAATCAAACAACGGATCTTTATGGCTCTGATCTGATGTCGCTGGCGCCTCCGGCGGCTGAATTATCGACTCCAGCGGATCATCAAGGTCATCACAGCGATAGACTTCAGCATTGAACACTTCAAGACATGCACCGCAACGTACCTTCCCGCTGGCAATATTCAGCTGCCCCTGAGTGACCTGAAAGCGTGTGTGACAGGCAGGGCATTCGGTGATGATGTTGCGGCCCATATCAATAACCGGTTATCGTTTTATGCCGGTGATGCGAATCCAGCCCTCTTGTTCGGTCACTGTATCCAGCTCAAACTGGGGGCTATAAGCTTGCCGCAGTTCAGCTTCCTGATCTGCCAGTAAACCGGACAGAATCAACCGGCCGCCGGTTTTGCATAACGCTGACAGTGTCGGGGACAGCTGTACCAGGGGGCCGGCAAGGATATTGGCAACCACCAGGTCGGCCTGTTCCTTCGGTGCTCTCTCCGGGAGATAAACCTGCAGCCGCTCTTTGGACAGCTGATTGCGTTGCAGATTATCAAGGCTGGCATCCAGTGCTTGCGGATCGATATCGACCGCAGTCACATGGGTGGCGCCTAACAGCAGTGCTGCTATCCCCAGAATGCCTGAGCCGCAGCCATAATCGATGACCTGTTTGCCGTGCAGATCGAGGGAGTCTAAAAATTCCAGGCACAGGGCCGTGGTCGGGTGGGTGCCGGTACCAAAGGCCAGGCCGGGGTCCAGCATCAGGTTCACCGCATCCGGGTCGGGCACCGCTTTCCAGCTGGGACAGACCCATAAGCGGGTGCCGAACTTCATCGGATGGTAGTTATCCATCCACTCACGTTCCCAGTCCTTATCTTCCAGAATCTCAGTTTTCATCTTAGGAAAAGGGGTATTGGGGAAGAGTTGTGCATGGGATTCATGCAGAAATGCCTGAGTGGCATCCAGATCATGGTCGGCAGAAAACAGCCCGGTCAGTATAGTATTACTCCACAGCGGAGTGGTTCCCAGATCGGGTTCAAAGATTGGCGTATCTTCCCGGTCCTGCAGGGTTACCGCGGCGCAGCCCGCAGCGAGTAGCAGATCTTCATACTGCTCAGCATTATCAGGCAGGACATCCAGTTTGATCTGTAACCAGGGCATGACGTTTTCCTTATAACCTTTGGTGTATATAGTCTTTATAGCAAGAGGAGCAAGCGAAAAAAAGCCTCCCAAGGGAGGCTTTTTTCTGAGGCAGCTGACTGATCAGTCCAGACCCAGCTTCTTTTCCAGATAGTGGATGTTAACGCCACCTTTGGCAAAGTTGGAATCGCGGACGATCGTCTGATGCAGCGGGATGTTGCAGCGGATCCCCTCGATCACCATCTCATCCAGAGCGATCTCCATTCTGCGCAGCGCGGTGGCCCGATCCTCTCCATAGGTGATCAGCTTAGCGATCAGCGAGTCATAGTGTGGAGGAACCGAGTAACCGTTGTACAGGTGAGAATCAACCCGTACACCGATGCCGCCCGGTGCATGGAAGTGGTTAACGGTACCGGGACATGGCATAAAGGTTTTCGGATCTTCAGCGTTGATCCGGCACTCAATGGAGTGGCCCAGCAGTTTTACGTCTTCCTGTTTAAAGGACAGTGGCATACCTGAAGCGATACGCAGCTGCTCTTTCACAATATCGATACCGGTAACCATCTCCGATACCGGGTGTTCAACCTGAACCCGGGTGTTCATCTCGATAAAGTAGAAATGGCCATCTTCGTAGAGGAACTCGAAGGTTCCGGCACCGCGATAGTTGATCGCAATACAGGCATCCACGCAGCTTTTCAGTACCTTAGCCCGTGCATCAGGGTCGATGTGTGGCGCGGGCGCCTCCTCAACAACCTTCTGGTGGCGACGCTGCATTGAACAGTCACGGTCGTACAGATGGATCGCATTGCCCTGGCCATCAGACAAAACCTGAACCTCAACATGGCGTGGGTTTTCGAGAAACTTCTCCATGTAGACGGTTTCATCACCAAACGCTGCTTTGGCTTCTGATTTGGTGACATACACCGCATTCAGCAGGCTGGCTTCGCTGTGGACAACGCGCATACCGCGACCACCGCCGCCGGCGGCTGCTTTGATAATTACCGGATAACCGATTCTGCGGGCGATCTCTAAAATGGTGTCGCTATCTTCTGGCAGTTCGCCATCAGACCCGGGAACGGTTGGCACGCCCGCTTTCTGCATCGCTTCGATGGCAGCTACTTTATCACCCATGATACGGATGGTTTCCGCTTTCGGACCGATAAAAGCAAAGCCACTCTTTTCGACCCGTTCTGCAAAATCAGCATTCTCAGCCAGGAAACCGTAGCCGGGGTGGATACCCATAGCGTCGGTGACTTCTGCAGCGGCGATGATAGCAGGGATGTTCAGATAGCTTTGCGCAGAGGGAGGTGGTCCGATACATACGGCTTCGTCAGCAAGGCGAACATGCATCAGATCGCGGTCCGCAGTGGAGTGAATCGCAACCGTTTTGATGCCCAGTTCCTTACACGCCCGGAGAATTCGCAGTGCGATTTCGCCCCGGTTGGCAATAACAACTTTTTCTAGCATGTTGTAAACCTGTCTGGTTGATAGCTTAAACGATGATTACCAGTGGCTGATCAAACTCAACTGGCTGGCCGTCTTCTACCAATATCGCTTCGACCACCCCGGATTTGTCTGCTTCGATCTGATTCATCATCTTCATCGCCTCAACGATGCAGATCGGGTCGCCCTCTTTAACGCTCTGGCCTACTTCTACGAATGAGGCTGAGCTTGGTGATGGGGCGCGGTAGAACGTACCGACCATCGGTGACAACACCGCGTGACCGTTGTGCGCTGGTGCCGCTTCAGCGGTTGCAGCGGCAGGCGCAGGGGCCGCGACGGGCGCCGCAACCGGCGCTGGAGCAGCCGCAACAGGTGCCGGTGCTGCAACAACAGTTGAGCCGCGGCTGATGCGAACGGACTCTTCACCTTCATGAATCTCAATCTCGTTGATGTTTGATTCTTCCAGCAGCTCAATCAGTTTTTTTACTTTGCGAATATCCATACGAATGAAATTCTCTATAAATTCAGATGTTAAGGTTTTTCAATCCGGCTAATAGCGGACTGTAATGCAAATTCATAACCCTGGACGCCCAGGCCGCAGATAACCCCCACAGCCACATCCGACAGATAGGAGTGGTGGCGAAACGTTTCACGGGCGTGCACATTGGAGATGTGGATCTCTATAAAAGGGATCGCTACGCCCAGAAGCGCATCACGCAGTGCGACGCTGGTGTGAGTAAAGGCGGCTGGATTGATCAGTATAAAATCCACCTGTTCGACACGGGCCTGATGAATTCGTTCAACGAGCACATGTTCGGCATTGCTTTGCAGGCACTCAAGCTGGTGACCCGCCTGCAGAGCCAGGGTAGTTAGGCGCTGGTTAATGTCCTGCAGGGTATCGGCACCGTAGACGTCCGGCTCGCGCGTGCCGAGCAGATTCAGGTTTGGACCGTTAAGAAGCAGTAACTTAGCCATGAAAATTTTGCCTGTATGACGCAGGATCGCGTCCGATGGGTATAAAAGTAGGGTAGTTTGCCGGAAAAGCGAAACAGTGTAAACAGCTTTGCTACTTATTGTGTTTTATCATCAGTTTTCCCGACGTTCTGTATGCTTTCTGATCATAGTTGGCTTTAACTCTCTGTTGTTCTGAGGTGTTGCTGCGGCGATTCGGGCGATCTTTTCAGTGTCTTCTGGCTTTATTCTCCGTGCTGAATAAATAGAGTCTTATCAGTGATACTATAATGATCAACTATTTACACAGCGGTCAGCATTGACCCGCCGTTACAAATCGGACATATTGCGGTGCAATAAGCGCTTTTTCGTTAAAGGATATACCATGGAAATGTTACAGCGGTTGTGGTTCACATTCTGGGACAAACTGACAGCAGCAACAGGACGGGTGAAGCTTCTGCGGCCTGTTTTAGTTTTACTGGGGCTCTATCTGTTGGTCAGCCTGGGGCTGGGAATCTGGTGGAGTCAGGAACCCGATCCTTTTGAGGTTAAACCGGTGATGGTGCAGACCGCTCAGGGGGCTGAGCAAGAGATTGTCGGATCGGCAACGGTATCAACGCTGATCAGAATTACTGAAACCCTGCTGCAAAAGCCCGGAGGTTATCTCTCCAATGATCGCACCCCTCCTGGCGTCTGGCTGGACAATATTCCTAACTGGGAGTTCGGTGTGCTGGTGCAGGCGCGGGATATGTCCCGGGCGATGCGCAAAGACTTCAGTCGTTCACAATCGCAGTCGACCGAAGACGTCGATCTGAAAGAGGCGGAGCCGCTGCTGCACTTTGATAATAACAGCTGGTTGCTGCCCTCCAGTGAAGGCGAGTATAAGAAGGCGCTGAAGTACCTGCGCGCCTATGAAGCCCGTTTGTCCGATCCGACCCAGCAGAACGCTCAGTTTTATGCCCGGGCCGATAATCTGCGAGGCTGGCTGGCAGATGTGTCGACCCGGTTGGGTAGCCTGTCTCAGCGCCTCAGTGCCAGTGTCGGCCAGAAACGGGTGAATACTGATCTGGCTGGTGAATCGACTGCGCGACAGTCCACCGATAACGCCGCCGAGCTGGAAGTAAAAACCGGCTGGCTGGAGATCGATGATGTCTTTTATGAAGCCCGCGGAACCGCCTGGGCGCTGATCCATCTGCTACAGGCGGTTGAAGTTGACTTCGCCGATGCTCTGGAGAAGAAAAATGCCCTGATCAGTCTGCGGCAGATTATCCGTGAGCTGGAAGCGACTCAGGGAACCGTCTGGAGTCCCATGATTATGAACGGCAATGAGTTTGGTTTGCTGGCAAATCACTCGCTGGTGATGGCTTCCTATATATCCCGGGCTAACGCTGCCATTATCGATCTGCGTACTCTGTTAGAACAGGGCTGATGCTATTCCGATATTTTTATCTTAACAGCTTGCTGTAAGTGCATACCTCAAAGGAAATTGTATGATCCGAGTTGTCTTTAATCAGAAAGGTGGTGTAGGTAAGTCCAGTATCAGTACCAACCTGGCGGCGATCAGCGCCAGCAGAGGTAATCGGACGCTGGTGGTTGATCTCGATCCACAGTGTAATACCAGCCACTATCTGCTGGGAGACCTTGTGAACGATACCGTGGGTGATATTAAAGATTTCTTTGAACAGACCCTGAGCTTTCAGGTGCGTCCCAAAGAGATTACCGATTTCATCCACCCCACCGTGTATGAAAACCTCGACCTGTTGCCTTCCAGCCCTGAGCTGGGTGATCTGCACGCCAAACTGGAAGCGAAGCACAAGATCTACAAGTTGCGCGATGCGTTGCTCAATCTGGATCAATATGATGCGATCTATATTGATACCCCTCCGGCATTTAACTTTTACACCCTCTCGGCACTCTGTACCGCGGATAGCTGCCTGATCCCTTTTGACTGTGATGAGTTTTCACGCCAGGCGCTCTACAGCCTGATGTATAACGTGCAGGAAACCCAGCAGGACCATAATGACAAGCTGACTATCGAAGGGATCGTGGTGAATCAGTATCAGCCCCGAGCCAACGCTTCGAAAACCATCGTCGAGACCCTGAAAGCGGATGATCTGCCGGTTTTGGACGCTAAGATTTCATCGTCCGTGAAGATGAAAGAGTCGCATAATGAGTGTATGCCGCTGATCTACTTTGCGCCAAAGCATAAGCTGACACTGGAATATCTGGCGCTCTATGATGAGTTGCATAGCTGAAGAGCCGTTGCTCGTAGCTCGAGGTCACAGAGAGCTTTAAAAGCCGTTGCTCGTAGCTCGATCGTCACAAAGAGCGTGACTTGTTCGTGGCTCGATAAAAGCCTTCTTTTTAAGCGAAGGTCTGTATTTGAGTGATGAACTTTGTAAGAAAGTTGTTGCATAGGTCGGGTGAAGGGCAATAATCCTGAGCAACGAGCAACGAGCAACGAGCAACGAGCAACGAGCAACGAGCAACGAGCAACGAGCAACGAGCAACGAGCAACGAGCAACGAGCAACGAGCAACGAGCAACGAGCAACGAGCAACGAGCAACG
>NZ_JAFFZO010000009.1:11383-37533 GCF_016924145.1 Amphritea pacifica | reverse complement strand
AACGAGCAACGAGCAACGAGCAACGAGCAACGAGCAACGAGCAACGAGCAACGAGCAACGAGCAACGAGCAACGAGCAACGAGCAACGAGCAACGAGCAACGAGCAACGAGCAACGAGCAACGAGCAACGCAATTTTCTACGCTTTAAGAGAGACTCCCTGATGCAGATTCATGAGATCAACCACCCTTTAGTAAAACACAAAATCAGCCTGATGCGGGCTGCGGATATCAGCACCCGTGCATTCCGCCAGCTGGCGGCAGAGGTTGGCGCGCTGCTGACCTATGAAGCAACTAAGGATCTGAAAACTGAAGTCTATCAGTTTGAGGGCTGGTGCGGTGAGATGACCGGTGAGCAGATCAAGGGCAAAAAGGTGACGGTGGTGCCGATTTTGCGTGCCGGCATCGGCATGCTGGACGGCGTGCTTGATCTGATTCCCAGCGCCAAGATCAGTGTGGTGGGGCTGTATCGTGATGAAGAGACACTGGAGCCAGTGACCTATTTTGAACGGCTGACCAGTGATATGGAAGAGCGTCTGGCGCTGGTGATCGATCCGATGCTGGCCACCGGGGGGTCAATGAATGCCACCATCGATATGTTAAAAAAATCCGGCTGTAATGATATTAAGGCGCTGGTGTTGGTAGCTGCCCCTGAAGGGATCAAAGCGGTCAATGAAGCCCATCCCGATGTTGAGTTGTATGCTGCAGCGGTGGACAGCCATCTGAATGAGAATGGCTATATCATT
The DNA here is from genome assembly GCF_016924145.1 of Amphritea pacifica. Classification (GTDB taxonomy): domain Bacteria; phylum Pseudomonadota; class Gammaproteobacteria; order Pseudomonadales; family Balneatricaceae; genus Amphritea; species Amphritea pacifica. Next base: position 36,790 of record NZ_JAFFZO010000009.1, on the reverse strand, counting down.
CCGGGGCTGGGTGATGCCGGCGATAAGATCTTTGGCACTAAATAAGGGGTAGATGATGTCAGATATGAACGAGGTTCTGGACGGCACCGAACCGGTATGGCGCACCGTTCTGGCGGGTTCTCAGATGCTGTTTGTTGCCTTTGGTGCGTTGGTACTGATGCCGCTGCTCACCGGCATGGACCCAAGCGTCGCCCTGTTTACTGCGGGTTTAGGCACCCTGTTGTTCCAGTTTGTCACCCGACGGCAGGTGCCGGTGTTTCTGGCATCTTCTTTCGCCTTTATCGCCCCGATTATTTATAGCACTAAAACCTGGGGGATGCCGGCGACCCTGGGGGCGCTGTTCTGTGCCGGACTGGTGTATATGTTGCTGGCACTGGGGGTGAAACTGCGCGGTGTGGGGTTTCTGCACCGGTTGCTACCTCCGGTGGTGGTCGGGCCGGTGATTATGGTGATCGGTCTGGGGCTAGCACCGGTTGCGGTGAATATGGCGATGGGGAAAGCGGGGGATGGCAGTGTTGAGCTGTTCCCTTACCTCGATTCGATGGTTGTATCGATGTCGGCACTGCTGACCACGTTGCTGGTGGCAACCTATGGCAAAGGGATCTTTCGTCTGCTGCCGATTATGGCCGGGGTGGTTGTTGGTTATATTGTGGCGAACTTTTACGGCATGGTGAACTATCAGATCGTCGCGGATGCTGCTTTTATCGCGGTTCCCTCCTTTGTTTTTCCGGAACTCAACTGGCAGGCGATTCTGTTTATGGTGCCGGTGGCTATCGCCCCTGCGGTCGAACATGTGGGGGATGTGCTGGCGATTGGTCATGTCACTGGTAAAGACTATATTAAGAAGCCCGGCCTGCACCGCACCCTGTTCGGTGATGGTCTGGCGACCTCTGCTGCTGCGCTGTTTGGTGGTCCGCCGAATACAACCTATTCTGAGGTTACCGGTGCGGTGATGCTGACCCGCTCCTTTAATCCGATGATTATGGTGTGGGCTGCCGTATTCGCTATTCTGCTGGCATTTGTCGCTAAATTTGGCATCCTGCTGCAAACCATTCCTGCACCGGTGATGGGGGGGATTCTGATTCTGTTGTTTGGCTCCATCGCTGCGGTGGGTCTGAACACCCTGATTAAAGCGAAAGTCGATCTGGCAGAGCAGCGTAATCTGGTGATTGTCGCCACCACCCTGGTATTCGGCATCGGTGGCATGATGATTGGTAACGGTGAATTCAAAATGCAGGGCGTCAGCCTGTGTGGCGTGGTTGCGATACTGCTGAACCTGTTACTGCCGGGGGCCAAACCCGCTTATGATCTGCATGAAGAGCAGGCGGTGGTGGATGATCTGGTCGATCACGCCAAATAATCGATCTGCACTTTAACGATACCGACTAAAACCGGCTCAGGCCGGTTTTATTGTGTCTGAAGCATGAGAAAGGTGTATAAGGGTATACCCGTATTTTTTGTTGAATTTATCGGTCAATAATGGAACACTGTCGTCTGATTTGAAGAGGATTAGCTGAAATGACGATTAAAAGCTTTGGAGTGGTGGGCGCAGGTCAGATGGGCGGTGGTATCGCTCAGGTGGCGGCAGTCTCCGGTTTTGATGTGGTACTTTATGATCTCAATGATGCCGCGCTGACGCGGGGTGTTGGGGCTATCAGCGCCAGTCTGGCGCGGATGGTGAACAAAGAGAAACTGACGCAGAGCGAAGCAGACCGGGCGCTGGCGCGTATTCAACAAACCACCGATATGGCTGCGATGGCTGCAGTCGATATTGTGGTTGAGGCGGCCAGTGAAGATGAAGAGATTAAGAAAAATATCTTCCGTAAACTGGATGAAGTCTGCAAACCCGATGCAATTCTGGCCACCAATACCTCATCGATCTCCATCACCCGGCTGGCGGCAGTCACCTCCCGTCCGGGCAAAGTGATCGGTATGCACTTTATGAACCCGGTACCGATGATGCAGCTGGTGGAGATTATCCGTGCCCTGCAAACCGATGATGCCGTGTTTGATGCGGTTAAACAGCTGTCGCTGGATATGGCTAAAGTCCCGGTGGATGTGAATGATGCCCCGGGCTTTGTTTCCAATCGTATTCTGATGCCGATGATCAACGAAGCGGTGTTCTGTCGCTATGAAAACCTGGCGTCAGCGGAAGAGATCGATACCGTGATGAAGCTGGGCATGAGTCACCCGATGGGGCCGCTGGCACTGGCGGATCTGATCGGTCTGGATACCTGCCTGAGCATTATGGAAGTGCTCTACGATAACTTCAAAGATTCCAAATACCGTCCCTGTCCGCTGCTGGTGCAGATGGTCGATGCCGGTTACCTGGGGCGCAAGAGCGGACGCGGTTTTTATCAGTATGATAGCTGATCGTTAAGCATTGCTGACTGGATAAAAGCGCCCGTTCAGGGCGCTTGTTTATTTAACCTCATATCCTTCATACACATAGCTCTTCATAAAAAATTTTTCACAGGCATCGTTATCTGAATGTTGTCGAACCTATTTTCCTGAATGATCCCATTTTGTTTTTCTTCCTGTGTATCTCTGTATTGAACAGGCCCGTTTCTTGCTGTAGCTAAGGTTACTGAATTAACAGCTAACGACTGAAACGCTGTTTTGTTATGGCTGAAATGAACAGTCTGACGGCCGGCGAGCGTCTGCTGCGGCTGGGCTATCGGCCAATAACAGCTTGGGTTTCAGATAGTTATAGGTGGGGGAAACTATCGGCGAGATAAAACAATCGTGAATTTTTAACCAACAGCGTTTGTCTGAGGATAAACCGTTTACTGGATTATCTGTCCGGTAGGGGTGGCCGTGGCCAAAAAACCAGAGCCATAGCGGCAACTCTGTTCCTCATTCAATGATGCCCGTGATTGATAGCTTGGCTGAGCGCCTGAGCGGGATTTTTGCGCCCTGAATAAATGGATAACTGCCTGTTTAAAATAGGCGGCCCGGGGTTTTATTGCCTGAAAAATGGAGTAAACAGCATGATTATAAACAGTAGTCAGATAGCGTTTAGTGCAGAACATGAGAGATCAGAGTTCCGGGGGATGACCAGCACTCTCGACAACAGAGGGCAGGGCAGCCAGTTTGTTGCACAACTGGAGGCGCTGATAGCCCGGTCGCAGATGGTAGGAGCCGGGGATGTTGCAGAAGCCGTAACTGACGCGGACTCAGCGAACCGGTTGTCGTTTGGATCAGCATCACCGATAAACCCCTTTCGTGGTTTCTTTCAGACAGTTGAGGGTGATGATTATCAGAACCAGGAGAATATTACCCAGGCACGGCTCTGGCAAAGTCTGTTAAAGGCGATTCAGCCTGACTTTCCGTCACAGCCTCTGCCTCAGCTTTTGCCGCAGCCTTTATCGCCGTTGGATTCCGCGGCGTTCAGGCTTGCAGAGCTATCCGGGGATAGCCCTTCTGTCGAGCTAAAGCCCCGGATGTTGAGGTTGCAGCTCAATGTCAGCGAAACGGTTGAAGAGTATGAGTGCACCCGCTTCAACAGCTGCGGCACCGTAAACACCGCTGATGGCCAGTCAATTGACTTTAATCTCAGTCTGGAGATGGAGCGTAGTTATAGTGCTACCCGGGAATATAAAGAGACCCAGGAGTTAGTATTCACAGACCCGCTCATCCTCAATTTTGAAGGTAACTATGCGGATCTCAGCAATGACAAGTTTGAGTTTGATCTGGATGCCGATGGCGATAAAGAGCTGATCAGTTATCTGACCGGCAGCAGCGGCATGCTGGCGCTGGACCGTAACGGTGATGGCATTATCAATGATGGATCGGAACTGTTTGGTGCCCGCACCGGAGATGGCTTTGCCGAACTGGCCGACTACGATGAGGATGGTAATGGCTATATCGACGAAGCCGACTCAATCTTTGATCAGTTACTGATCTGGAATAAAACCCGCGAAACTGACTCGCTGGAGAGCCTGAAAGACCGGGATATCGGCGCGATCTATCTGGGCGCCAGCGCGACCCCCTTTGATATCAAAGGGGAGGGCAATCAGCACAACGGCACCGTCAGAAACAGTGGTGTTTATTTCAGTGAAAACGGCGAGGTCGGCACATTGCAGCAGATCGATATGGTTGTTTGAACAAAAGGTTATTCAGGGCGAACGGCCCTGAATGGCCCAGACCGCGGCTTCGCCGCTCGCTAGCCGCTAGAACATCGCTTCGCGACTTGTTAGAAAAAGCGAAAAGCGATAGCCCACAAAAGTCTTTCAGCTATCAACGGGGTTTTCAGAAAACAGGGTTTAGTTTATCCCTCTGAGCTGTTGCGCTAATGACGCTTTTCAGCCGGGTAATTCTATGTAACTATTAACGCATTCAGGACTGAATACCCGCGGCAATCAGGGATTGTAAATGCAAATAATTCTTAACAATGAGCATTTTGTCGTGCTTCTGCAGATATACGACAAGCTGTCGTATTTCTCCAAACGGTTATTTTCAGATTATTTCTTTGAGCTTAAAGAATTAGAAGTGTGTTCTAATGTAAATTCTAAGCGGGATATACGACAAGGTGTCCTATTTCCCCAAACCTGTTGTCGTATATTTAGCTGTTATAAATATCAAGCAAACAACAAAGGAGTATGAAATGAAATTTCAGGGAGCTGTAATCTTGGAGCAAGGTGTTACCTTTGCAATAGTACTTGTGAAGAAGTCAGTTTTATCAAGTAATGCAAGGGCAGATGAAGTACGCGCCAGTTTTCAACCATACTTCCCTGGCTTGCCATTAGTTCTTGCTGCTCAAGATGCTTCAGGCCGCTTTGAGTATCAAGGTAGAAAAGATCTGGTAAACTTTTTAGCAAATTTACATCCAAGCCAGATTCCATGGAGCGAATACACCACTTCATAATAGTTCTTTATAACAAGCAAAGGCAGCGGATGCTTCGCACCGCTGCTTTGGGCGTTAGATAACAAGGAGGTATCGTTGAGTAATTTCGAAGAAGTGGGTTTTCTTGCAGAGGATATGACCTCTATATCTGATGCATTAAGCACCGAATATGGTGCTTATTTAGAAATATGTGACGAACTGAATAGGTTTTCGCAAAAGTTTCAGTATGACTTTGAAGCGAATACTTCTGATCCAGCGCAATTACTCTCTGTAATACTTTTTTCTAGGGTGTTATCTACATATCAAGCATCTTTACTAGTGGCACATCGAGGGATGAAACAACAGCTTAAAATGTTGATACGTTGTGCATTAGAGCCGCTATATCCTCTTGTAGCTATATCAAAAGACAGGGATTTTGTTTGTAAGCTTATTGAATCTGAAGAGGTTGAGCGGTGTAAAAATATAAAAAAAATAATAAGGTATAAAGAGAGAAATGGACAAGAGGATGATGACCTTAAAGAAGCGAGGTCGCTTTATAAAGAGCTGGACGCCAAGATAAAGAAGGAGAAACTGAAAAAAATTAGTGTCTTCGACTGTGCGCAAAAAGCAGAGCTAAGCGATTGGTACGATACCCTCTATGCATTAATGAGCAGCACATTACATTCTTCGATTCGTTCGCTTGAAGAGGCCCTTCATATGGATGAAGAGCAAAATCGTATATTGGCGCTAAAAAATGAGCCTGAAATAGATAGCTTCGATGATCTGCTTATTGCGCTTGCAGAGTGTCTGATGAACTCATTGTTGGCCGTGTCTAAAGTGTTATCGATGAATGAGCCTGAAATCATTGAGAAATGCAGCGCTAAAATTAGAAGCCTAAAAGGGGCTATTGTCTAATCGGGTCTAACCCTCAGCCCCCACAACACCCTGCATGCGGCTCCGCACAGGGCGTTTCATTTGCCATAGTGAAGCTTGATCCATCCATCACGTAACTCATACAACCCCTGGGATTTTAAATAGGCATTGGATAATGCCTGATTTATTCCTGGCGATTTTGAACTGCGCCATGGGCCTTTGCTGGTGATGCCACACGCAACTGCTGCCTGAACTCGAACGCCCCAGAGCTAAAGGGGTCAAAGCCCTTTAATCCTTTAATCAGGTATTGGAATCAATAGGCTCAGAACAATCGATTTGTGCTTTCTCTGGTGGGTTGCTGATTTAGCGATTTGTATCTTGACGCTGTTGCGCAACGCGCTACACTATAGGCCATGATTAAGACTTTCAAGCACAAGGGACTGAGGCTTTACTACGAAACCGGCAGTATACGCGGTATTCAGGCGAAGCATGCCAATCGCCTGCGTATGCAACTGGTGGCTTTGGATACTGCGCTGGAAGTCTCAGATCTCGACATTCCTGGATACAAACTCCATCCAATGAAAGGTGACCGTAAAGGTATTTGGGCGATTTCAGTTAGCGGCAACTGGCGATTGGCGATTGACGTTTGAGTTTCGCGATGGACATGTGTATCTGCTTGAGTATGAGGACTATCACTAATGGCTATGTATAACCCTCCACATCCCGGTGAGTTCATCTCTGCCACTTACATGGAGCCCTTTGGGCTAAGCTGTCGCTATCTGGCGCAGCAGCTAGATGTTTCACCGTCCACATTAAATCGCATCATAAAACTGCAAAGTGGTGTCAGCCCTGAAATGGCACTGAGGTTATCGAAAGCTCTGGGGCGTAGTCCTGAGAGCTGGCTTGCAATGCAGGATTCCTATGATTTATGGCATGCCAATAAGCGCATTCAGCTGGATAGAGTGCAAAAAGTTGAACTCACCGCTGCATAACCAAAGCTAAAGGGGTCAAATACCTACATTAAAGGTAGAAACCTTTATATCTCGCTGATAATGGATTGCATAGTTAAGATATACATTCCCACGCGGGAGCGTGGGAGCGAGTTATTTTCTTGCACCTGAGCCCCTTTAATCCGCTGAACCAACGCTTTTTCTAGCAAGCGACGCAGTCGCGTCGAGCCACTAGCTAGCCGCGCAGCGGCGGTCTCAAGCTAAAGCTGTCAACGTCCTTAATCAGGACTAGCCGGGCAGCAGAGGATGATAAATTCCCCTGAACTCGTTCCGCTCTGGCTGTTACCTCAGTGCCCTCTGTGTTCTCTGTGGTGCATACGCTCTTAAAACTAATAGAGGCCGAGGTAGTTATTTCGTTCGCTTATTCTGTTTTTGTGAATAGTGTAAGTCACCTACCAATCAGCAATATTTATTACTCTCCGGCAGTCTATAACGGGGGAGGACTCTTTTAGGATGCGAATACATCAGTGGTCATCCGTTTACTTTAGTTTTACGGTTGTTATAGTATTTCGCTTGCCATATTCGAAATAACACTCACAAGGAGGTGTGTGATGAGTCAACTGACGGCTGATGAGAAGAATCAGGTGAAGAGGGTTTTAATTAGCCTTTATGGCCGTCAGGCTGAAAGCTGGGCGATCAATGCGAGAGTTCAGTCATTGTTTGTGAAACTTATGGATGAGATTTCAACCTGTTCTGATGCCATGCAGTGGGTTCCCAGACCGTACTCTGGCGTTAATCCTATTGCGTATATTAAGAAAGAAATACGCAATATCGCTAAGCGGTATTTTTCAGAAGCTACATCTTATAAATCCTGTTCCGCTGGTGCTGCCTATAAAATGAAAATGGACTTTGTTTTAGCGGGTAATGGATTATGAACAGTATAAAGCTAAAATTTCTAACGACGCTGGCTATTTTACTTCTCTCCGGCTGCGCCAGCCAGAGTAACTCAGAACAGGAGGGGGACCCGCTTGTTAGCCAGTTTTTACAGCAGAGCCGGGAGTTTCGCTGCCAGGACGACGCCTGTTTACGTTATGCAGAAGCTTTAGCGGATAAGCCGAACCGAACGGGCTGGCTTTCATCGGTGCTGATTGAACCCGGTTTGGAAATAGGTTTGTTTGAACCGGTAAAACGCTATGTTTATGCCGGTGATATGGCTATTTTTATTTTGTCATCAGATAAGCAGATTGCCTTACAGACCCTGAAGTATAGTGACTTTGTGCCCGCTGAATATCCCCAACGCCCCCCGGTTAGCGAATTCTTTCGCTGTGGGTTTGATGGTGATTCTGATATTGCCGATCAATCGGTATGTAACGCCGCACTTCAGCTTAAAAGTGTTTTCGGCCTAACCCGCCTGAAGCGTTATGAGAGTAAAAAATATCTGCTGTATAGTGGGTATGACGTTGTTCAGGAAAAGATTTTTTCATTTATTGTGCCAAAAGATCCAGAGCGCTCAGTCGTGTACCTCTATGAAACTAAAGGCTTTAGTCAGCATGACACAGTGAGCTTTTTGCAGTGGTAATTATTTAGACAGATAGCGAATGCCATCCTCCAGCCCCTCAAGGGTCAGGGGGTACATCTTGTTATCCATAATATTTTTGATCATCTGGGTGCTGGCGGTGTAGTCCCAGTAGCGCTGATGACTGGGGTTGAGCCAGATCGCTTTCTCCCAGGTATCGAGAATCCGTTGCATCCAGACAGCGCCTGGCTCAGGGTTACGGTGTTCAACACTGCCATAGCGCTCGGTGACCTCGTAGGGGGCCATGGCAGCATCGCCGACGAAGATGACCCGGTAATCACGGCCATAGGTGTGCAGCAGGTCAAAGGTGTCGATATGCTCGTTCCAGCGGCGTTTATTATCTTTCCATACCCGTTCATAGACGCAGTTATGAAAGTAGAAGTATTCCAGATGTTTAAACTCGGTGCGGGCGGCGGAAAACAGCTGTTCACACTGGCGGATGTACGGGTCCATTGAACCACCGACATCAAAGAACAGCAGGACTTTAGCGGCGTTATGCCGTTCCGGCACCATCTTCAGATCCAGCAGTCCGGCATTGTTGGCGGTGGAGCGGATGGTGTCATCCAGATCCAGTTCGTCGGCGGCGCCGGTGCGGGCGAATTTACGCAGCTTGCGCAGTGCCACTTTGAGATTGCGGGTGCCCAGCTCGACACTGTCATCAAGATCGCGGAACTGACGTTTCTCCCACACCTTCACAGCGCGCTTATGTTTGCTTTCGCCGCCGATACGCACCCCTTCCGGGTTGTAGCCGCTGTGACCGAACGGTGAGGTGCCGCCGGTGCCGATCCATTTGCTGCCCCCGGCGTGGCGCTCGTTCTGCTCTTCAAAGCGTTTGGCCAGGGTCTCCATCAGTTTGTCCAGACCACCGAGTTTCTCGATCTCGGCTTTGTCCTGTTCACTGAGGTTGCGGATAAAATCAGCTTCGAGCCACTGTTCGGGCACAAAGTTATCAAACGGGTCGGGCAGCTCGGCCAGCCCTTTAAAGTAGTAGCCGAACGCCAGATCGAAGCGGTCGAAATATTTCTCATCTTTTACCAGACAGGTGCGGGCCAGCAGATAGAAATCATCCCAGCTGGCAAAGGCGAGATGATTTTCCAGGGCTTCCAGCAGGGTCAGCAGCTCTTTGATCGAGACCGGCACCTGTGCTTTGCGCAGGGTGTAAAAGAAATCGACTAACATCAGTGACTCCGGTTTAGCGGCTTTCGCGGCGGGCCATAAATGCCAGGCGTTGCAGCATATGCACATCCTGCTCATTTTTCAGCAGGGCACCGTACAGCGGTGGGATCGCCTCGCTGGGGTTACGGTTTTGCAGCAGGTCGACGGGGATATTGTCCGCCAGCAGCAGTTTCAGCCAGTCGATCAGCTCCGATGTCGAGGGTTTCTTCTTCAGACCGTTAATGTCACGCACCTGGAAGAAGATCTCCAGGGCTTCATTGACCAGATCTTTCTGAATGTTCGGGAAATGAACATCGACGATCTGTTTCATGGTTTCGGCATCGGGGAAGTTGATGTAGTGAAAGAAGCAGCGGCGCAGGAAGGCGTCCGGCAGCTCTTTCTCGTTGTTACTGGTGATGATAATAATCGGACGGTGTTTGGCGACCACGGTTTCGCCGGTCTCGTATACGCTGAACTCCATCTTATCCAGCTCGACCAGCAGGTCATTGGGAAACTCGATATCCGCTTTATCGATCTCATCGATCAGCAGCACCACCTGCTCGTCGGCATCGAACGCTTCCCACAGCATCCCTTTACGGATGTAGTTTTTAATATCGTGCACCCGGTCGTCACCCAACTGGGAATCCCGCAGCCGCGATACCGCATCATATTCGTACAGCCCCTGCTGGGCTTTAGTGGTCGATTTGATATGCCAGCGCAGCAGTTTTTTGCCAAACGCCAGAGCCACCTCATCGGCGAGCATAGTTTTGCCGGTACCCGGCTCACCTTTAATCAGCAGGGGGCGTTGCAGGGTGGCGGCAGCGTTGACCGCCATCCGCAGATCATCGGTCGCAACGTAGCGCTCGGTACCTTCAAACTTCATCTGACTTAACCTCTGAGGAAACTGTTACCAAAGATGATTATCTTAGCAGAAAAGTGGTATCGGGATATGCGGACCGCTTAACATTTCAGGACAATCGCTATGCATCTACCGTTCAGGCATTTTGTGGAAAACGCTTTTCCTGCTGCACCAGTAACATGGCGAGCAGAACCAGCGCGATGCCCGGTAACAACTGCCACTGAAAAACCGCAGAGCCAAGTAACAGGTTGATAATCAGCACAAACACCGGCGTGAGAAAACTGTAAGCAGCCACCTGCGTTGCGCCCAGTACGATGGTGCCTAACTGCAGCAGGAAAAAACTGACCAGCGTGGTAAATACGGCGAGATAGAGAATCCCCAGATAGACATTGCTATCAACATCGCGCCATGCAATCTGGTCCAGACCTGGAATGGACAGAAGCAACAGCCAGAGGGCACCGAAGCTGATCACCCAGAATGTCATCAGCTCCATCGGTTCTCCGGCATAGAATTTTCTGATCAGCGGATTGTAGGTGCCCATAAACAGGCAACCGAGGGTAAACAGCAGATCACCACGGTTAATATCCAGCTGTAACAGGCTGTCGAGGTCGCCACGGAACACGATCCAGAGCGCGCCCAAGGTGCCCAGCAATAACCCGCTGGCCCGACGTGTTCCGGTGGCCTCCCGGTTGATAAAAAAGACATAGACCGCGGTCATCGCGGGCACCGTGGTGTAGATCGCACCGGTATTCAGGGCACTGGTGTAGCGCAGGGCCTCAAACATACACCAGAAAAAAACCACTAACGGGATACTTAAAATGGCATAGCCCAGCAATCGCCGGGGGGGCGGAAGGTGCCAGCCATTCCTGATAAACACATAGGGGGCAAACAGCAACGCGGCTAATGCAAAGCGGATCAGCATCATTACCTCTGGCGGTAATCCCGATGTGATCAGCGCGCCGACAGGGAATGAGCTGGCAATAAGCGCCACCATCAGAAGCATCAACAGGTGAATCAATGTGCGTGGATAGTGTGGGGACTGGCTGTTCATAGTGTTCTCGGTAAATACTCTCTGTTATCGCTCTCTGTTAGTGCTCTCTGTTAGTGCTATGGAGTGATGGAGTGCAGATTAACCTGTTTTGAATTGACTGATAATCCCCGTTTTTGGAGAATAACTGTTGAGTTAAAGTAAACAGTGAGGGTTTTATGGATACGATGGGTGCCATTCCGGTGTTTGTTGCCGTGGTGCAGTATGGTGGCTTTTCCCCGGCGGCGCGCTTTCTTGGCCTGTCTAAATCGGCAGTGAGTAAGCGTATCTCGCAGTTAGAGCAGCAGCTGGGGGTAAAACTCCTGCACCGGACAACCCGCAAGCTGAGTCTGACCGAGGCGGGGGAACACTACTTCGAGCACGCCCTGAAGGCAAATTTGGCGGCCCGGGATGCGGAGGATGCGGTGGCTCAGTTGCAGGGTGAGCCGCAGGGGCGGCTGCGTATCAACACGCCGATGTCCTTTGGCCGTTTGCATATGGCACCGATGATCCCCGAGTTTCTGAAACAATATCCAAAGATCCGTATCGACCTGGTGATGGATGATAAGCGACTCGATCTGGTCAGTGGAGGTTTTGATATTGCTATCCGGGGCGGCGCGCTGCCGGATTCTTCACTGGTGGCGCGCAGGCTGGCAACCCTGAACAGTGTGCTCTGCGCCTCTCCCGACTATCTGAACAGCCAGGGATATCCGCAACAGCTGGATGATCTGTTGCAGCACAACTGTCTCTCATTCAGCTATTCCAATGACGTAAAAGAGTGGAGCTTCAGCAAAGATAATCAGCGTCACTCGGTGGTGGTGTCGGGCAGTTATCAGGTGAACAACAGTGAAGCGTTGCTGGAAGCGGTGCGCCAGGGGCTGGGGATTGCCCGCTTGCCCACTTTTGTCGCAGGGCCTGATATCCGTGCTGGCAACCTGATTGTACTGTTTCCAGAATATAAGATGCCGGTGCTGGATATTAATGCGTTGCTGATTGAGCGTCAGTATATGCCAGCCAAGGTTCGCGCGTTTCTGGATTTTGCTATTGAGTATTTTGGCAGTGAAACCCCCTACTGGGAGGAGGGGATCGATATTTGATCCCGATTACTGTTCGTTTTTTCTCAACATTGTTTTTATATTTAGGGGTGTTATCAGTCAATAGTAAACAATTTAACCTGTGCATCATGATCTGACAGAGCGGTAAGCGACTCCGTCAGGCCCTTTTAACCGATGAACAGTTAAGGATTTATTATGGACCTTTTTTCCGCCATTGAAGCGCGCCGCGCGACTAAGCATTTCTCCAGCGACGATCGGGTCAGTGAAGCCGATTTTGAACGGATTATGAGAGCGGTTCTGCTGTCGCCCACCTCATACAATATTCAGCACTGGCGGTTTGTCCGGGTGACCGACCCGCAGCAACGTTTACGGATTCAGGACGCTGCCTGGGGACAGAGCCAGATAACCGAAGCGGCAGAGCTGATTATTCTTTGTGCAGATACTCAGGCCTGGCGTGATAATCCGCAGCGTTACTGGGCCAATACCCGTGCTGAGGTTCAGGCTGTGATGTTGCCGATGCTGGAAGCCTTCTATGCGGGCAAAGAGCAGTTGCAGCGGGATGAGGCGCTGCGTTCCTGTGGGATGGCGGCGCAGACACTGATGCTGGCGGCCAAAGCGCTGGGTTATGATAGCTGTCCGATGATCGGCTTTGACAGTGAGCAGGTCGCCGACATTATTAATCTGCCGCCGGGCCATCTGATCAGTATGGTGATTACGGTCGGCAAGGCGTCGAAGCCTGCTAACCCCAGAGCAGGGCAGCTATCCCTCAATGAAGTGCTGCTGGAAAACCGCTTTTAGCCAGGCAGACTCTGGCGTTCACCGCCGTTGCAACGTCATCCGCACGGCCAGTAGATCGGCTAATTCAGTCTATAGATCTTAATCAGCACGGCACTGGGTTTGCCCGGATCTTCGATGGTGCCAAAGAAAATATAATCATTGAGCCAGGCATATGGCCCGGGCTGGGTATGAAAAATCGGGGTGGTTCTGGCGTATATCTGACTGGCTAAAGGCTCCTGGCCATTCTGAATACGGGCTTTGGCTGACTCATCCGGCCGCCAGATACCCCGGTTATCGATAATAATGATCTGATTGTCCGCGGTTTTAATGCGATACAGGGCGCTCACTATCTGGGTGCCGTCCTCCCGTTCTATTGCAAAGTCTGCACCGCCGGGAACGATTATCCCCTCTGTGCCGAGGCCCTCAAAGGTGCCGCCGATGATCGGGTAGTTAAGGCGGTTACCCTCCACCCCTTTGCCCATATATTCGGTGGGGCCCAGTTCAACCATCAGTTGCAGAGCCAGTGAAGAGGTGAAGCCATTGCCAAGGCTGATATCCGGGTTGTTTTTGTGTTCAGCCATAGGGGTATCCATCCTAAGCGGTTGAGAAGCTCCGGGGCGATTCCCGGGGAGTGTTCCGCTTAATCATTTCAGAGTTCCCACTGATCCTGAATACCCCGGAGTCATTAGAACGGTGGGAAATACAGCGCATAAATAGCAAAGCCGAGCCAGCTCAGAAGCAGTAGTCCCCAGCTCAGTTTGCTCTGCAGGTAGACGGTTTTCTCCGGGCTTTCGGGCTGTGGGTTCTGTGATGCGGGAGCCTGCGTACGCTGCAGTTTGCGCTTCTGCTTATCCAGCTCGCGGGATTTTTCTTTATGGCGTTTCTTGTACTCCTCAATCCCTTTCTGAATTCCCTGGGCGATCAGTTTGGTCTGCTCTTTGGTCTGTCCTGGCCGCTGCGTGGCTCTGGCAACCTGCATCGCTTCAGCCACGACCTCGTTGGATACTTTTGCTCTTTTTGCCATGATCTTCTTAAAACTCCTGTTTTCCGCGCTGGCTCTGCCAGAATATCGGTTTTATTATCACACGGATAACGGGCCGGTTGGTTTGAGATAAGATATTTTTGTTCTGTGACAGACAATCGTCGCCATAATTGAGTATCCTCTGCAAAGGATAGACCCCTTCAGGAATTAGCCGTTTAAAAAGGACCGGAACATGGCAGGCTCAAGCCTTCTTGCGTTAATAGATGATATCGCGACACTACTGGATGATGTTGCCAGTATGACTAAAGTGGCGGCGGGAAAAACCGCCGGTGTGCTGGGGGATGATCTGGCGCTTAACGCTGAACAGGTATCCGGGGTGCGGGCGGATCGGGAACTGCCGGTGGTCTGGGCGGTGGCCAAAGGTTCGCTGGTGAACAAGATGATTCTGGTGCCCGGGGCGATGGCGATCAGTTATTTTATCCCCTGGCTGATTATCCCGCTGTTGATGCTGGGGGGGCTGTATCTCTGTTTTGAAGGGTTTGAGAAGGTCGCGCATAAATTTATCCATTCCGGGGATGCGGACCAGCAGCACCATGCTGAACTGGCCTCTGCGGTGGTCAACAGTGAAGTGAATATCGTTGAGTTTGAAAAGCAGAAGATCAAAGGGGCGATTCGTACCGACTTCATCCTGTCGGCTGAGATTATCGTGCTGACGCTGGGGACGGTCGCGGCAGAGACGCTGACGGTGCAGCTGGGGGTGATGCTGGGGATCGCTCTGCTGGTGACCGTGGGTGTTTATGGTCTGGTGGCCGGGATCGTAAAACTCGATGATCTTGGGCTGTATATGGTGCAAAAACCCGGTGCAGCGAGTGTTACCCGCAAGCTGGGGCGGGGCATTGTATCAGCTGCGCCGAAACTGATGAAGGTGTTATCCGTGGTTGGCACTATCGCCATGTTTCTGGTGGGCGGCGGTATCCTGGTGCATGGTTTACCCTTTCTGCATCACTTTGTGGAAGGTCTGATCGTCGATATGAATGCAGTGCTGCACTGGCTGGTGCCGGTGCTGTTCGATGCTCTGGTGGGGCTGCTGGCTGGTGCCGTGGTGCTGGTGATAGTGGAAGCTGGCAGGAAGCTGTTTGGCCGAGCCTAAGACTTCCTGACTATGTTTTGAAACTGCTCATAATAATAGGATATGGCGCTATAGCTTGATCTTAAAGTGTTACTTCTTGACCTTAAAGTGCTAAATTTGCATAGTTGAGCACTGATGGCTTACCTGTGTTCTTGCGAGTCATTGGCGAAAATTTTAATCCTGCTAAGGAGGGCGGTTTGAAAAAAACATTGATAGCATTTTGTCTTTTATTCCTCTCCAGTGTTGCATATGCCGAGACACTGGTTATCTCACAGAACATCTCTGTTGATTATGAAACGCCTGCAATATTGGCGCACTCTGGAGATCAGTTAATCTTCAAATATGAGGATTGGTCCTTTTCTCATTCAGTGGTTGATCCTGAAGAACTCTATCCTGCAATTGATCTGACAGGGTTGGATCAGGACTTTATCGTAAGCATTTTTGTTCCGGAGAGTCGAAAAATTCTACCCCCCTGGCTTGCCCTGCTTGCTAAAGAACAGGGGGATACATTCGGTGTAGAGCTGGATAATATTAAGCTAAAGGCGCTGGCGGGTGGAAGGGTTTACGCTACTTACTCAATGGAGGCTAAAGAGGGGAATATTTTTGTTCTGGAGGAACAAAAAATTCATCATTTTCAATTGCTTGGAGCAAAGGAGACCTTTCAGCGTCTCTTGAACAACATTAAGGACAGATAAATGAGACTAGACCTCGTAGAGCGACAAGACCTTAAGGCTTTTTTATTGAAGGTATATGGCCCTCAGGTGAGTAGCTGGCCCATGAATGATAAGGTTTTTGATTTAACATATGTGATGGTTTCAGAATCCTCTAAGTGTTCTGATTTAATGGATTTAGTTCCGAGGCCCATCGCTATTGGGCAGTCACCAATCAGGTATTTAACCAAGCAGGCCCGTTCCTTAATATTAAGAAGGCTAAAACAGCGGGAACAGCATTATGCAGTATGTGTGAGTACGGCGGCTCTGCGAATGAAAATTAAATTTCAAATGGCGATTTCCGGTATTTAGTGAATATTCACTTCGCACGACTGACAGAGTTGTTTTACTTATCAGTGTGTAGATCGTGGTTCTTTAGTAAAAGAGCCGTATCTGGCGCAATGCTTTTGATCTTAAGGTAAGAGGTTGATAATCAGCGACCTGTGAGAACGAGTTCTCGTCGCGATCAATACCATTCGGCATTCAGTAATCAATCAGTGTGCGGGTGAGTCTTCAGTCTATCGTTTTGATGGGTGATAGTATCACGAGTAGCGTAGGGCGCAGCTACAGTTAAGAACATAAAAAAGGCCGCTGCATAACGCACCGGCCGTTTTAGTAATGAATAGCAGCGGATTACTTAGCGGCTTCGTAAGCTTTCTGAGCTTCAACGATAGCGGCTTTAGCGGCTTCAGCGCCTTCCCAGCCTTCCACTTTAACCCACTTGCCCTCTTCCAGACCTTTGTAGTTCTCGAAGAAGTGCTTAATACGGGCCAGCAACAGTTCTGGCAGATCAGTCACGTCATTAACGTTTTTATAGGCTTTGCTCAGCTTGTCGTGTGGCACTGCAACCAGCTTGGCATCTTCACCGGCTTCGTCGGTCATGTTCAGTACGCCAACCGGACGGCAGCGGATAACTGAACCTGGCACAACCGGGTAAGGTGTAACCACCAGTACGTCCAGGGCATCGCCGTCGTCAGCCAGTGTGTTATTGATATAACCGTAGTTCGCAGGGTAGAACATAGGCGCGGCCATGAAACGGTCAACGAAGATTGCTCCGGAATCTTTGTCGATCTCATATTTAACCGGATCGCTGTCCGCTGGAATCTCGATGATTACATTGATGTCATTTGGCAGATCATTGCCAGCAGGGACTTTTTCAAAGCTCATGTATCGCCTTCCTGTTTAAGTGTGAAATCTGTTTGAAATCCAAAGGCCGCATTATATACAGCCCTTGGTTAAAATTTGAATACGACTTAAAGATCATAAACTGACGATTCAGTTAGTCCTTAGCGTGATACTTCATCATGGTTTCTACTTCCGCTTTGGAACCCAGACCGACAGAGACCCGCTGGTGGATCTTTTCGGGTTCCACATCCATGATGTGGCCGTAACAGGTGGTGCTCAGACCGCCCGCCTGTTCAACCAGAAAACTCATCGGGTTGCCTTCATACATCAGCCGCAGTTTGCCGGGTTTGGCCGGATCGCGGCTATCCCATGGGTACATGAAAATACCACCACGGGTGAGAATACGGTGTACTTCAGCGACCATGGAGGCCACCCAGCGCATATTGTAGCGCTTACCCAGCGGCCCCTCTTCGCCCTGTAACAGATCAGCCACATAGGCTTGCATCTCGGGTTCCCAGAAACGCTGGTTGGACATATTGATACCAAACTCCTGAGTGTATTCAGGAATTTTTACATTCTCTTCGGTGAGAATGAAATCGCCACCATGGCTCAGGGTAAACATATGCACGCCGTTACCGGTGGTCAGTACCAGAACCGCACAGGGACCGTACAGAACATAACCGGATGCGACCTGCTTACGGCCGCACTGCATGAAGGCCGCATCACTGCCACCATCCATCCCTTCAGGCTTTTCCAGAATGGAAAAGATAGTGCCGACAGAGACGTTAACGTCGATATTGGATGAGCCATCCAGTGGATCGAAGGTGACCAGATATTTACCTTCGGGGTTGCCGCCGACCGGGTGGTCCTCCTCTTCTGAGGCCAGACCCGCAACCGTGGGGTTATCCAGCAGTACCGCTTTCAGAATATCGTTGGAGATGATGTCGAGTTTCTTCTGGGTTTCCCCCTGAACATTAATGCCTTCAGAGGTGCCTAACACACCGGCCAGAGCACCTTCGCGCAGTTTAATAGCGATCTCTTTGCAGGACAGCATCAGACTGTCAATCAGGTCAATAAGATCATCGGGAGTATCGTGGTGCTTGAGGTACTGGTTTAGCAGTCGCATGTGGCCAAAAAACCTATGGGTTCAGGAGTTAAAAAATTGTCATAATTTTACGCTGATTAACGGGGTAATTACACCGTAACATCGATAATTAACTCAAAAAAACGGCAATAGCGTCGATTGATTTCAATCCTCTGGTAGTCAGTGCCGGGTTTAGTTTATATGTTCAGCTTTTATGTGAGGATGTTAATGGCTGAAAAAGGGCTAAACGGAGTCGGCTTAACTGTTATCATAGGGCGATATTTTTGCGATAGAAGCTGATCTGGAGAACTTATCCTTGCACGTTCATATACTGGGAATCTGTGGCACTTTTATGGGCAGTCTGGCGGTACTGGCAAAAGAGCTGGGGCACCGGGTCAGTGGCTCAGATGCCAATGTCTATCCGCCGATGAGTACTCAGCTGGAACAGCAGGGTATCCACCTGATCGAGGGGTACGATCCGGCGCAGCTTGAGCCGGCCCCGGATATGATCATCGTTGGCAATGCTATGACCCGGGGAAACCCCTGTGTTGAATTTATGCTGGAGCGGGGCTTGCCTTATACCTCAGGGCCGCAATGGTTGTCGGATAATCTGCTGAGAGATAAGTGGGTGCTGGCGGTGGCCGGCACCCACGGGAAAACCACCACGGCGACGATGCTGGCCTGGCTGCTGCAACATGCTGGCATGGCGCCGGGGTTTCTGATTGGCGGCGTGCCGAAAAACTTTGATCGTTCAGCCCGGGTGGGAGAGAGTCCTTTTTTCGTCATCGAAGCGGATGAGTATGATACCGCCTTCTTCGATAAACGCTCTAAGTTTGTCCATTACCACCCCCGCACCCTGATTCTGAATAATCTGGAGTTTGACCACGGCGATATCTTCGATGATCTGGCAGCGATTCAGCGGCAGTTCCATCATGTGGTCAGAATTGTGCCGGCTAACGGTCAGGTAATTATGCCTGCGGGCGTTGAATCACTGGAACAGGTGATCGCACAGGGCTGCTGGACACCGGTGGTAAAAACCTCGGTGGGTGATGATGCGTTGTTGAATTGTGATGCTGAGTGGCAGGCGCGGCTGCTTAAAGCTGATGGTTCTGAATTTGCAGTACTGCATCGGGGTGAAGAGGTGGGGATTGTACGCTGGAATATGACCGGGCTGCACTCGGTTAATAATGGTTTGATGGCGCTGGTGGCGGCGCGTCATGTGGGTGTGCAGGTCGCGCATGCCATTGAGGGGTTGTGTAACTTTGGCGGTGTAAAACGGCGTATGGAGCTGATCGGCGAAGTAGCCGGGATCCGGGTTTATGATGATTTTGCTCACCATCCCACTGCGATAGAAACCACCCTGCAGGGGGTGCGTGCGCAGGTGGGGGATGCCCCCGTCATTGCCGTGATTGAACCCCGTTCCAATACCATGCGGATGGGGATACACCGGCAACAACTGGCACACTCGGCAGGGCTGGCGGATAGAGTGTTCTGGTATCAGCCTGCCGGGCTCGAGTGGTCGCTGCAGGATGTGGTGGATAGTTGTCTTAATCCGGCCTTGCTGGCACGGAAAACGGACGACATTATCGACGAGCTGGTTGCCAGTGCTCAACCTGGAAGCCATATTGTGATTATGAGTAATGGTGGTTTTGATGGTATTCACACCCGCCTGGTTAAGGCGTTGCAACAGAAGTGGGGTTGAAGGTGACAGATTCCTATAAAGAGAGAATTACTCTGGCGATCACCGGCGCCTCGGGTGCGCAGTATGGTTTGCGTCTGCTGGAATGTCTGGTGGCTGCCCGCTGTCAGGTGCTGGTAATGATCTCCAAAGCCGCGCAGGTGGTGATCGCTACGGAAACCGATGAAGCACTGCCGGGCTCTGCAAAAGAGCAGCAGGTCTGGCTGACTCAGCGCTTTTCCGCGACGGCCGGCCAGATCCGGGTGTTCGGCAGGGAGCAGTGGATGGCCCCGGTGGCCTCGGGTTCGGGGGCGCCGGGAAAGATGGTGGTGTGCCCCTGTTCAACCGGCGCATTGTCTGCCATCGCCACGGGCGCCAGTAATAACCTGATTGAGCGGGCTGCGGATGTCGCCCTGAAAGAGCGGCGTCAGTTGATTCTGGTGCCCCGCGAAGCCCCTTATTCTGAGATCCATCTGGAGCATATGCTGAAGCTGACACGGATGGGATGCGTGGTGATCCCTGCCAGTCCAGGGTTTTATAATCGTCCCCAAACCATTGAGGATATGATCGACTTTGTGGTGGCACGGATTCTGAATCAGCTACAGATCGAACAAAACCTGCTGCCGCGCTGGGGTGAGGATAGCCTTTGCTGATCATAGCGCTTAAAATGCAGCGCTTTTCCAAGGTTCACAGCTGAACCTGCTTTTTCATAGATAGCGGATACTACAGATGGCCAAAATTCTTGCCCTGGATACATCAACGGATGCCTGTTCAGTGGCTCTGTCGATTGATGGTGTTATTCAGGAAGATTTTCGTGTGATTCCCCGTCAGCATACCCGTCAGTTATTACCGATGGTGGATCTGATGTTGTCCTCCGCCGGGCTGCAGGTTAAGCAACTGGATGCCATTGCGTTTGGCCGGGGGCCGGGCTCTTTCGCCGGTATCCGTATTGCGACCGGTACTGCCCAGGGGCTCGCCTTCGCGGCTGACCTGCCGTTGTTGCCGGTGTCCACACTGGCGGCGATCGCCCTTAAAGCGTCAAGGGAACATAACGCTGAACGCATTGTCAGCACTCTGGATGCGCGAATGAATGAGTTGTACTGCTGCGCCTATGAGATGCGCGATGGTTTACCCCAGGCGCTGGATAAAGAGATCGTCAGTTCGCCCGAGAATATTGTTCTGCCCGAGGGGGATAACTGGTTTGCCGCCGGGCGTGGCTGGATCTATCTCGATAGCATGTCAGCTGCAGTACAACAGGCTGTCTGCGCTCCGGAGCTGGATATCTACCCCGCGGCAGGGATGATGTGTGAGTTAGCTGTTGCTGCCTTTGCCCGGGGCGAGGGTGTCTCTGCTGAACAGGCCCAGCCGGTCTATCTGCGCGATGAAGTCTCCTGGAAAAAGGTCGCTGACCAGAAGAAGAAAGGGCAATGATACGACTCTCTGTCGAGTCCGGCCTGAACATCTGTTGGTCATAGAAAGCCAGTAACATCGCATCAGATGCGGCGCCTAACGTCAGTTTGCATATGTAAAGTATTAGATTGAGGAGAAGTTCAACATGGATTGGTTTCAGGTAGTTTTTTTAGCGTTATTGCAGGGTCTTACAGAGTTTTTACCTATTTCAAGTTCGGCGCACCTGATATTACCGTCGCAGCTGTTTGGCTGGGTTGATCAGGGGCTGGCTTTCGATGTTGGTGTGCACATCGGTTCGCTGACGGCGGTGATGATCTATTTCCGTCAGGATATCTGGCGCATGATTGTTGCCTGGACCGGCAGTCTGGTTGGCCGCGGCAGCAGTACGGATTCCCGGCTGGCCTGGTATGTTATCTGGGCGACTTTGCCCGCGGTGATTGCGGGGTTTATCTTTGAGTCTGCTGTTGATCACTATGGCCGCAGTATTCTGGTGATCGCCGGGGCCACGCTGGTGTTTGGTGCGCTACTGTGGTGGGCTGACTTCAGTCGTACAGAGGTACGGCCATTGGAAAAAATAACCCTGAAAGATGTCATCATCATCGGTCTGGCGCAGGCGGTTGCCCTGATTCCGGGTACCTCCCGTTCAGGTATTACCATTACGGCCGGTCTGATGCTGGGACTTAACCGTCAGTCAGCAGCCCGCTTCTCCTTCCTGTTGTCGATTCCGGTGATTCTCGGCGCTGGCTTGCTCAAAGGTCTGGAACTGATGCAGACTGGTACGGCGGACGAATGGACCATGGTTGTAAGCGGTACGGTACTGGCCGCAATCAGCGCGTATGCCTGTATCCACCTGTTTCTGAAATGGCTGGATAAAGTCGGCATGCTGCCGTTTGTTATCTATCGCATGCTGTTGGGATTTGTTCTGCTCGGCGTGTATTTTATTGTCTGACTAGAATTGTCTGATTAGATTAGCGCAGCCGCGAAGGAACTATCTTGATACTGCAACCCGCCCTTGCCACTGAGATTGCCGTCTGTTTTGCCGATGAGGCGGGCAGACACGATGCGCTGCAGCTGTCCGTTCGGTTAGGCCTGCCCTTGCTGGAACAGTATGACCTGCGAGACCAACAGTACGCTCAGTTGCTGATCTGTGAATCCGGAAGCCGGCGTTTGCAGCAGACTGGCCGCAAAGCGCCAGGGCCGGTGTTGGCGGATTTCGTCTCGGGTGCGGTGGCTCACCGGCGTAAATTTGGTGGTGGCAAAGGGCAGATGATCGCTAAAGCGGTCGGTATTAAAGGTTCGGTGCGGCCGCAGATAGCTGATGTTACCGCCGGTCTGGGACGGGATAGTTTCGTTCTGGCGACTTTAGGCTGTGATGTGCAGATGGTGGAGCGCTCTCCAATTATTCATGCGTTGCTGGACAGTGGCTTGCAACAGGCTCAGGCTGACCCGGAAGTGGCCGATATTGCCGCCCGGATGGCGCTGGTTAATGCTGACAGTATTAACTGGCTGGCAGAGCAGCAAACCTCGGATCAGAGACCCCAGGTGATCTATGTTGATCCGATGTTTCCGCATACCGATAAGTCAGCGCTGGTGAAAAAAGAGATGCGCGTGTTTCGTGATGTGGTAGGGGATGATCAGGATTCCGCCGCTTTGCTTGAGGCCGCCCTGCAACTGGCTGAATATCGTGTGGTGGTCAAGCGGCCCCGCAAAGCACCAGCCATTGAGGGGCAGGCGCCCAGCTATCAGCTCAATGGTAAATCCAGTCGCTACGATATCTACACGCTGAAAAGTCTCCTATAAGCAGGCTCTCTGGTGCTAGGCGATCAATAGTGCGGTGGCGGAACATCATCTTCTGCCGTGCTGATCTGGTCAGGCGCTATCTGCTTAACCTGCTGATGGAGAATCTTAATGATCTGAGTCAGCCGGGCAATTTCGGCACCCTGCTTTGCCATCTCAGCGCTCATTTTATCCAGCGCGTCTTCCTGAAATGCGATCCGTGATTCCAGATCCTCGAGTAGCGGTTGTTGCTTCATAGACCCTTTTATACCCTTCACTGTGTTTTAGCATTTAAACGGTTAATTGGTCGCAATTATACCCTATTACAGAGCTGTATCAGTGTTTGAACGGCTAAGCGATTGAAAAAAAGCATAAAAGTCGGTATATAGAGTGGTCTGGGTTCTTTTTTCTATGAGCCCTGTTTTTTTATTCAATAACTTTAATTAATTATAAGAGATCTATATGAGTGTTAATCAACTTATACGTAGTGTAGTTGTCAGCGCACTGGCTACAGCAGTCATTCTGTTTTTGCAGGGTGCATTGCCGGGCGAGGGCGGGTTGCCGTTTTTTGATATTGGCGTTGTGTTTGCGGTTGTATTGGTTAGCTGTGTTATTGCCGGCCTGGGGTCTGCCAGCGAAGAGGAAACCGATGAGAATGATGACCGCGAGTTAGGTACGGTAAAGTGGTTTAATGTGTCAAAGGGGTTTGGCTTTATTACCCGCGAAAATGGCGATGATGTGTTTGTTCATTTTCGCAATATCCGTGGCCGGGGGCATCGTTCACTGACAGAGGGGCAAAGTGTTCGCTTCACTGTGAAAGAGAGTGATAAGGGATTGCAGGCAGAGGATGTGTCTGTGGCCCGTTCCTAGTTGGTTCTGATTGAAAAACGGGAGCCTTGTCTCCCGTTTTTTATGCCCGGAAAATGAACTAATGAACTGTTCAGATCAGTTCCAGGCTGGCGCAGCGCTGCAATAGCTGGTCCCGGCTGCAGTAGCCAGCGCAGATCACCTGAATGCCTTTCTTTGTTTCCAGCCCAAGAAACGGAAATCCCTGAATGCCGTGTTGCTGACAAAAGTCGAGGTCTTCAAACAGGGTCTGTGCGGTTTTCTCGCTATACATCTGGCTGGAGAAACGTTTACGGTTTAAACCGATCTCTTCGGCCAGATCGGTCAGCACCGCAAGATCGGAAGGGTTGCGGGCTTCCCGGTAATAGGCTGTCTGAATGGCTTCAGCCATCAGCATACCGCTGCCGTTGCTGATCAGGTCAGCACTGATGACCGCACGGCAGGCGGGGTAAGTGGATCTGCGGGGCTGACACTGTTTCCAGAACTCATGATTAAAAGGGGTTCCGGTGCGTTGTTCTATTTCATGCCATGTTTGCGCTATTGCCTGCTGCATCTCGTCTGCCATCGGCTGATCGTTATCCGGTGCGAGTCCCCCCATATAGCAAAATATCCGGATCCCCGGGCGCAACCGGCTGATCATATCCCTGAGGTGCGGCTGAAAGGCATAACACCAGCTACACATGGGATCCATTACGTAAATCAGTGACATACACAACTCCGTTCAGAACGCCTTCTGGTAGTTTAGTTATATCAGATCAGATTGAGTAATTAATTGAAAAGATTATTTATTTTCATTGCTTTTGTTGAATTGTAACAGTAATATGCCTGCCACGTTGATGCGGGGTGGAGCAGCCTGGTAGCTCGTCGGGCTCATAACCCGAAGGTCGTCAGTTCAAATCTGGCCCCCGCTACCACAACGGAAAAACAAGACTAGCCGCAAGGCTGGTCTTTTTTTTGCCTGAAATTCAGTTTGTAGATCGGTATAGAAAGCGTCGGGCTCGGCTCTACATAAAAGCTCTGGAAGGTCGTTGGTTTAGATCTGACTCTGCTACCACAACGTAAAGATAAGCTAATCGAAAGATTGGCTTTTTTTTCGCCTGAAATTTGGTATTAATATCCAGTATCGTTAAGAAAGCGTCGGGCTCGGCTCTACATAAAAGCTCTGGAAGGTCGTTGGTTTAGATCTGGCTCTGCTACCACAACGGAAAGATAAACTAATCGAAAGATTGGCTTTTTTTTCGCCTGAAATTTGGTATTAATATCCAGTATCGTTAAGAAAGCGTCGGGCTCGGCTCTTGATAAGGGCAGGAAGGTCGTCGGTTTAGATCTGGCCCCCGCTACCAACGTAATAATTAAAGGTGTGTCGTAATGACATGCCTTTTTTTGTGCCTGAAATTCGGCGGTTTTAAGCTAGCATAGAAAGCGTCGGGCTCGGCTCTTTATAAGGGCAGGAAGGTCGTCGGTTTAGATCTGGCCCCCGCTACCAACGTAATAATTAAAGGTGTGTCGTAATGACATGCCTTTTTTTGTGCCTGAAATTCGGCGGTTTTAAGCTAGCATAGAAAGCGTC
>NZ_JAFFZO010000009.1:0-11288 GCF_016924145.1 Amphritea pacifica | reverse complement strand
GCGTCGGGCTCGGCTCTACATAAAAGCTCTGGAAGGTCGTTGGTTTAGATCTGGCCCCCGCTACCAACGTAATAATCAGAGGTATGTTGTAATGACATGCTTTTGTGTGTCAGTAACTAAATCCTGTAAAGCCCGGGTTGGGTGTTTCTGGACGTGGCACTTGCTAGCTGTTTTGTCGCGAAACCGGTTCATGCAGGTTTAAGGATGGTGTTTACTCACGGGCTTATAAAAAAGGCTTGTAAAAAGGGCAAAACCAGAGATGAAATGCCAACTGATTCTAATCAAATACACCTGTATTAAGAAGCCTGTCGTCATTGTGGAACAGGTTGTTATCCATTACCCAAGTTGGGTAATTTAACTGGCAAAAACTGATTGAGATCACTTTTTATACCGTTGGGCTGTGTTATCTTCTGTTCGTAACGTGATCAAACGAGCGTTTGTATAGAGGTTTGATGCCTGGGGGGGCTAACAACACGTGAATTGATTGAAACTTCATTAGCTTTGAATAGGTATAAGGCTATGAACAGATATCTGATTCCAGTAATGTCCCTCCTTCTGCTGCTGCCCTGCAGTGGAAACTGTGCCGGACTGGACGGCTTGATGGACATGATAGCAGGTGCAATCGGGCGTGCAGAATTGCAACAAAACGATAAGGAGCAATCCGGCCAGTCTGAACAGCAGGCTGAGCAGGGCATTGATCTCTCAGGCAAGTTCTATCAGATGGCGCGAAGCAACCGGTCTGGTCTGAATGTTGATACTGGTCAGTTTGTGTTGGTGCGGGTGTCATCCGGTGTGTACGCACTTTACAGTCTTAACTCTGAAGACCGAAAAGATCCCGGGGTGTGGCTGGGTAGTGTTAACGGGCGCCTGGGTATGGGAGTGTCGTATAAGTTCTGAAAACGGAAACTCACCAATGCCACTCAGTGGTAGCTGGTTTGATTTGCTGAGAGTGTATGTCAGCACTCTCTTTGGGGGAGTCGGGATCTTTAGTCATGGTTGTTAGTACCCGGCAGGTTAACAGAATTGCTTGTAAAGTCTTCAACTGATCTGTTTCAGATCGATTCAGCACATTCCATCTGATCTTCTCTGATCATCAAACGTGTATCAACTGCTCATACAAGGGCTGATATCTGTACTGTTATCATTTCAACAAATAGTTTAATACCAGCCGGGTAAACACTGAGGCTTTCTCCGCATGTGGCCAGTGTCCGCTGCCCTGTACCATCCGGTAGTCGGCTTTTGGAAACAATCTGAGAATCTGATCGCGGTAGTCTGCGGTGATATAATCTGAGAGTTCGCCTTTAATAAACAGTACGGGCTTTGCGAAAGCAGGACCGGAGGGAGGCTTGCTAATCTCATCATAACAGGCTTCCAGCACCGGCAGGTTCATCCGCCAGGCAAACTGCTTCGCTTCGGTTCGGTAGAGGTTGGTGAGCAGAAACTGACGCACGCTGAGTTCATCGATATAGTTCGCCAGTTGCTGGTCTGCTTCTCCACGGGACTTCAGGCTATTAAGCTGCACGGCATTCAGGCCGCGGAATACATCGCTGTGGTGGTTGGGATACTGCACCGGAGCGATATCGACAATAATCAGTTTTTCGACCCGTTGAGGGTGGTTCATCGCCAGTTGCATAGCCACTTTTCCGCCCATGGAGTGGCCCAGAATATGGGCGCTTTTCAGCCCCTGCTGATCCATCAGTTCGATAATATCATCCGCCATCAGCGGGTAGCTGGTGGAATCGGTGTGGGGTGAGCGGCCATGGTTGCGCAGATCCACGGCATAGACCGTGAAGTGCTCTGACAGGGCTTTGATCTGTCCACTCCAGTTCAGCAGGGTGCCAAACAGCCCGTGCATAATGATCAGGGGGGCTCCGCTACCGGAGACCTGCAGGTGCAGTTGCATAGGTGTGCTCCATAAAAAAGACCGGGGCAGAAGCGGCCGGTCTTTAGTGTTACAACAGTTGTGGATAACTGATTACAGAATATCCAGCAGCTCTACATCAAATACCAGCGTTGAATAGGGTGGGATACCGCCGGGTGAACCCTGGGCACCATATGCCAACTGGTAAGGAACCGTCAGACGCCATTTAGCGCCTTTGGTCATCAGTTGCAGCGCTTCAGTCCAGCCTGCAATCACACCGCCGACCGGGAACTCTGCCGGCTGGCCGCGATCGTAAGAGCTGTCGAACACTTTGCCGTCGGTGAATGTACCATGGTAGTGAGTGCGGACGGTCGATTCACGGGTTGGGCTTACGCCACCCTCTTCACCGGCAGTGATAATTTCGTACTGCAGGCCTGAATCGGTAACAAAGACCTCTTCGCGCTGAGCGTTCTTCTCCAGGTAAAGCTCGCCTTCTGCAGCAGCCTCTTTCGCCAGCTTTTCAGCTTTTTCCTGCATGCGAGCCTGAATCTCGTTAAATGCGGCCTGGATTTTTTCGCCTTCGATGCTCAGTGCTTCACCGGCAAACGCTTCCTGGATGCCTGCAATGACGGCATTCAGTTCAACGCCGTCAAAGCTCTGGGTCGCCAGGTGGTCGCCCATCTGACGGCCGATACCGTAGCTGGCGATCTGTTCAGTTGTTTCAATTTTAATATCAGACATGAGTACTCTGTCGGTTCGGTTTAAAGAGCGCAAAAGCCTATCATATTTAGACGCCTATATCTCGTCCGCAGTGTTACTGTTTAACAAACAGCAGGGGGTCAACCCGGGTGTTATTCAGGCTAACGCTCCAGTGCAGGTGAGGCCCGGTAACACGACCGGTTTTTCCGATAGCGCCGATACTATCGCCGGTATTCAGCTGATCGCCGATCTTTACATCAATTCTGCTCATATGGCAGTACATGGTGGTGAGGCCATAGCCGTGATCAATTATCACTGTGTTGCCATTAAAAAAGTACTCGCCAACGGCAACGACTTTACCCGGTGCCGGGGCACTGATAGCGCCTCCCTGACCACCGGCAATATCCAGGCCGCTGTGAGGATTGCGTGGTTGGTCGTTGAAAAACCGTTTAAGGCCAAACGGGCTGCTGAATCGGCCGGTGGCGGGCAGATTGAAACTGACACTGTCGATCGCAGGCGTGCTCCAGCTTTTGAATGCCGCAACCATCTCCGTTTTTTCGCGCTTATAGCGGGCCAGGTCCTGCTTGTTTGGATTGACGTGACGCTTGTTAGTAACCGTAAGCCGCTGCTCCTCATACTCTTTATCCCGAATCTGAAACGGGAAACTCTTGCCATCGGCTTTCATCAGCTGATCTTTTGTAGCTTTAGCCGAGAGCGGAATACCGATCACCGCGACCCAGGACGCCTGCTGTGCAAAGGGTGTTTCTGTGGTGGGTAAAACCATCACCCGGTTACCCTTATACCAGGCAGATGGGGCAGTTGCGCTGTCGAGGCCGGTGAGCGGAATCAGAGCGATACCGCCGGGAACCCTTGATTCCTGAGGCAGTTCAACCGCGGCAGCGGAGTAGCTGAGTAACAGAGTGAACATAAAACTGAAAAGACGCATAGTGATTTCTTACTCCTGTATAACCTGAGTGACTCTGCTGACAAAACGCCCCTTGCTGAGTCGTGTTTCGACGGTGCTTTGTGGTGTTATCTGGCTGATGTCCTGAATTACCTTACCCTGTTCATCCTGAACGATAGCGTAACCGCGGTCCAGCGTTGCCAGAGGGCTGACGCTATTGAGTGTGGCCGCCAGGCCGCTGAGTTTAAGGTTGCTCTGTTTCAGATGGGTCTGGATCAGGGTGAATAATCTGTGCTCCAGCTCATCTTTACGCTGCTGCCCGGCGGCGATGCGGGGCATCGGAGAGCAGCGCTGATAACGTTGTTGCAGCTGTCTGAACGTCTGTTTTTGTCGTTCAATGTGGTGTCTGACCGAACGTTGCATTCGCAGTTCAAGGTCATCCAGTTTCTGTGCCTGCTCCCTGAGTTTGTCGCCGGGGTGGCGTAACCGGCTGCGGGTCCATTGCAACTGCTGTTGGCGTTGCTGATGGTTGCGCTGCCAGGCGCGCAGCAGTCGCTGCTGTAGTTGCTGCAGGTGCAGCAGAATCTGTTGCTGATCCGGGCTGATAAGTTCTGCTGCGGCCGAGGGGGTGGCGGCGCGCATATCCGCAACAAAGTCAGCGATAGACACATCTGTTTCATGACCGACAGCGCTGATGATGGGGATCTCGCTATGAAATATGCTGTGCGCTACGATCTCTTCGTTAAACGGCCACAGGTCCTCCAGAGAGCCACCACCACGACCGACAATCAATACATCGCAACGACTATCCTCATTTGCCAGTCGGATAGCATTGGCGATCTGAGCGGCGGCTTCACTCCCCTGCACGGCGGTTGGGAACAGTGTCACGGGGAGTGAGGGAAAGCGGCGTTTGAGCACGGTCAGAATATCGTGAACCGCCGCTCCGGTGGGTGAGGTGATCACGCCCAGGTGTTTCGGATGGGTCGGGATCGGTTTTTTAAATGCCGGATCAAACAAGCCTTGTTGTTGCAGTTTGAGTTTGAGCGCTTCATAGGCTTGCTGCAGTGAGCCGACACCGCTCTCTTCCATATAATCGCAGATTAGCTGGTAGTCACCGCGGCCCGGGTATAAGCTGACTTTCGCCCTGACGACGACCTTGTCGCCATTTTTGGCCTGGTATTTCAGATATTGATTGCGGTTGCGGAACATTGCGCAACGCACCTGAGCGTCCCGGTCTTTGAGGGTGAAGTACCAGTGTCCCGAACTGGCTTTAACCACATTGGAGAGCTCGCCCTCCACGTGGATGGTGAGAAAAGAACTTTCCAGCAGGGATTTTACCTGACGGTTGAGTTCGCTGACACTCAGAGCCCGGCTGTCGGCTCTGTTGCTGGTCTGGTTCTGGGGTTGTGTGTAAGGTTGCATAGTGCGCATATTAAACCAACCGATCATCGCTTTGTAATGGCGGTTTGGCAGAATGACCGAATTGAATAAAAATGGCTGGGATTCGTTGCATTTTGATTGTCGGACGTTCGACAAAAGGCTATAATCCCGCGTCTTATTTTTTTAGACACTACAGGCAATCTCACCCATGTTGCGAATCGCTGAAGAAGCCCTCACTTTTGATGATGTTCTACTGGTTCCCGGTTACTCCGAGGTTCTGCCTAAAGACGTTTCGTTAAAGACGCGCCTGACCAAAGGCATCGCCCTGAACATTCCCCTTGTCTCCGCCGCTATGGATACGGTTACTGAATCCGGCCTTGCTATTGCTATGGCGCAGGAAGGTGGTATCGGTATTATCCATAAAAACCTGACTATCGAGCAGCAGGCTGAGCAGGTCCGCAAGGTTAAGAAATATGAAGCGGGTGTTGTCAGCGATCCTGTTACCTGCAGTTCGGATATGAGCGTTGGTGAATTGAATGCTCTGTCTGCCCGTCTCGGCTTCTCCGGTTTTCCGGTTGTTGATAACGGCGAGCTGGTGGGTATTGTCACCGGACGTGATGCCCGTTTCGAAAAGAAACTGGAGGCTTCTGTTGCATCCATTATGACGCCAAAAGAGCGCCTGGTGACGGTGATTGAGGGAGCCGATCCTGATGATGTGCGCAATTTGTTACGGAAACACCGTATTGAAAAAATTCTGGTGGTTGATGATCAGTTCGCACTGCGCGGTATGATGACCGTTAAGGATATGAATAAAGCGTCCACCCACCCGATTGCGGCGAAAGACGGTAAAGGTCAGCTGCTGGTCGGTGCGGCCGTGGGCACCGGCGCTGAAACGGCTGATCGTGTTGATGCGCTGGTTAAAGCGGGTGTCGATGTGATTATTGTTGATACTGCTCATGGACACTCCAAAGGTGTTATTGATCGGGTTGCCTGGGTGAAGCAGACTTATCCAAATGTTCAGGTAATCGGTGGTAACATCGCCACGGCTGAGGCGGCTGTTGCGCTGGCTGAAGCCGGTGCTGATGGTGTTAAGGTGGGTATCGGTCCGGGCTCTATCTGTACGACACGCATTGTTGCCGGTGTCGGTGTACCTCAGATCAGCGCGGTGGCCAATGTTGCTGCAGCGCTTGAACCCTACGGCGTACCTTGTATCGCGGATGGCGGAGTACGTTTCTCCGGTGATCTGTCCAAAGCGATTGTGGCGGGCGCATCGGCGGTGATGATCGGCTCTATGCTGGCGGGTACCGATGAAGCGCCGGGAGAGGTTGAACTGTTCCAGGGACGTGCCTATAAGTCATACCGTGGCATGGGGTCTCTGGGAGCGATGGCCCAGACCACCGGTTCTTCTGACCGTTATTTCCAGGATGCTGCGGAAGGTGCTGAGAAACTGGTACCGGAAGGCATTGAAGGCCGGGTGGCCTGTAAAGGCCCGATGGGTGGTGTTGTGCATCAGTTGGTCGGGGGGCTGCGCTCCTCAATGGGATACACCGGTAGCCCGGATATTCAGACTATGCGTACAGTGCCACAGTTTGTTCGCATCACCAGTGCAGGCATGGCTGAAAGCCATGTTCATGATGTCAGTATTACTAAAGAAGCCCCTAATTATCGCGTCGGATAACCGCTTCTGAATGATTAAAACAGGTGGGATGGCTTCGGCCCTCCCACTTTTTCTTTTTTAACACGCTGCTAAAACAGCCAATCGCCAGCATACACCTGCATAGGTATTGGCGATGATTTCGGAGTCATCGAAATGTCACAAGATATTCATGCTCAACGAATTCTGATTCTGGATTTCGGTTCGCAATATACACAGCTGATCGCCCGGCGGGTACGTGAGATCGGCGTTTACTGTGAGATACATCCATGGGATATGGATGAGGCTGAAATCCGTGAATATAACGCTAAAGGGATTATCCTGGCGGGCGGACCGGAATCGGTTACCGAGGGCAACTCTCCCCGCGCTCCACAGTTAGTCTTTGAACTGGGTATTCCATTGCTGGGGATCTGTTACGGTATGCAGACCATGGCTGAGCAACTGGGTGGCAGCGTTGTGTCCTCTGATCAGCGTGAATTCGGTTATGCCAAGGTACGTCTCGAAGACAGTCCGAGCCGGTTACTGGAAGGCATAGAGGACCACATTGCCAATAATGGTTCTCTACTGCTGGATGTATGGATGAGTCACGGCGACAAGGTGGGTGATCTGCCGGAAGGCTTCAATGTGATTGCCAGCACCGAGAGTGCTCCGGTTGCCGCGATGTGTCATCCGGGTAAAAACTTTTACGGGGTACAGTTCCATCCGGAAGTGACTCACACTAAACAGGGTGGACGAATTCTGGAACGGTTCGTTCGTGATATCTGTGACTGTGACGCGCTCTGGAATCCGGCCAATATTATTGCTGACCTGATCGACAAGGTGCGTGAGCAGGTTGGGGATCAGAAAGTGCTGCTGGGTCTTTCCGGTGGTGTGGACTCATCGGTGGTTGCGGCACTGTTGCACAAAGCGATTGGTGAACAACTGACCTGTGTGTTTGTGGATAACGGTCTGCTGCGCAAGAACGAAGGCGATCAGGTGATGGACATGTTCGCTAAGAACATGGGGGTTAAGGTTATCCGTGTTGATGCGGAAGACCTGTTCCTGGGGCGTCTCAAGGGTGAAAATGATCCCGAAGCCAAGCGTAAAATCATCGGTAACACCTTTATTGAGGTGTTTGATGAGGAAGCCACGAAGCTGACCGAGGTGAACTTCCTGGCGCAGGGTACGATCTATCCTGACGTGATTGAGTCGGCTGCCGCCAAAACCGGTAAGGCGCATGTGATCAAATCCCACCATAACGTCGGTGGCCTGCCGGACGATATGAAGATGGATCTGGTCGAACCACTGCGTGAGCTGTTTAAGGATGAAGTACGCAAGATCGGTCTGGAACTGGGGCTGCCATACGATATGGTATACCGCCATCCGTTCCCGGGCCCGGGTCTGGGTGTGCGTATTCTCGGTGAAGTGAAGAAAGAGTATGCCGACATTCTGCGTGAAGCTGATGCAATCTTCCTGGAAGAGCTGCACAAAGCGGATTGGTACCACAAAACCAGCCAGTCATTTGCGGTATTCCTGCCCGTGAAATCGGTCGGTGTGGTCGGAGATGGTCGTCGTTATGAGTACGTGATTGCCCTGCGTGCCGTTGAAACCATCGACTTCATGACCGCTCGCTGGGCGCACCTGCCCTATGAGCTGCTGGAAACGGTATCCAGCCGTATTATTAATGAGATTGCCCATGTGTCACGGGTGACCTACGATGTCAGCTCTAAGCCGCCAGCGACCATTGAGTGGGAGTAGGGCTCGTTATATAGCGAATTAAGCCTTTAGCTCATAAATAAAATGCCAGTCAGTTTTCTGACTGGCATTTTTTATGGTTGTTTCTGATTATGGCGTTTAACTCCCCCAAAACCTCGCGGAGGTATTTGGTTTCTTCGCAGTGATGTTCATTGTGATGCTGGCCTTCTATTTTTTAGGACAGTGGCTACACAACACTGGACACGGCCCTAAGATGACAACCATTGCCGATAAAATGGAGGTATTCCAAAACAAGCTGGCCGGGCGTGTCTACAAGGACATGACGAGAACGGTCGATCAAATCGACAACATGAGACGCTGGCCGCCCTGGAGTTCATCGACCAGGAAACCGCCCGGCAGATTTCTCCCGTCGCGGAGGCGGTGGCCAATATGTTTACGATCTTGTACTACCAGGCTGAAACTGGCCGGCATGAGTGCAGCACGTTATCTGCGGGAGGTCGGGCAGGGATATCACATCTCAGGTGTGGTGGATTATGAGCAGGTTCGGGAGCTGGCCTGGATCAACGGCGACCTTGGCCGCTTGGGTGGCTTACTGAAGCTATGGCTTACCGATGACTTGCGAACTGCCCAGTTCGGCCAGTCAACAATCCTTGCTGTTCTCAGCAAGATCGAGGCGACGCAGGAGGAAATGGGAAAGGTCATGACCAAGGTGGTCATGCCAAAGATATGAATCACAACAAGTTGATTCAGAGCAGGCGGCCAAATGGTCGCCTTTTTAACGTTAAACCAACGAAGAATCTACCGTTGGATTTATGTCAGTGTATCGATTACTGTAGCGAGAATGGTAAAGTAGTATATAAGTATAAATCTTTATATTTTAGTTCCATATTTATTTAGTGGGCTAGGGATGGAGTAAGGTGATCGATTATGGAACAGTCTTTTTCAGTTAAAAACTTCCGGAGTATTTATGATCTTGATCTGAAAAATCGAGGAGATTTAGAGCGTGAATACTTCGAAAAAGCATATGCAGAAAGACTGAAAATTAGAGTTTTAAAAAAGTTTAAGTATCGGATTCTATCCAAATTTAAAAAAGGCGTGATAACAAAAGAATCCTATGAGAAAAGGGTGGATTTGATCCGTAAGTTATTGGAGGTAAGAAAGGGTAGATACAATAGTTTTGTAAATGATGAAATTGAAAGTATTTGCAATAAGGTAAATAGGAAGGGGTATAATCTCCCATTATCAAAGCTTCCCGATCAGATTTCTGGTAAAGATGTATTTACAATTGGGAAAAGCGTGGAGAGTGTATTTGTTACAAGGCATTTACATAACATAATAAGAAGTACTTATAATATAAAGCAATCGCATCGTGACTTAATCGTTAGCAGAGTTAAAAGTATTTGTTTGGATAAAAGTTCTAAATATATTGTTAAAGCTGACGTAAAAGATTTTTACGAAAGCATTGAGCATGAACTAATTATAAAAAAGCTGCACGCATCTACGAAGCTGTCTGTATTGCCTAAGAGAATACTTACCCAACTTCTTAGATCATATGCTAAATTGGTGGGGTGTGATAAAGGGCTTCCAAGAGGTGTTGGTTTGAGTGCCTATTTATCAGAAGTATATATGAAAGACTTGGATGAAGAGCTGGTGAATAATCCAGATTTAACTTTTTATTCTCGCTACGTTGATGATTTGATATTGATATACTCTCCAGATGTTATAAAGGATAAATCTCATTATCTTCAAGTTGTAGATGAAGCTGTTGGTAGGAAGAAATTAAAATTAAACAATAAAACAAAAGAAATTGATCTGACAGTGGATAAAGCTCAAGAGTTTGAATATCTGGGGTATAGGTTTTTATTGAAAGGTAAAGATATAGCAATCCGGATTAGCAGTAAAAGGGTTGATAAATACAAAGACCGTATCAATCAGGCTTTCGATAACTATTTTAAAAAGTGCAAATATAATCCTGATAAAAAAGCTGGCCTTCTAATAGATAAAATTCGGTTTTTAACTGGAAATACTCGGCTTTTGCATGCCAAAAGCAAAGCGTTTACTGGCGTCTATTTTAATAACATGTATATAAATGACATTAGTGATCTGGAAGAGATTGATAAGTACCTGAGAAATAAGTTGCTAGCAATAACAGATCAGAGATTACATAGGCGTCTAAATAAATTTTCTTTTGTTGAAGGATTTGAAAATAAAGTATTCAGAAGTTTTACTACTGCTGACTTGAAAAATATAACTAGAGGATGGAAGGATGCCTAAGAAAACATTATCGATCAATTTCCCAATTGAGAGAGTAGTCCTTTCAGACCTGCTTCCATATGAGGTTCCAATAACATTTTCGAATAGGCATTTTTATAACTTCATAGTAGATAACCAAGTTAAGTATTCGAATGATTATTTTTACTGGAAGAAAAAAGATACCGCTTTTGATAGCCTTGTTATGCTGTTGCTTGGCCTTCCTAAAAGTAAGCAGGTTCAGAACTTTGAGAAAGAAGGTATCAAGTACAGCAAAGTTAGTGCAAAGAAGATAAACCCTTTTACTATACCTTTCACATTTAATATATCACACAAAGCGGATCAGTATAGACATTTATCTTTAATCCACCCAAGGTCACAAGTTTTTGCTGTAGAATTTTACAAGAACAATAAAGATTTGATCACTTACTATTGCGATAAAAGCCAGTTTAGTCTCAGGTCGGCGAAGCGAGTTGCTGGTTGTACATATGTAGATAAGAAGTCACTTATTGAGCAGTTTGATACTGATGGTGAAGTAATAGAGGTTGAAGGTGAGAATTACGAAAATTTGAAATCGTTTTTTGTATACGATAAATATAGCAGTATTAACCCGGTGGAAGTTTACATCTGATATAATGTACCCATGATTACAGATGCACGCAAGCTCAGCACAGAGCAACAAGAACTTTTACGCCAGCAAGCCATTAAACTCCGTGATAAGGGCAAAACCTTTCAAGAGATAGGAGCCTTGCTCAATGTCCATCCTGATACTGTTGGTCGCTGGTATAAACGCTATCAAGAGGGAGGCAAAAAAGCCTTAATCGTAGGGAAACGAGGGCCAAAAG
>NZ_JAFFZO010000089.1 GCF_016924145.1 Amphritea pacifica | reverse complement strand
GCGGCGTTAGTGCGACAAGCGAAGCTTGTCACAACTTGCAGGGTGAAAGTCCCTGTCGGGTAAGAGTTAGCCACTCACCCGTATCGAGTCTTGCGCGGTGCGCGGAGTCTGAGATTAGTGAGTCACTTTTCTGCGTGAGGACGCAATCAGACGAACAATCACCGTGAAGCGTAGACAGAGAATTATGTAGGCCATAGGGGGTGCCGTGCCCCTGAAGTGTTGGTATTGCTCCGAAAATAGCGAGTCTCAGTTGACCAGGCTTATAACGCAGTCGAAGTCCATGCAAAGCAACCGATTAGGCGAGGTTGTGGCGAACTGGCGGAGTTATCAAGCCGTGGCATGTATAAAGAGTTATGACAGGAACTTGTGAGATCCGGACGTGCTCCCAAGGGAAATGGGTAGGGCTGCTGAGTAAAATACGAGGCGAACGAAGGCATCCCGGAAGTCGGATCAGCTCATAGTAGTCTGAGGGCGGGAAAACCGTCTACCTGGCGAAGGGGCTGACAGTAATATCACGGCGTTTAATAGATACATAGTCCGGACAACGTAGGGCTGGAGACACTATGACAACTGCCTTAAACGCCATAGCATTTAAAGCACACACCCACACGAAGCATCGATTTCAGAATCTTTATGGACAGCTGAGAGCCGATGCGCTGTATCGTGCCTGGGCACACCTCAATAAACAATCGGCTGCGGGTATTGATGGCGTTACAACGCAACAATTCGAGCAGCGATTACCC
>NZ_JAFFZO010000088.1 GCF_016924145.1 Amphritea pacifica | reverse complement strand
GCTATTCAAAACAGTGGAATAGATTTCCAGTTAGTATCAGGCTCAGTTCAGGTGCAAACCGCTTTACTGATTGTTAATGCACGCCAGTGAAGCGTCTAATCAAGGCCAGGGGCTAATGTGCCCGGACCACAAGACCTGTTAAATTTAATAAGGGTTACCAGGCCTTCAACGG
Organism: Amphritea pacifica; assembly: GCF_016924145.1. GTDB lineage: Bacteria > Pseudomonadota > Gammaproteobacteria > Pseudomonadales > Balneatricaceae > Amphritea > Amphritea pacifica. Next base: position 595 of record NZ_JAFFZO010000088.1, on the reverse strand, counting down.
TCTCTGTTATTTCCAGTTAGACGTTCAGCTCACTTCACTGCGTGACTTACCCGGTTAAAAATCGCTGTTCATCAAATACCTGCTGATTCTTAAGCATAAAGTAAACACAGCGTCCTAACTTGTGAGCCAGGGCGGTCAGTGCCTTCGCTTTGCCCATACGTTTATGTAATCGGGCCAGATATGACTGAGCCTTCTCATTCCCTCTCAGATAACCGACGGCAACTTCACCAAAGGCCCATCGCAAATGCGCGTTACCAATTTTATTGCCTTGAGTACCGTATATTTTTCCTGCGGACTCCGCCCTGCATTTGATCAATCGGCTGTATGATGCAAACTTCTGAACGCTTTCAAAGCGTGTAATATCGCCGATCTCATACAGAATAGTGAGTGCCAGTATACGTCCCATGCCAGGTACGCTGGTTAATATATGGTAATCCCGCCCATTGTGATGTTTGGCGTGCTTTTCGATATAGCATTCGATAGCACTGAGCTGGCGGTGATAAAACTCAATGATATTCAGATCCAGGTCGATATTTTTCTGCACGGACTCATCGGCAAACTTATGACGCATCTGCTCCCGGGCATTGGGGTAGCG
>NZ_JAFFZO010000087.1 GCF_016924145.1 Amphritea pacifica | reverse complement strand
CCGAACCTTATCGCAGGTTACCACGTCCTTCATCGCCTCTGACTGCCAAGGCATCCACCGTGCACGCTTAGTCACTTGACCATATAACCCAAAAGGGTCTGTCAAAGTCACTGATAAAACTTCATTGTCATCTAAGATGACGCTGAAGTAACGATACATTTACGCCGGATTAGCGCTTGTACATATTTCTCGTTTTGTTACAGGATTCAATTGTTAAAGAGCGGATAAAGCTAAAAGCTTTAAAAGATAAACATCAGACCGATGTGTATGTTTTAAGACTTTCAGACGAGCAACCAGATAATTCAGTAGCTGAGTATAGCCCCGGATAAGACTATTTCTTACAAGACCGGGCAAGTTCTGAGTGGACTTGAACCACCGACCTCACCCCCTTCTTTTAAACCAAGAGTGGGGTGCGCTCTAACCAGCTGAGCTACTTTCTTCAGTTCTAACTAACCACCTACTCAAGCTATTGCCAGGGAAAGTGGTAGGCCTGAGTGGACTTGAACCACCGACCTCACCCTTATCAGGGGTGCGCTCTAACCAGCTGAGCTACAAGCCTATTTCATAACCTGTCTCTTGCCGGCCTGACCTCACCCACTCTCTTTAAAAGCGGGGGTTCGCTCAAACCACCTAAGCTACAAGCCTTCAATCGGTCAGAACCAATGTGCTCTCTCTATCAGTGATCAGATAATTCGTGTGAACGCTTGCTAAGAATCCGCTATCGTTTAAGGAGGTGATCCAGCCCCAGGTTCCCCTAGGGCTACCTTGTTACGACTTCACCCCAGTCATG
>NZ_JAFFZO010000086.1 GCF_016924145.1 Amphritea pacifica | reverse complement strand
AAGGGCAAAACCTTTCAAGAGATAGGAGCCTTGCTCAATGTCCATCCTGATACTGTTGGTCGCTGGTATAAACGCTATCAAGAGGGAGGCAAAAAAGCCTTAATCGTAGGGAAACGAGGGCCAAAAGATAAGCCTCGTAGACTCACCTGTGCTCAGGAACAAAGAGTTATAGAGGCTATCCGCGATAATATGCCAGACCAATTCAAGCTTGGTTTTGCGCTCTGGACGCGGCGCTCAGTCGCACAACTGATTAATCAGTTATGGGGGATAGATATTCCAGTGCGCACCATGGGTGATTACCTTAAACGCTGGGGGTTTACACCTCAAAAGCCTGTCAAAAAGGCGTGGGAACAGAACCCAGTGAAGGTTGAAGCCTGGTTGAAAGATGAGTATCCACAGATCAAAGCACGTGCAAAGCAAGAGAATGCAAAGATCTTCTGGGGTGATGAGACCGGTATAAAAAACACGACACAGCACGGAAGATGTTATGCCCCCAAAGGCAAAACGCCAGTGCAACCTATTCCAGCCAAGCGTGTATCGTTAAATATGATCTCCGCTATCGCAAACCAAGGGGAAGTCCGTTTTATGCTGTATGAGTCGACGATGACTGCAAAAGTGCTGATTAAATTCTTACGGGCATTAATCGAATCGACACCCGGCAAAGTATTCCTGATTCTTGATAATCTACGAGTACACCATGCCAAGAAGGTCAAACGATGGTTGGCGAGCCGAATAGTTAAGCGCTATTTGGAAGTATTTTTCTTGCCAGCCTATTCTCCAGAACTCAATCCTGACGAGTATCTGAATTGTGATCTGAAGAGCATGTTGCACAGTGGTGCAGCGAT
>NZ_JAFFZO010000085.1 GCF_016924145.1 Amphritea pacifica | reverse complement strand
CAGGCATTGGCTGGCTGGTGTCCATATAGCGCTGGATCAGGTTCCAGATCCGTTCAAGCTCCTCCGGTTGCTGGCTGGTGCTGAAACCGTGCAGGGGGATGCTGTCGAAGTATCGATGATAGCGGTGTACCAGATGCAGCTGATAGCTGAGAATCCCCTGATGGCTGGGGCTGCTGACCAGATAACAGTCGAACTCGGGGAAAGGATGGCTATAGAGTTCTTTATTGTTTTTATAGCGGGTGACCATGCCGGTGGCGCGACTGAAAGTGAAATGTTTGACGGCTTTCATAAACCAGGGCATGGGGAGGTAGCCATGCTCAGAGGCTTCCGCATAACCCCAGATCAGGCCTGAAGGGAGAAACACGTAAACGCTATATATATATAAAATCGAATAGTCCATTTAGATCTTCAGGATCATCAAAATATAGATATATGGAAATGAATGGGAAAAGTGGGCCGAGGAAGACGCAAAAGCCTTTCGCAAACATAGTGATGTAAAAGTAGATTAATCCCCAGCGATTAAGCGAGCCTATGGTGCACTGATTTTCATCCCAATAGGTCTCGCCTTTATTGTCTTTAATGCGCTGTTTGATCTCTGCGGGTGTTGGCTCCTGGATCATACTGACGGGAACGGTTTCGTTGGCCCGGGTCCAGGGCAGGGGATCACCGCCCTGCAATAATTTAACCAGTGTGCCTTGTTCGGGGCGTGGCTTCTGCCTGGAATATCGTTCGCTATTCCAGGCGGTGCTGCTGTAGGGCTTTATCTGTTGGAAGTCCATTTATATTCGTTTAGTCCGTTAGTGCATTCAGGCTTGAGTGCCGCCATTAAACAGATCGATCTCCGGGCCCATACTAGGCATAAAACGTTGCTCAGCGCGTAGTTGAGCGATCGCCTCTTTAAACTCGTCATCATTCATTGAGAACCAGTAATCGGGTTGTCGATTGGTTTTAGCATCGTAGGCGGCGGTGGTGGGGTCGCGAGGGCGAGCGGGTTCCAGCTCTGGCACATCGGGCATCGGCTGGCTGGTGTCCATATAGCGC
>NZ_JAFFZO010000084.1 GCF_016924145.1 Amphritea pacifica | reverse complement strand
ACATTGCCCATCATAACAGCAATCCGAAGCCATTTATTTGGACTAAAAGTGCCCGAGACATTTTGGAAAAAGTTATTCGTGCCAACAGTCGCTTAAGCTCTAAACAGAATGCAACACTACACTAGATCGCGGCTGCGCCGCTGGCTAGTGGCTAGTGGTTAGAATGTCACACAAAGCGTGACTTGCTCGTCGCTCGAGCGTCAAAAACAGGGTGTCGCTAGGGGCGTGGGTTAGATAAAGTGAAGATCTTTAGAGCAATGCCCCAATGCCCTTTTATCCTATCGTTTTCTATGTAACTATTGATCAGTCAAGGGGTAACAACACCTCAGCTCAGGGAGTCAGAGTGAGAAGAAATCTTATTAATGGTCATTCTGTCGTATTTCTGCAGATATACGACAAACTGTCGTGTTTCCAAACAGTAAAATTTACGTACAATCTTTTAAAATTCAGAAGGTTATCTGGTTTTTGTGATCTGACAAGAAGCGGTGATATACGACAACGTGTCGTATTTCTCCAAATCCACTGTCGTATATTTAGCTGTTAGCTGCTCTGAATTATTCGAATTCCAAGTGATTGCCGATGAATAAAAATGAAATTCAACTAATGAAAAAAGGTGAGCTTCACGTTCATTTAAATGGATTGGTGAGTACTGATGTTATTCGAAGCTTATTGGTAACAAAGAAGCAAAAAATAGAAGCAAAAGTAAAGCAAAGGGACAGGCATATTCTGAATCAAAATAAATGACTCTAAATCAGGGCCAGATATGCTTCTATCAACCGACCCATATGGCTGTTTTATTTATAGATTCTTGCTGATAGCGAGCTGTATCCTGAATATCCTTGCCTGACAAACAAACGTATTCCATCGCCTATGAGTAGGTTGCTTGTCTGTCTGAATAGTTGGTATAGATTGCTATTGTAAGAGTCGTTTCAGCTGGGTTGCTCCGGCGATATGCCGTTGTTGGTGCCGCTTCAGGTAGTCTTCAATACGCGTGCTATGGCCGATAACGGTGGCGATATGTATGCCTTGCGGTCGCATCAGTTGCAACC
>NZ_JAFFZO010000083.1 GCF_016924145.1 Amphritea pacifica | reverse complement strand
CTTGCAGCGTTTTCAGGCGGTCAATTACCCATTGACGACGGTGTTCATAACTCTGTCCGGTTAATGAGTCTTCGCCACACAAAAACGCCCGCCGAACACAGCGGGCAATACAGTGATAATAGGGAGTATCTGCGGTAGAAATAATCTGATGACGGGCACGGGTCATATGATTTCCTTAACATCCTTGTTTGAGGTATCAGCAGTATAGATCAGGCTTTTAGAATATGCCTGTCCCTTATATATATCACTCCCATAAAGTGCCTGAACGCCGATAACTTTGGTTGATATAGCGCACGTAGTAACGGCCCAGAGCCTGCATCAAGCAGCTAACCCCTTCTTTAGTTTTCGGGGTGAGTAACAGATGTACATGATTGGTCATCAAAACATAGGCATCCACAAGAACCTGATACTGTTCTGCATAATGCTTTAAACGATCCAGATAAACCGCATAATCCTCTTCTGCAAAGAAGCATGCCTGTCGATTATTTCCACGTTGAGTCACATGCTGAGGAATTCCGGGCAACGCCGCCCTGGGTAATCGGGCCATCCCTGACCTCCAGAAAGTAATAATTGAGGTATATCAGTCTAGTACAAAATCGGTCGAGCGAAAATCAACAACTCTGCCCCCTTGATCCCTTGATCCAACGGAAAGTGTGTTTTTTTAAAAGTGCCGGTCTTTTCTGGATGATATTTCTTTTATTTTAACTGCTTACATCCATTCACATCATAAGATTTAAGTTGTTCGAGTTTATTTCTGGAAAATAAATCTCCTTTAGATGCTGCCCTTTCAAAAAGACAAACGGCCTTTTCAATATCTTTTTCTACCCCTATACCCAGCAAGTAGAACATCGCAAGGTTCTTAGCATATTCACTGTTATTAGGATTAGACTCTAACGTCGGAAGGATTGTTTTTGCCCAAAAAATTCCTCTAGAATAATCAGTTACTAATGGATTATCATTAAAGAGTAAGCGACCCGCTAGTGTAGTGTTTCACTCTTGATGATTCTTAATGTATCCTCAGCTCAAATACCCTGAGAGAATCGGACTTATCGCATGCGAATTGCCACCCCTATTGTGCTTACTGAAGAAGAAAAGGCTGAGC
>NZ_JAFFZO010000082.1 GCF_016924145.1 Amphritea pacifica | reverse complement strand
GTCCGGGCACATTAGCCCCTGGCCTTGATTAGACGCTTCACTGGCGTGCATTAACAATCAGTAAAGCGGTTTGCACCTGAACTGAGCCTGATACTAACTGGAAATCTATTCCACTGTTTTGAATAGCACCTTTCTCAGGTTAACCGATGAATGTCTAGTACCCCTACTCACATCAGGGATGATGTATTGGTAGGCACCCGTTGAGCACGGGGTAAGAGAGTCTCAATATGTGTTTGTTGCAAACTCGTTTTGGCAACGACAATGACAGACGAAGAAAACTGGCTGACTGATTAATTGAAAAACCTGACCGCTTCGCGGCCAGATAAGAGCGTTATATTCTATTGACTCCGAGGCGGCTCATATGTGTTATGCAAATATGAATAATTCATAAATTTAATCTCTAATGTAATATACAGTATTTGATATCAGAAACGGAATAGAAATCATTGGAAGAAGAAAAGCCCCCGCTAAGATAGTGGCCAACAAGCCAATATCCAATTTATAAATCAAGTAAAACTCATAAGTAGAGACAGCACCCAAAAAATAAAGAAACCATTCAATATAATCCATTATTCTTCTATTAGGTCTAAATCCACCCAATCCATGTTCTTTAACGAAAGAAACATATTGAATGGAAAAATTGACATAGATTAGAACGAGTATTAGTTCAAAAAACAATGTAAACGGATACATATATAAAACAATTTTATTTTCTAACATTGCTTGCCCTTTCAAAATAATCGCAGGTTCCCTAATGATGCCAGCAACAAAACGAGCCTTCTCTAACGATTAAACGAGCATAACCGCTGCGATATACAAAATATACTGTTTATACATACAAATTACGTACTGTTTTTTGTAGAGCTGGATAGTTGATACTTCTAACGATTCTTCCTTTGCTCTTTCGAGCGACAAGCAAGTCACGCTTTTTGTGACGTTCGAACAACGAGCTACGGCTTTTGCCCCTTCCCTAGCGAGTCGCGCAGCGACGTTCTAGATAATTGGACTCCCCTCGACCCTGAACAGGATGCGAGGTACGCTGACAGTTCTCACACAACCAACTGGAGTCCGTGATATGAACATTAGCATTGCTGGCGTTGATTTGGCAAAA
>NZ_JAFFZO010000081.1 GCF_016924145.1 Amphritea pacifica | reverse complement strand
TTTTTGCTGGGGTTTTGTTTTTCTAAGGCTATTCCAGCGACGTTAGCAAAAACGAGGTAAAAGATTTATGGGACGCTTTGACTCGGCTTAGAGCCTTTCAGGCTCCCTTTGTAGCAAGTATCTCGATAAAAATATCGCTTATACGGCCTATGCCGCCATTAATGCGATTTTCTTCATGTTTTGTGCCGCCGCTGTCAGCAAACACTGTGCTTGAACCTTACTCTTGCCTCTAAACCTCGCATACCGATATCCATGGAGTTCTTTTGCGTCCGCAAAGCTTCGCTCTACGGTTTCCTTCCTTCGGGCATAAATACTTTTTCCTACCGGGGACAGCCGATGTTGATTCACTCTCTCTTTGCTATCTTCCCATACGTGACGTGTGATCGTTTTAACGAACTTCTTGTTGCTCGTACAGCGTTTTAGCTCAGAGCACGATTCACATACGGCCTCGTCTGATTCGTAATGACGGTAGCCTGTGCGGCTGGTGGTTTTATAGATCAGGGCATGGTTTTGCGGGCAACGGTAGACATCGTCTTGCGGATCATAAACGTACTCCCGTTTGTAGAAGAGGCCCTTGCGATGAGTCGGGCGACGGTAGCCCATCACCGCATAAAGGTTGCGCTCTTCCAGTCCATGACAGACCGCAGACGTAAAATATCCCGCATCAACACCCACGACTCTGAGGTTAAAGTTAAAGCGTTGTTTCTGCCGATCCAGCCGTTCCAGGTAAGGGACTGCATCATGCACGTTACCCGGCGTCACATGGACATCGGTGATGATATTGCAACGGCTATCAACGGTACGATGGTCAAGATAAAAGAAGCCTTTGGGCTTGGTATCCCGCACCATATAGCCGCTATCCGGATCGGTCACGCTCTGCTTTATTTCACGTGTTTCCGCCTCCTGCTTGGGTGCAGGTAGAGGCTTTTTTCCATGCGCCGCGCGATCCTCCTCAACCGCTTTATCCAACGCATCCATATAGGCTTGGCGTGACTGTTCCACCTCAACTTTCTGGAAGTGCTTTTTGTTTGCGTTGGCTTTGAGGTGAGTGGAATCAGTATAAAGGGTGTGCCCCCCGACCAGCTTGCGCTTTATGGCTTGCAGCACAATTTCATCGAAAATA
>NZ_JAFFZO010000080.1 GCF_016924145.1 Amphritea pacifica | reverse complement strand
AAGGGCTTTGACCCTGTGGTATCCCCACGAATTTAAAACACTATACTCGATGACCTGAGTAGCTGCTCTGCAAATTCCCGAATACCTTCTCGCCATTGTTGAGGGGATATTTTTAGATTATTTGAGAGTGCTCGTTTTCCAAGATAAAAGTGCGAGAGGACTCTGCGTTGACGCGTACTGTTACACTGAAAACGATAAGCCAGTCCAGCCAGTTCAATGACTTTCCCAAGCAGAATGAGCACCATCGCTGCCAGCGTTGTCAGTAGCACTAACTGGCGCGCTCTTTCTATCTTCTTTGTATGATGTTGCTCGAAGCCCAAACCAAATTTAGTGCTTTTCATATCCCGAAAACTTTCTTCAATTTGCATACGTGTTTGATAAATCGACACGCTCTTTTTGGCGAACGTGCTGTTATTGGGTAACGATGAAATAAGCAGCCAGGGTTCTTTTGCGCCTCGTGCTGCTTTCAATGACGTCTTTGATGATCGTGTTGAACCATCCTGATTCAACGAATGTCGTCCCTTTGGTTTACCTTTGTACAGTACAAGATGACTACGCTGAGGGTTTGATTGGAGTATCTTCAGCTTTAATGCTTTTGGCCTGCTATTGGCGTTTGGAAACAGATGAGAAATACAGCGCCATGATTGGTTCGTTTCATCGAAATATTTACGGGGCCGGCGAACACGTCCAACATAGTCCCAGCCAATCTCTTTTACCAACTCAATCCAGGGTGTTTTAAACCCTGCATCGGTGACAATGATTGGGTGGGTGTCATTTGGCAGAAGTGCTTTAAGCATCGCCAGAAAGCGTTGATGAGTCCGGCGTTTTTCTTTGGTTTTAATATCATGTACTTCTTCATATAAAGTCAACGCGCGCCCTTCAAATGCCACGGCAGCTCTGATCAGGAAGTACTGTTTTCGTCCGTCTAAATCTGACCAATCAACACTCACCACAGGGCGTCCTTTTCCGGTAAAGACGCGACACATATAGGCGTAAATAGAGAGCGATTCCTTTTGTAGATGTGGGTTGGAAAGTAACCTATCTGAGCGTTTTATCCGATGCTTTTCATAGGCTTGAGAATGAATGCCACGTCCAATACTGGTGACAGTACAGAGACTGCCCTGTGCCAGGCTCAAGACGC
>NZ_JAFFZO010000008.1:104597-147234 GCF_016924145.1 Amphritea pacifica | reverse complement strand
CGCTGGACCGCACTCAACCTGGGCTGCCGCTAAAGAAAGGTCGTGCGGCCACGATGACGCACGATTACAAGCGCAATGGCACAACCACCCTATTTGCCGCACTCAACGTGCTCGATGGCAAAGTGATCGCTCAATGCCAGCAGCGTCACCGCCACATCGAGTGGTTAAAGTTTCTGCGTAAGATCGACCGTGAAACGCCCAAGGATAAGGTGTTGCACCTGATCGCCGATAACTATGCCACCCACAAACACCCCAATGTACAGAGGTGGCTGGCCCGGCATCCGCGATTTCACATGCATTTCACGCCCACGTCTGCATCCTGGCTGAACATGGTTGAGCGATTCTTTCGTGACATCACGGTGGAGAGATTACAGCGTGGAGTATTTGCCAGTGTCCCAGATCTTATCGGCACTATCGATGAATACATTGCCCATCATAACAGCAATCCGAAGCCATTTATTTGGACTAAAAGTGCCCGAGACATTTTGGAAAAAGTTATTCGTGCCAACAGTCGCTTAAGCTCTAAACAGAATGCAACACTACACTAGGTGCTAGAAAAATCAAAGAGACAAACCTCATATCTCGAACTACTGCTTTTCCCTAGCAAGCGACGCAGTCGCGTCTAGCCACTAGCAGGAAACGAAGTTTCCGTTCTAGCCACTCTCGCGCTCTCTGCGAGCTTTAGGTTGCAGGCATTTAAAACACCACCTATAATTGTTACCAGATTGGTTACAGGGATTCGTAATGGCAATCAAGAGTTTCAAACATAAGGGATTAGAGGATTTCTTCTATGACGGTACGACTAAAGGCATCAACAGCAAACACGCGGACAAACTTGCCAACCGTTTAGACAGATTAAATGCAGCGCTAAGCCCTGAAGATATGAATCTTCCCAGCTATCGGTTACATAAACTGGAACCCAAAAATCTAATCGCTGGGCGATCAATGTTTCCGGGGCATGGCGGCTAACATTCAAATTCGAAGGCACAAACGCCGTCATCGTCGACTACCAACAATATCATTAAGGAGCAAAGGAATGAGTAGAGTACGCAATCGTAAACCCACCCATCCGGGTCAGGTGTTCCTGAATGATGTGTTGGTTCCACTGAAAACCAACATCAGTGATGCCGCCAGAAAGCTTGGGGTGTCTCGTAAACACCTGTCACTGTTCATCAATGGGCACATCCCCTGTTCCAGAGATATGGCAACCCGTCTGGGCAAAGCCACCGACACAAGCATGGAAAGCTGGCTGAACATGCAAACAGCACTGGATGTCTGGGAATCTGAACAAGAAGGCGTTGATGCAGAGAAATATGCAGGAATTGAAAAACTAACCGCATGATTCAGCTCTTACTTTTGCTTTTTTGAGCCACGAACAAAGAACAAGTCTTACAGCGATGTCCGAACCACGGCTCTTCCCTAGCAAGCGACGCAGTCGCGTCTAGCCACTAGCAGGAAACGAAGTTTCCGTTCTAGCTACTCTCGCGCCCTTTGCGAGCCCTTTGCGAGTCCTTTGCAAGCCCCCGCCGTGACGTTCGAGCTACTTGTCCCGCCCCTCCCTTAGTGCAAGAATACCGGCCCTGTTCATTAATCTATTCAGTGCCATTCGATGCCCACTATCCAGTTCACATCCCAGAATTCCACTCCAAAAGCCCTTATACTGATGTTTCACGGTGTGGGTGCCAGCCCTGAATCACTGAAGCCGCTGGCTGAGTTTTTGCACCGCAGTAACCCTGATCTGGAGATCCGTATTCCTGCCGGATTCTCTCCCTCTACAATCTCTCAACGGGGGTTTCAGTGGTTTGATGTGATCGGCGTGACGGAAGAGAACCGGCCAGCCAGAGTGCAGCAGGTGATGCCTGTATTTGATCAGTTGATTCGGCAACAGGCGGAATCAGCGGGCGTACCACTCGACAAAGTCGTGTTACTGGGCTTTTCACAGGGCACGATTATGTCACTGGAGTGGCTGAAACAGAGCCCTGATGCTGTGGCCGGTATTATCGGCATCTCCGGCCGCTTCGCCGAACTGCCACAACAGACACCTGCCTGCGCGATCCCGGTATGCCTGATTCATGGTGAAGTCGACCCGGTCATCAGTGTTTTCGAATCACAACAGAGCCACCAGCGATTATCAGGACTTGGAATCGACAGTGAACTCCACCTGATGCCCGACACCCCACACACCATTACCCAGGCGATGTATCCGCTGATTACAGATTTCCTTCACAAGGCTATCTGACCCACTCGACAACGCGGCAGGCTTTTGCCTGTCCGGGCCATGAACAACGCGCAAGCCTCGCAGCGACAATCAAGCTACTCTGCCGTTTTCCATCGCGGCGAGACGCCACTCCCACATAACCAACAAACAACAAACATCCAACAACCAGCGCGGCAGGCTTATGCCTGTCCGGGCCATGAACAACGCGCAAGCCTCGCAGCGACAATCAAGCTACTCTGCCGTTTTCCATCGCGGCGAGACGCCGCTCCCACATAACTAACAAACATCTAACAACGCGGCAGGCTCTTACCCTTTCGAGCGACAAAAAACGAGCTACAGCTCTTCTGGCAAGCGACGCAGTCGCGTCTAACCACTAGCAGGAAACGAAGTTTCCGTTCTAGCCACTCTCGCGCTCTTTGCGAGTCCGTTCTAGCCACTCTCGCGTTCTTTGCGAGTCCGTTCTAGCCACTCTCGCGCTCTTTGCGAGCGCCCCCAAAGCGATTCAAAATGCGAACCTGTTGATAATTTTTTTGTTGCAGGATTCCCCCGCTTCAGATTTTGGCCTACACTGAGATCATGAAGCACGCGGTCAGTATTTCCTCATCCAGCGCTATGCGCCACCCTCATCAACGGGGGGTTGCGTTATTACTTTTGCTGGTGCTGATGGCGATGCAATCACGGATACTGTTGCTTGAACCGTTGGCTGAACAACTCATTTCAGTCAATGACGGTATTGGCTATGAGCAGCTCTTGCTGACCAATAGTGCTGATAGTGGCGACCAGCCCTGTGACCTGCTGCCTGTCACTGAGATTAATACCGCTCTGCAAAGCCCCGGATTCTCCCTGCTTTCGATTGAAGCCCCCCTAACTTCCAGTGCTCGCTGGACAACCCCATCAACCAGAGCACCACCCGCTGTTAGCTAATACTCATCGTTTTTATATACCTGATGACAGGTCTTTTTTGAGACAGGATTATGCTATGAATAACTATAATGAACTAAAAACTATTCTCCTGGACGCTTCCGATCATATCGCCCGTCCGGAAGAGCTACTAGAGTATACGCTGGACACCCCGGCGGTCGAAGTGATGACCGACTTTGAAAAGGTTCAGCCGTTGATGATGGAGCAGGATGTATCCATCGATGAAGCCCGGCAGATGATGCGCAAGGTTCATGTGCGCTCAGTTCTGGTGATCGATAAAGATGAAAACTTTCGTGGTCTGCTAACCATTGCGGACCTGGAAAGCCGCTCGGCCATGAGTATTGCCACTTCCGCTGGCCTCAAACGTCACGATATCTCAATCAAAGAGGTGATGACACCCCGGGGAAAGTTGCATGCTATCCCCCTCTCTGAAATCACCCATGCCAGTATCGGCGACCTGTTGCGGACACTTCAGCACGCCGGGACCCCTCATATGCTGGTGGTAAACCCGCTGAATCACGAAATTCGTGGCGTCATCTCCTCCAGTGATATCGCCCGACGACTGAAGGTGCCGGTAGAGATTTCCAAACGGGCATCCAACTTCCGTGAAGTGGTGGATGTGCTGTTTGCCGGACGGGATACTTGATAAAGCAGTGGCAAGATCGTTGCTACGCGACTGGCCAGACGCGGCCTCGCCGCTTGTTAGTAGCTAGAAAAAACATAATAGACAACGCAGAAGACTCGCTTTGAAGGGGCTACTGTTCGGGGTGATGTCCGGACAGTAGTATAACGGGTCATGATCTGCATTGGCGTGAATGACTCGTTTATCAAAGCCCGGTTCTGTGACCGGGCTTTTTATTCGATAAATATCCGGCCGGACTATTTAAGCGGCAGAAAGATATCCGTTAACAGGTCGCATTCATCCACTTCATGGATGAAGTTCCGGTATTGAAAAAAGCAGGGATAGTCCCGCAGCTCCTCACCGCTATCGGGCAGCCAGTTGCGATACAGGTAATAGATACTCTCATCAATATTATCGTGACTGCCGCGATGTTGAACCACGGCACAGCGACCAGCCGGAATAACCCCGGACTTCACACCATAATCGTTTTCAGGCACTTCTCCCGCAAAAGAGCCACAGACATCGAAACGGAAATCTTCCGGTGCTGTAGTATTGGGGTCATTATAGGGTACGCCAAAAGTCCGACTGGTTTTCACCGGGGACAACCCGGTCTCTTTACGCCAGGCGACAAAGCGCCCCACCGTATCTAACACCTGCTCTCTGGGGCCTTTATGCTCAGCCAGGGCAACCGGTGTTTCGGTAAAATCTACAATCTCAACATTCATTTTCAGCTCGCCTCCTGAAGGCATATCAAACTGGAATTTAGAGTGCCATTCTGGCCACTCCGGTGATGCTCTGAATCCGCTGGGAGATTGTCCAAAGGTTCGTTTAAACGCCCGGGAAAATGCTTCAGGGCTGTCAAACCCCGCTTCATAGGCGATATCGATAATCCGCAGTTCATGCTCAAAGGCTAACCGGAAGGAAGCCCGTTTTAAGCGCATCAACTGGATAAAACGCACCACACTGACGCCAGTAAACGCCGAAAACAGTCGATGGAAATGATACTTCGACAGTGCGGCAACACCACTCAGTTGCTCTATCGATAGCTCAATATCCAGGTTCTGATTAATATAATCACACACCCGGTTGATGCGCGGGTCTTCCCTTTTCAGACTCATGCAAACTCCTCGGTATTCATTGCAGGAGAGATGATCGCACTGAGCCGGGACAGAATCCTGATCCCTGTTGCTGAATATTCAGAGCGGTGGCTAATCAGGAGGCTTCACCAGTAAGGGCCGTTGCCAAGCAACCCTCGCACTTACTGGTGGTTAGAAATAACGTTTTGGTTAACACGATCGACCTGCTTTACTCCCTGACAGTAAAGTTGCTGAAGCTCTGGAGCTGGTTGCAGCTGGCTATCGGTTTGCTTCAGCGTTTCACAGGTTTCACGAAAAAAACTGCCCGCTGCCTGCATACAGCGCGTAAGTTTAGCCTGACTGCAGAACTTAACCGCATAGCAGACGCTGTCAGGCTGCAGTTGCCAGTTATCATACTCAAAACTCACAATAGAATTATTATATCTCAATATAATACTTTGAGACTTTTGCAACGGTGGTGCCGAAGAGGATTGCTGCACCAGAGTCTTTTTGAAGGTATTGAAACTCTCAAAATATTCAGTGGCACTTAACGGCGCAGAAAAAAAAGCCGCCAGAGCACCGCAGGTCAGACTGAGTTTTGCCAGATAAAGAGTGTCTGCAGTGCGTTGACTCAGACGCGTCACCGCCTGCCAAAAATAACCGTTGTCAGAGTACATATCCTTTGTAACTCCCTATTGATAAGGCGATCAGCGCCTCTTGCCAAAGGTCTCCATGACCAACAACTGATTGACTGCCTACAATCTGGTGTAGAGTGTTGACCTTCAATCTAGCCCTGTCCTGAAACAAGCTCAAGATAAGGATTCCAGAATATTACTCAGAATGTGAACAGAAAAAAGCCGTTGCCAGAAAGTTGCGACACAACCTGCCAGTTGTTATATAAAGCGAAAAGCAGGATAGTGGCACTGCGTTTTTATCTATTTAATAACGGGCCAAAGTCCCCGTTTTTTTTGATCTTTTGAGCGACAATCTTGCCCAGCAAACGATGCAGTCACGCCTGACCTCAGGCAGGAAACGAAGTTTTCATTCTGGCAACTATCTTCTGGTTACCTGTGCTATGCTCCACATCCATTCCGACTAAACAGATGCTCGAGGGGTCACGCTGACTTAAGCGCGATCTGTGACTAATTTAATCAATAAAAACTAACGCTGGAGCGTAATACTGTGGACTACGACTTCACCCACGATATATACGGTGCTTTCCGGGCTGAGTTTTCGATGGGTCATGAAGCACTGGGGTATTGGCTGACCTATGAGTTACGCAGCCGCCAGGCAGTTATATCTGAACTGCTGAGGATTATCGCAGAGCTGCAAAACCATCAGCGCATCGATTATCTGATGGAGGGGGCGGAATACAATCTCCTGCTTACCCGGGATGAAGCGGTAGTGCGTGCTCATGCACTGGATTCAGCATTTGAAGAGCAACAACCGGAAGATAATCTGGTGTTCTATGACCAGCAGTCAACGGCCAGCTGTGGCCTGGATGATTTTATTGAGATTATTGATGGCTGGCAGCAGTTTACCTCAACAGAGTAAGCCCGGCCGGGCAACGGGTGTGGCTTACGCTGTTAATTCAGCCCCCTTAGGGCTTTGCATTCGCTAAAAGTCGCTTAAGCGACTATCCTCAAAGATCAGGTTGTAAACCCCGGGCAGACCAATATCGATGCAATGTATATAGTCTGTAGTAAACAGCCCATTCTGATCACTTTATAACCCGGTCAGTCTTGTTTTGTCATCAAAAGGCTCCGAATATATAGGTATAAAACAAGCATCTGTTTACATTTGAGAGGGATCTGAATGTTTTCATATTTACACAAACCGGTTTTAGCTGTTTTACTGACAATGCTGAGCTCCTTTGCCGCTGCCGACGGTCGCCGGGTAGAGCTTTATACGGTTAACTTCCCCCCTTATACGATTATTGAGCCGCAAAACACTATCCGCGGTATCGATGTTGAGGTGGTCACTGCGGCGTTTGCCGCGGTAGGGATCGAAGCGACCATTACCGAGGCCCCCTGGAAACGCATCCTTAAAAACATGGAGCACGGCAGAGTTGCCGGCACCCTTTCCTGTGCCCGAAATGCGCCCAGAGAGAAATTCATTCTGTTTAGCGAGCCAATCAGTGAAAATATCTGGGGAGCGGTAACCTCCCGGGACTTTGATTCCCGCAGCCTGTCTCACTTATCAGATGTTCAGCACTATGAAGTGATCGCCGTGGCTGACTGGGGTCAGTCTCAGCAGCTTAGCCAACACAACCTGCGCCATTCCGTCACCCCCGATATAGACAGCGGCATCCGTTCGGTGGTGTACCGCAATGTTGATCTGTTTTATAACGGCAAACTGCCAACCCTCTATCATGCCCAGAACCTCGGCCTGCAGGATAAGATTGCCTTCCACCGGTTTGAGGATATTGAAAGCACCCCCTTACACCTCTGTCTCAGCAGGCTTTACCCTGACAGCCAGACACTGTTAGAGCAGTTCAACAACGGACTCAATAAAATAAAACATTCTGGAGAGTTTGATGCGATATATAAAAAATATAACTGATCTGACGCTAAACGGGTTGGCAATTTTGCTGCTGCCAATACCGGGGGTGTAATGTTGCGTTTTAAGTTTATTCATCGTCTCGCCTTTAAGCAGGCAAGGTCCGTTTTACTCATCTCCTTAGTACTGGGGCTGATCTCCACCGGTTGGCAGATCTACAATGATTTTGATCTGGAAAAGCACCATCTCCAGCTCACCGTCTCGCAGATTACCCTGTTACATAAAGAGTCTGCCGCCCGGGCCGTATATAATCTGGACGACGACCAGGCAGAAGAGATTACTGCTACGCTGATAGCCAACCCCTTTATCTACCATGCTGCGATCATCGATGATTTTGGCGACAAGCTCGCCGAAAAGGCCCGTCAGCCAGTCGCGAAAACATGGTTAGCCTCACTGGGGAACCATCTGTTTCAGATCAACAGTCACATCGAGGAACCCTTACGCATCAACCCGTCTGATCAGGATGATGCCCGACTGGTAATTGACCTGGATACCGCCCATATCGCTAATAACTATGTTCGCCGTGCCATGACCAGCCTCTCTGTGGGCCTGATTTCAAGCCTGATCCTGGCAACTATTTTTTTACTGCTAATCTATCGTTATCTGTCTCAACCCATTCTGGATATTGCCAGCTGGGTTAATCAACTGTGGCAAAGTGAGAGCTGCCCGCCCCTGCCCTATGATAAACCCGACGAACTGGGTGAGCTGGCCACGGGTTTTGCCCGCCTCTGGGAGGAGCGAAAAGATAAAACGGATCAACTCAACGACACGATTGAGCGCCTCTCCAAAAGCGAACATCTGTCCCGTTCACTGATGGATAATGCCGGCGATGCGATGTTTCTTTGTCTACCGGATAGCTCCATCGTCCGGGCTAACCATCAGGCAGCAGACTCCCTCAAGTGTGACGAAGAAGCCTTTACCGGTCGCTCCCTGGCGGAATTCAGCAATAATTATTCAACCAAATCACTGCAAGCCCTGTTTACAACGATTGAAGAGAAACAGGTCAGTACCATTGAAGATATTCAGATCAGTACTCAGGGTGACACCTTCCCCATTGAAGCTCGTTGCATCCGAATGTGCTTCGATGATAACGACTATATTCTGATTCTGGCCCGGGATATCTCGGTCAGAAAAGAAGCGGAAAAACAGATCTATGAGCTGGCGTTCTTTGACACCCTGACCGGGCTGGCTAACCGCCGACTGTTTATCGACCGACTGAAAACCGCCATGAAATTCCATCAGGACAATCAGCGCTATGGTGCGGTGCTGTATCTCGATCTGGATCGTTTTAAAACCATCAATGACTCGCTGGGGCATTCGATCGGAGATACGATCCTTTGTGAGGTGGCAAAGCGACTGACTCAGATACTGCCTGAGAATGCGACCTGTGCCCGCTTTGGCGGAGATGAATTTGTAGCGTTACTGCCGGATACCGGGAGTTCAGCCGAACTCTGTGCCGAGACCGCCGCCAACTGTGCCCTGCAAATTCTGGCAGAGCTGGTAATCCCGTTTGAAGTGGATAATCACCAGCTATTCTGTAGCACCAGTATCGGCATCGCCGTTTTTCCGGATAAACATAACAGTGCGGCAGAAATCCTGCGCCATGCCGACACCGCCCTCTACCGGGTAAAAACACTGGGACGTAACAGCTTTCAGTTTTTCGACCCGGAGATGCAATCCTCCGCACAGGAAAGGCTGGAGGTGGAAAAAGGGCTGCATCAGGCGCTTAACAATCATGAGTTCGAATTGTGGTTCCAACCCCAGGTGAACAGCGCGGACCAGATTCTCGGCGCCGAAGCACTGCTGCGCTGGAGACACCCTGAAAAAGGTATTATTTTACCGGGATGTTTTATCCATATCGCTGAAGAGAGTGGTCAGATAGTTGAGATCGGTAACTGGGTTTTACTGCAAGCGCTACAACAGCTGGCGGCCTGGCGTGAGCAGGGACTGCCAGAATCATTCGGACGCCTGGCTATCAATATCAGCCCATTGCAGTTTATGCAGGTCGATTTTGTTGATCGTGTACTGGCGATGCTGGACCAGACCGGCATTCCGGGGCTGATGGTTGAGTTAGAGATCACCGAAAATATGTTGCTGAATAATTTTGAGATCGCCAGCAACAAGATGAAACTGTTAAAACAGCGGGGCATCTCCTTTGCGATCGATGATTTTGGCACCGGCTATTCATCACTGCGATACCTGCACTACCTGCCGCTGGATATCCTGAAGATTGATCGCTCTTTTGTCACCGGCCTGCGCCCCTCATCCGAACTGGCGGCGATTGTGGAAGTTATCATCGCCACCGCTGACCGGCTGAATCTGATGGTGATCGCCGAAGGCGTAGAAACCCTCAATGAAAGAAGCGCATTGATGGAGCTGGGTTGTAACTGCTTTCAGGGCTATCTGTTTTCCAAGCCTCTCGATGCAACACAGTTTTATCAGAAACTCTGCGCCTCAGTGGAATCTCAACTGTCAGAGTTAAACAACTTATAACACTCCTGCCCGAATCAGATCAAAACACTCCATAATCCGGGCAACATACTGATCTTTCGGGCGGAAGCTGTTGCTGCTCTGCTGCAACATGTCCTGCTCCATATGACCGAGCATCTTATTAAGCCGGTAACGATGCAGCCCGATGGCCGCCTGAACAGGATCGGAGATAACACCGGACAACGCAGCCAATGCCGACAACAGGGACAACACCCCGGCAATAGTGGCCACCGTCACCCCTAAGGAGGGTGATGGCGGGAATACACTGTAATAGAGATTGCCCAGGGTTTCACCCAGAATAAACTCACTGGCGGCCAGTTTTGTGCTGATAATCGTCGCCAGCATCAGCGCGATACCGATCCCTCCCGGGGTAAATTTCTGAAAGGCAAACGCTCCCAGCACAGTGCAGGAGAGTGTGTTAGTGATATCAGCCGACGCGGTGCGGGTGATGCGATACTGGGTCAGAGCTTCCTCGATAACCGGTTCCATCCGGGTATGAAACTGTTCAATATTGACACACGACAGCCCGCCCCGCTGATACAGTGTCCTCAGCTCTTCGGTTATGCACCAGCTCAGCGAGGCATGGGGCTGGTTGTGCTGTAACAGATCGCTAAGCACCAGCTCGCTGATATGGGTCTGCACCCGGGTGGTAAACCCTGCCGGGAAGCGTCCCAGCAAGCGGTATAACCAGCCTAGCCGGGGAGAACGACCGATACAAAAACGGATCAGACTCACCAGCGCAAACAGCGGTGCCCAGAACAGGTTGACCGGCGCTCGTAAAACATCAAAACCAAACGCCACCCGGTTGGTTGTTAACGCCGCCGGATAACTGAAATGTCGTTCGATAAAACCGGGCACCCGGTCCCGGCAATGTTGAAAGTACGTCTGGATACCTGCGGCAACCGCCTGCTGAATATCCGCTTCGCGTACTGCCTGCTTATCTGAGTCTGACGGTTGCATGATGCCCTGAAATTCTGATCACGTTGACACAAAAAACATCCGCAGTATTTCCAGATATTGGTCTGGGGGTGCTGATGCCCGCGATGTTAATCGGCTGGATAGATCGGTTAACTGATCGGTTAAATAGTGTAGCGACTTCAGATCACAAATACAGATCCCCGTGATTAAAAATTCATAAATCAAAATCTGTTGCCTGATTTTCAGGTTCATTTCAAGTTCATCTTCAATACTGGTCTGGCATCCATTGAAGGTGTCTGGATTTCACCGTTTGAGAAACTACTTTTTACGGGCCTCCGTGATCAGTGATCTGATCAGCCCGACCAGGCAGGAGGCCACCACAAAACCAGAGGAAGAATAACAATGATCACCAATATGAAAACCAAACTTTCCGGTGCCGCTATCGCCATGGCTGCAGCAGGTCTGGCCGGCTGTATGGGGGCGAATGCCGCAAACTCTTCCACCGCCGCGCCAACGGATACCGTTGAACTTGGGCATTGCTATGGGGTAAACAGCTGTAAAGGGCATAACGACTGCAAAACAGCTAACAATGCCTGTAAAGGGATGGGGTCCTGCAAAGGACAGGGTTTTGTTGCCATGCCCACCAAAGCCTGTACCGATGTTGGTGGCAAGGTACGGGATGACTGGCGGGATCAGATTGCGAAAGCCGAGCTGACTCAGTGCTTTGGCGTGAACGTCTGTAAAGGCCATAATGACTGTAAAACCGCTGATAACGCCTGCGCCGGTCACGGTTCATGCAAAGGCACCGGTTTTGTTATGACCACTGCAAAATCCTGTGCGGATATCGGTGGCACAACTAAGTAAGCAAAGAACTACGACTAAACGCGTTACCTGACGCCCCTTTCCCAACGAGTAAGGGGCGTATCTTGTTACCTGATGGAGTTGCCATGAACGATCATTTTCTGGGCTTTGGCCTGGGGCTGCGAACTCAGCACTTTAATGATGTGCTTGAAACCCGCCCCGACGTCGACTGGTTTGAGATTATCTCAGAAAACTTCATGGTTGCCGGAGGTAAACCCAAATACTATCTACACGCCATTCGAGAGCACTACCCAATGGTGATGCACGGCGTGTCGATGTCGCTCGGCTCCACCGAACCACTGGACAAAGAGTATCTGCAACGCCTGAAACTACTGGCCAATGAGGTACAGCCCCGCTGGCTCTCTGACCACCTCTGCTGGACCGGTCTGGAGGGTATCAATAGTCATGATCTGCTGCCGATGCCCTATACCGAAGAGGCGATCGATCATATTGCCGGACGAATCATGCAGGTGCAGGAGACACTGGGCAGGCAGTTGCTGCTGGAAAACGTGTCCAGCTATATCAGCTATACCGAATCAGCGATGTCCGAGTGGGAGTTTTACAATGAGGTGGTTGAACGGGCCGACTGTCTGATGCTGTTAGATATTAACAACATCTATGTCAGTTCTCGCAACCATAGCTTTGATGCACAGACCTATCTGAACTCGATCAACCCGGATCGGGTGCGCCAGTTTCACCTCGCCGGTCACAGCGACTACGGCACCCATGTGATCGATACCCATGATCATGATATCTGCGATCCGGTCTGGGAACTGTATCGTCAGGCCCTGCATCGCTTTGGTGCCGTCAGTACGATGATTGAAAGGGACGATAATATTCCGCCGCTAAACCAACTGGTCGAAGAGCTGCAGATCGCCCGCGATATTGCTGCCGGGATACTGCCCCGACAGCCGTCCGGGAAGCTGGTCGCAGAACGGGAGGTCCGATGAGCCACTCAACCAGCTTACATCTGCGTCAGCAACAGATGATGGCGGCACTCCTGACAGGCGATGAGACGATTACTGAACATATCGCCGGAGATCACAATCTCAATGCAGAGCAACGCCTGTCTATCTATCAAAGCGGCTACCGGCTGCGGCTGCGGGAAGTGATCGATAACGATCACCCGGTGCTGGGCAGCTATCTGGGTGATGATCTGTTTGAACAGATGGTCAGCGGATATATCGAAGCCGTCCCGAGCCGATACCGCTCGCTACGCCACTATTGTGACCCGCTGCCGGATTATCTGCAGCACGACTCATTTTTCAGCCAATACCCCCATATCGCTGAACTAACAAAATTTGAGCGCTGTTTACTGTCATCGTTCGATGCCCCGGACCGTGATACCGCGGCGGTCGGCACCCTGCAACAACTTCCCGCGGAGATCTGGCCTCAGCTGCAGCTGCGCTTTCATCCCAGCCTGCAGCTGTTCACCAGCCATTATAATAGTGTTGAGATCTGGCAGGCGATCAGGGCCGAACAGCGCCCTCCCGACCCAACACCACAACCGGCCTGCTGGGTTATCTGGCGCAACAGAGAGAGACTCACAGAGTTTCGCTCCGCGCCCCCTTTGGAACAGCGCTTAATACACAGCTTCTTTCAGGGAGACAACTTCACCACAGCGGCAGAACTCACAGCAACCGAGGTCGGCGAAGCAACGGCGGCCGCGGGGTTACTGAACATTTTGCTGCGCTGGCTTGAACTGGGCTGGATCTCTCAGCTAACCGATGAAACCACCCCGCCCAATCTTAAGGAGGTAGAATAATCGCAGTCAGAAACGGCGATGTGCATCCCCCCGGTAGTGATATCTTTAAGTCTGAGTCTCACTACCGCTTTGCACTGAGTTTGCAAGTGGATCATCACACGTCACCCTGTCCGCCAGAGTGATCCGGTTCCGTCCCTCCTGCTTACTCACATATAACGCATTATCTGCGCGCATAATGGTCTGCTCAATCGGCTCATCTGCAGACCATTGCGCTATCCCATAACTAAGGGTAACGGGCGAGTCGAGTATGTCATCATCAGCATATAACTGTTCCAGCCGCGGATAAACCTTCGCTAACAGCGCTTCTGCATCCCCCGCGGATGCATCAGAAAGCAGTATCAGAAACTCCTCCCCACCCCAGCGAATCAGTGCATCACTTTTTCGGATACTGTTTTTTAAAGCCTCGGCTATCTGGCACAACACGATATCACCGGCGGCATGACCATAACGGTCATTAATCTGTTTAAAACGGTCGATATCCGCCATAACAACAGTAAGTTGCTGCTTTTTTCTCTGCGCCTGCAGATAAGCCTGTTCCAGCAGCACTCCTCCCTGTCTGCGATTATACAAACCGGTCAGGCTATCGATGTCAGCCAGTTTTTTAAGTTCAGCCTGCTGGTTCAGATGAAGCCCCCGCATGATCATAATAGCGAGAATCGACAACATGCCCGACACAAGTATATTCATCAGTTTCATGTAGATCAGATACTGCGGAAACGGAAACTCAAACAAAGGCTCAAACAGACCAACATTCAGCAGTGCAAAAACCAGAACCAGCAGAATCGCAGTGATAAACACCCGAATACGGCTACTACTGGTATCCATAACAGCGAGAGCTGACATCGACCAGAGATAATACTGAAAGCCGGGATCTGGCCCCAGGTAATAGGATACAACCACCGAATGCAGCAATACTTCACAGCAGAAAATCTGGATCGCCCGATTAATCCGGTACTGCCTGCTCAACCGGATGCCGTAAACCCATAGCAGAACACTGATACAGTTCAGACCTGCCAGTATCTCAACGCCGGTAAAATAAAAAAAGGGGACTAGCAGGATATGCACCAATGCAGCTATCGGCGCAATAAAAAGGATAACCTGTAAACGATGATAATCTGTCTGAGTCGAACGATTATAGTTCGGGCTCTGAAACAACTGCTTAACACCATCAATCACATGCATCAGGACTCCAGACCATTAAATATTATGGCTTTTGCCAGCAAGTGACATTATCGGTGTCCCGCCAGCCTATAAGGAGTGAGAAGAGTAACCTCTACAACAGTTACCTTTAATCAAAGTAATAATGTCAAGGGACAAAGTCAATTCAAAACACAGCCACAGCGATCAGGCAGAGCCTTGCCTGATGCCCTGATTATGGTGCCACCAGCAGGTAGCGGTTTACTGCTGCCTGGTCTGCGGTCAGCTTTTGCAGCACCTGCTGTTCCAGCTTCCAGTCTTTTTCAAGCAGACTGTGTTTCAGGTGGACTGACAACTTGTGCAAACCGAAAAACAGATCGAACAGGCCATCAAGCTGATGCCGATAGATGTAGGCTTTCTGCTCATAGAACCGCTTTTCATAGGCACTCTTGTTAGCGATATATTCCGGAGTCCAGTGGTTATTCCGGTAAAGCACAAAACCATCGGCATCGTCTGTAGCCTTAAACTGCTGATATTGATTCTGCAACTCATTGCTCAATAGCAGATACGTTCCCACCATTTGGCGGACAAATTCGCGCTGGTTCGATGGATCAATCGGCCCCACACTGACGCCAGGGGTTTCAACCGATGGTTCTTTATCGCAACCGGTCAGCATGCTGCCAGACAAGCAGATCAACAGAAACGGGATGACAGTGGCCAATAGCCTGCCAGCAACATTCATCGGACACACCCTGAGTTCAAGCGTACCTCCCCTGTGATAATAAACGCCGACCGGAACTGCTTCATCTTCGAATACCCTGTTCAAACAGATGTTCACACTATACCCCGAATATATAATCCGGAAATAGACGATCGTCCAACCATTACCCAACTTGGGTAATCATACTGAATCGCTTTAATATGCCTGAGAATCGTCTCGATTAACCCCCCGAGTAACAGCATGAAGACTGGTTTCATACAGATACGCAGACCAATTATCCGCACCTAAGGTGTATGGCCTGGATATTCGGGATACAACGCTCTATAGCGCCGGATTAAAAAATAAAGCAATTATCTTGCCCGGATATTGGCGGAATAAATGCCCCTGATTTGTTCTGATTTTGAACATGCCTGCCCCATTCCTATTGTCGCCCCATTCCTATTATTGTCCCATCCCTATTGTCGGCTGATCCGCAGGGTTGATACAGCCACTGCTGAAGCTACTGCGTTTCAGCGCCCGCTCGATGGTGGTGCGCAACAACAGTGATTCCCGCTCTAGCCCGGATGTTTGCAGCTCGCCATTTTGCTGGCTGACAACTGGTGAGGTGACCATGCATGCATCATTGCGCAGCAGTATCAACCGGCCGGTACGGATAGCGTTTTCCAGCGGTTAGATCGTTGCCGTCGCATAACTGAGCCTGTCCATGGCGTGTAGCATGCTCACTGTCCTTGTGAGGCTGGTTTCTGAGGAGTGCAGAAAATAACCGGTTTGAGGTTAAAGAAAAATCATTCTGCTACATTTTTTCTAACAACTTTGCCGGTGAAATCTACATTCACAAAGACAGGCACAACAGGAGATTCATAATTGATGATTTTGGATCAATGACTCTACCACTTTGGGTACCAGCGGTACGCTACCTGGTTGTGAAGACTCATCACAGAGAACGCGGAGAGCACAGAGATAAAGCGATAACAGATGGTTGTATTTGAACTGAAGGATTTAAAGCTCTACGCAGCCTGCAGTCCCCTATGCGAACAGAGTCTAACTCTAAAATAGCAGACATTAAAAAGGCCGCATTAGCGGCCTCTTTACTGTCGATATAACGAATTACTTCTTGCTGTCTTCGCTCATCAGTTTGCGAATTTTGATAAACGCCCAGATCATGGCGCCAGCCATTCCGGCAACCCCCAGCAGACTGGGCCACAGCGTTTCGAACAGATACGGATCCATAACAGTTACCTTTTTTGTGTTTCAAACTTGGTATTGATACTACTCCTGATGCGATTCACGAATATTGATATAACTCAATAAGTAGATTGATTAACCACTTTCCTCAAACGCCCCTAACGAGCGGCCCGGCTATCCCCTGCCCTCAGGTCACTCTTTCAGACAGGACACGTTATAGAGCGTCCCGCTATACACGACACTGCAGTCCCGGCGACCGCTGCCTGATATTCAAAACACAGCAATTCAGCCTGGCAACTTCAGACAACAACCGCACTGGCCGGCAGAGTGGTCGCCGAACTGCTCAAATCGACCGCTAACAATCCATATAAATTAATGACTCATCAATAATAATTATTAAATAGTCAATTTATATATTTAATTATATATAAATAGAAAAATACAATCACAACACTCTCCCAGCCTAAGAAATAAAACCCAATAAAATCAATATGTTAAATACAATAACCGGGTTACCAACAACACTCTGAAAAATAAAAATAAAACCTTTAAAAAACAATAACTTAAGAAGACAAAAAGAGTGAAAATAGCTTTTGAATAATCATAAACTGTTATATAATGATCTTATTCTATTTTAGAATTTTCAATAAAAGGGTATTGATCATGCAAGAGAGAGAAATTAAGCTTCTGTTTAAAGCTGGAGTGTTTGATTCCTGTCAGGCAGCTCCGGTCTCTATTGCCCGGGGCTGGCGCCTGAAATTCATTACCAAACAGAACGAGGTGCTCACCCTTGACCTGCAACGTTCAAGAAAAGAGCGGGAGTTCAAAAGTCTGGATGGGGCGGCAGCAGTGGCTAAACGTATCGGATTTGAGTGGCTAAACGTTCAGATCGGTGAAATGGAGTGGCAGGAAAAAGTATAGTTTGCCAAACCGTCGCGTTCAGAGACGGTTAGCACAATGCAGTCTCCGGGAATGGCGGATGCCGTCCTGTTAACCGGCGTACAGGTTTGCCAGGCAGATCTGACGCTAAACCAGCAGGGGAAGGGGCCCGGAGGACTGTAGATGGCCCGGTACCTCAATAATAACGAGATATAAAGAGGTACCGGCCCGCGGAGGTAACCCGCAGGGGCCTGCGACGGTTATTTGTCGCCGGGGGCGGACTCTGTTTTTTTATCGGTATTGTACTGACTCAGGGCGCAGACCGACCAGATCGCAGCCGGTACCCAGCCGACCCGCGTTATTTGCAAGACCAGACAGATGATACCCGCGAAGGGTCGGCCTATGGTGAAGAACTGAGCCAGGTCAGCGCAGCGTGAACAACAATCGCATCATTAGAACGCCTTTTTCGCTCACTCTGTGCAATGAATGTTAACCGGTTAAGCCGTCACGCAGCTCCGCTTCTGTCGCAGCACGCACCTGCATCACTTCGACCGAAAAGTTCAGTATCTGACCGGCAAACGGGTGGTTTGCATCGATCGTCACTTCACCCTCTTCTTCATCGATATGGGTGATTGTCACCAGTTGAGGCTGACCATCTTCACCCTCAATCTGGCACAACAACCCCTCCTCGATCTTGTCAAAACCGGCAAAAGACTCAGCATCGATAATGCTGACCTTATCCTCATCCCGCTCGCCATAGCCCAGTTCAGGCTTGATTGTGACGCTGAATTTATCACCGGCAACACGCCCTTCCAGCGCCTGCTCCAGGCCGGGAATGATATTTTTCCTGCCATGGATATAAGGCAGTGGTTCGCCGCCCTGAGAGCTATCCACCACTTCGTTACCCTCGTTATTGAGGGTGTAGTGGATCTCAACATAGCAATTGTCGCTGATCTTCATTTAGTTAGTTTCCATGGTTAATATGTTTGTCAGCCAGATACCGATTGCCTCTACCTCAGGCAGACACAGACCGTGATCAACTGGCCAGCGATGCCATTGCGGCTGATATGCCAGCTGCTGCAACAGTTCAACGGCCTGTACCCCCAGGGCGATGGGAACCACATCATCTTCACTGCCATGATGGATGGCAATGGGTATCGCCCGGTTAGCATCGCTTTGATGCTGTTTAATCAGCCCGGCGGTGGCCACATAGGTAGACAGGGTCAACAGACCCGCCAGCGGTTTGCCGTAACATAACGCAGTATGGTACGCCACAGCACCGCCCTGAGAGAAACCGGCCAGCACAATCCGCTCTGAGGGAATCCCCCGGGCAATTTCGCGCTCAATCAGGGCTTCAATCTGGCTGACAGAGTGAAGCAGACCCTGCACATCAATCTTACGCTCCAGTTTCATCTCCAGAATGTCATACCAGGCGGGCATCTCCCAGCCCCCATTCACGGTAACCGGTTGCACCGGTGCATTGGGAAATACAAACCGCACCGGCAGGCTATCCGGCAGGTTCAGCGCCGGCACCACCGGCTCGAAATCATGCCCGTCAGCGCCCAGCCCGTGCAGCCAGATGACAGAGGCAGTAGCGGGTTGTGATGGTTCAACTTCGACACAGGGCAACAGTTGTTCAGTCATTGTTTATATTCCGCTTCAGGTCAGGGAGAGAGTCGGTCGATCTGCCACTGGCCGTCGATAAGGGTGTAACTGAAACGATCATGCAGACGACTCTCACGCCCCTGCCAGAACTCAAAATGACTCGGTATCAGGCGGTATCCGCCCCAGAACTCAGGATAGGGGATATCACCGTCAGGATGCTGATGGTGCAGATCAGCGACCGCCTGCTCCAGCGTCTCCCGACTATCAACCACCGCACTCTGATGCGATATCGCTGCACTCAGCCGGCTACCCACGGGACGTTCGTTAAAATACTTACGCCCCTGCTCAGCAGAGAGCTTTTCAACCCGTCCCTGGATCCGCACCTGTCGCTCAAGGCCATACCAATAAAACATCAGTTCCGCCTGAGGGTTTTCCGCCAGTTGCTGGCCTTTGTGGCTGCGATAATCGGTATACCAGGCAAACCCCTCGGCACCGAAGTGCTTCAGCAGAACGATCCGTGCTGAGGGCATCCCAGAAGCGCTGGCGGTTGCCAGTGTCATCGATGTGGCATCATCGGGGCGGTAATGGGTGGCGGTCTGCATCCAGTCAGCAAACTGCTGCACCGGATCGTCCGCCAGGTCTGACCGGTTAAGGGGTTGCGCCTCATACTCGCGGCGCAGGGCTTTAAAATCGCCCTGATCGGATTGACTCATAGATAACCTGAAAATTAATTGACGGTGTCATCCCCCTGTTATCAGACCAGGCTGATACAGGCACTTCAGCCACTATAGTACTTCACAATGCGTTCAACATCACGGTGATACCCACTGCCAAACAGCAGCAGATGATTCAGATAATGATAGAGATTATAAAGCTCGACACGGTCTCGCCAGTCCGGCAGAACAGCACTATGAGCCTCGTAGACCTGATAGAAACGCTCACTGAAACCACCAAACATCCGGGTCATCGCCAGCTCCGCTTCTGCCCAGCCATAATACACCGCCGGATCGATCAACGCCGGTTCGCCCCCGGGACCACAGATAACATTGCCCGACCAGAGATCCCCATGCAGCAGCACCGCAGGCTGACAGGGCACCAGTTCAGAGAGCCTGTCGCTAAGCCGTAAAATCATCTCAAACAGCCTTGGGGAAATGCGGTTACGTTGCAGATTCTGCTCTGCCAGAACCTGATAACGCTGTTGTGCGTAGAAAACCGTGCCATCCACCTGCCAGCGGTTGGGTTGCCGGGTGCCGCCACAAAAGGTATCGGTATCAAAGCCAAACGTCCTGTTTACACTGCCTGACCGGTGCTGCAACGCCAGACCTATCCCCAGCTGAACCGCAAAATCCTCAGCCGGAGCGGCCGCCGGGAGGTATTCCAGCAGCAAACAGTTGCCCTCCTGCCATACCACCTCAGGCACCCTTAGAGCAGCGTCATCGGGCAGACGAAGCGTCTGCAAACCGGACGCCTCTGCCGCCAGCTGTTCCGCTGAGCCGCCCGGCATCTGCTTCAACACCAGCTCAAGACAGTACCCCTGCCGACTGTGCAGAGTGAGTTTGCGAATATCGGCAACACAACCACCCGTCAGCGCCTGCGCTGATATTAGCTGTAACGATTGCTGCTTGATCCATTTGACTATGGGTTCAGGTAATAAATCTGGCATACTCTGAGTTCTGTTTTAGTAACGGTCTAACCCCCTATGCATGGCACACCTGAACAACTGATCGCATGCCACGAATGTGATCTGCTGCTAGAGCGGGTCGCGAGTCAGCCCGGCGAGGATGTTATCTGTCCCCGTTGTCATGCCCGTTTATATTACACCACCAACAACTGCATTGAACGCCTGCTGGCGCTGTCCGTTGCTGGCCTGATTCTGTTTATTCCCGCCAACCTGTTCCCTATTCTCAGCCTGCAGGTATTTGGCCAGAGCCAGAGCGAAATTATTCTCCAGAGTGCGATGTCCCTTTACGAAGGCGGCCTGCCACTGGTGGCCCTGCTGATTTTGCTGTTCGCGGTGGTGGTGCCCCTGTTCCAGTTAATCGCCCTGTTCTACATCAGTTTCACTCTGCACTACCGATGGCAGGGACGACTGTTACGGCAGGCGATGCACAGCTATCAGCATCTGCGGGGCTGGGGGATGCTGGAGATCTTCCTGCTAGGAGTGCTGATATCCATCATCAAACTGAAAGATATCGCAGATCTGGATATCGGCCTGGGGCTTTACAGCCTCGGCGCACTGATTCTGGTGATCACCCTCAG
This sequence comes from Amphritea pacifica, assembly GCF_016924145.1. Classification (GTDB taxonomy): domain Bacteria; phylum Pseudomonadota; class Gammaproteobacteria; order Pseudomonadales; family Balneatricaceae; genus Amphritea; species Amphritea pacifica. The sequence continues at coordinate 126,018 of NZ_JAFFZO010000008.1, read as the reverse complement.
CAGTATTTTTTTTAACCCCCACCAGATCTGGCATGAGATCCATCAGCACCGCCAGCAGGACGATACCGATGGCTGAGCATCTGCCCCAGTACCATTCCGCCCGTGAGCGTGGTTATCTGCTGTGCACCGATTGTGAAAAACTGCACAGTATCAGCCTGGAGGGGGGGCACTGTGATCGCTGCGGAGCCCGGTTGCACAGTCGTATTCCTAACTCATTGAGCCTTAGCTGGGCCAGCCTGCTGGCCGCCGTATTGCTGTTCCTGCCCGCCAACCTGTTACCCATCATGACCTTCAAATCCTTCGGCCAGGGCGAGCCAAACACCATTCTCGGCGGTATACTCCATCTGCTGGAACAGGATATGCTGCTGATCGGTCTGGTGGTGTTGATCGCCAGCATTGTGGTGCCGGTATTGAAGATTATTGCCATGACGATTTTACTCTGCACGGTTCAGTTTCGTTTGCAGACCAACCTGCGACAGAAAACCATTATGTTTCGTATCGTCGAGTGGATAGGCCGCTGGTCAATGCTGGATATTTTTGTTATCGGTATACTGGTCGCGCTGGTGCAACTGGGCAACATTGCCCATATTGAAGGTAACGATGGCGCCACCGCCTTTGCCGTCGTTGTGCTGCTAACGATGTTTTCTGCACTCAGCTTCGATACACGGCTGATTTGGGATAACAGGAAGCCGGACCTGCCCTCCGGTGTGAGCGATAAAAAGGATGAACAATGAGCACCCCTCAAGCGGATAATGCGCCTGTAACGCCATCAATAAAGCGCCACCGTGGCCCCTCTGTGGTCTGGCTGCTGCCCTTCCTGGCTGCCATTATCGCCGGCTGGCTGGTAGTAAAAAACTATCAGGACGCCGGTATTATGATTGAGGTACAGTTTGAAACGGCTGAAGGTCTTGAGGCCGGTGTTACCAAAGTGATGTACCGGGGGCTGCCAACCGGTAAAATTAAAAGCCTGAAACTGAATGAAGACCTGAAAAGCGTTACCGCGATCATCGAGATGGAGAAGGAGGCAGCGGAGATCCTGGTCGATGGCACCCGTTTCTGGCTGGTCAAGCCGCAGATCTCGCTGAGTGGTGTAAAAGGCCTGGACACGCTGCTGTCCGGCTACTATATCGAGTTGCAACCGGGTCAGGGGAATGAGCGTTTCCGCTTTGTCGCCGATAATGAACCCGCTCCCCCGCTCAAGGACCGCCAGGGGCTCTACCTGTCATTATTAGCCGATTCCGCTCAGTCGATACAGCGGGGCGCGAAGGTCTATTACCGCCAGATAGAGGTCGGCGAGGTGATCAATTTCGGTCTCACCGACAATGCCGAACAGATCCGCATCGAACTGTTTATCGAGCCGCCATATAGTCATCTGATCACCGATAACACCCGTTTCTGGAACGCCAGTGGTATCAGTCTCAAAGCCAACCTGTCACGGGTAGACCTGCGCTTCGGTTCCCTGGCAGCCATTATCGCCGGAGGGATCAGTTTCTATACGCCACCGGATGACACATCGGTGCTGACGCCGGCTCATGAGTTCCATTTGTTTGCCGATTTTGAAGCGGCAGAGGATGGTATTGTGGTCAATGTCCAGTTTCCGGCGCGCACCAGCGTACATGAGGGCACCCGGGTTATCAGCGAGGGGATTCAGATTGGCCGGGTGCAGCGTCTGCAGCTGAGCGAAGACCTGCAAACCCTCAATGCCCGGCTACTGATCGATCCCAGAGCCAGACCGCTGTTACGCTCCGGCAGTCAGTTCTGGCTGCCGAAACCCAAGCTGTCACTCACCCGGTTGCAAAACATTGGCGACCTGATTCAGGGGTCCGCCATCATCCTGCAACCGGGCACCGGTGAAGCGCAGTTTAGCTTCACCGCCCTGAATACGCCGCCTGCCCACCGGCCCGCGATCTCCGGCCTCAATATCCGCCTGGAAAGTGACCGGCTGGGGTCCCTCGATTATGGCTCTCCGGTGTTGTACCGTCAGATTCCGGTGGGTGAAGTGAGCGGCTATGAGCTCAATCCCGATGGTACCAAAGTGCAGATCTATGCCACCATCAAAGAGCAGTACGCTGATCTGGTTAAGCACAACAGTCGGTTCTGGGAAGAAAGCGGCATCCACCTGAAAGCGGATGTTGATGGTGTTGAGTTCGAAACTGGCTCGCTGAGCAGTGTGATCAATGGCGGCATCGGATTTTTTACCCCCGATACCAAAGATCAGCAAAGCGTCGCTCAGGAGCATTCGTTTCATCTGTTCCGCAACTTTGACAATGCCAGTCAACAGGGACGGCTGCTGTATAAAGAGAATGCGGATAAGCTGGCGATTCGGGTGCAGGCCGATACACTCGGCTCGCTCACCAGCGGAGCACCTGTGCTGTACAAACAACTCCCTGTCGGCACTATCAGTTACTACGCGCTGGCAGATGATGACAGCGTCATTATTCACCTGTTGATCGATAAACCCTACCGCCACCTGGTCACCGACCAGAGCCGTTTCTGGAATGCCAGTGGCGTGGATGCCAGCCTCAGCCGCAGCGGCGTAAAAATACACAGTGAATCGATGCAGACGCTGCTGCGGGGCGGAATCGCCTTTGACAATCTCAGCGACCATGGCAAAGCCGCCACCCACCGCCAGCTGTTTAAGCTTTATAACAAACGCAGTAAAGCGCTGCAAAAAGGCCCCGATATCACCGTGACCTTCCCAGCAGGCCCCAACATTACTGTTGGCGCGAATGTCTACTTCAAAGGCCTGATGATGGGCCGGGTCGAACAGGTCCGGCTGCTCGATAGTCAGGGCAGCGCTGAAACGAAGATCGCTCTCACCGAAGAGGGAGCGCTGCTGGCCCGCCAGGGTTCCCGCTTCTGGATCGCCGCCGCACGGATCAACCTGTCCGGCGTGGATTACCCGGAAACCCTGATTGCCGGAAACCATATCGAGGCGCTACCAGGCAGCGGCGAACGGCAACTTAGCTTCACCGGTTTGCCGGAGAGCCCGGCGGAGCGCAACCTGCCGGGCCTGAACATTGTGCTGCAAACGGAACAACTCGGCGCCATCGATATCAATAGCAATATCTACTATCGGGGTATGCCGGTCGGTTATGTCTCCGGCTATGAACTGAGCGATGACGGCCACCGGGTGAAGCTCTTCGTAAATATTAAAAGCCGCTACAGTAAGCTGGTCACCCGGGCCAGCAAATTCTGGAATATCGGCGGCATTGATGCTGAGTTTGGTATTTTTAAGGGATTAAAAGTGGAAACCACTAATCTGGAAAGCTTTGTTCAGGGCGGAATCGCCTTCAGTACACCGGAGGATAATGCTCAGCCGGTCAGCTCCGGCCACCAGTTTGAACTGTTTGAAGAGGAGCCGGACACGTGAGACTTCACTCACTGCTACAGGCCTGCCTGATCTGTTCGCTACTGCTACAAGGCGGCTGTGCAAGCAACTCTGCCAGCCACTTCAAACTCAGTAATCTGGCGAAAAGTGATATCGACAGTGTCACCGACATGCATATCAAAGAGATTCACAGACTCTGCCGTGAGCTGACGATAAAGTTGTATAAACGTAATCCCCGGGAGCTGGCCAAAGCACCACCGGGCACCACGGTGAAAAAGCGCTTAGGGCAGATTTTCAGCAATCAGCGTATTCAGGGGTTTCCCGAGCTCGGAGGCATTAAAGGTACAAGCGCAATTACCCTGAGTTTCAGTGAGGAGTACCGGGGCGACCGGGTCTTTGCGCTGATGGCCGGACTCAGTAGCATGCTGTTTGCCGCCTACAACTATCAGGATGAATTTTTCCTGCTTGACGAAATTGATCAACAGAAGCTGTACAACAGTGCCCGGAACCTGGAGACAGTTGCCTGGCAACTGAACAACCGCAGAAACAGCGCGGGGGAACGCTATATTCTCAGTAATGGGGTTTCTGAGAATGGTATCCGCAATCTCAGTTATGAGCGTCTGTTTGGTAAGCTGATCAGCCTGCAGGATATGATGGCGCTGCTGATTGCAGACACCACCAACCGTAATATTACCCGGGTGGTGCAGAGTGCCGCGTCAATGACCTTTCTGCCTATCTGAGGGGTGTATAAAGCGCACAGCATCCCTTTCACGCACCGACAACGGCGGTTATTGCTGCATCTCTCGGATGAACTGATCTGATGCCTTAATGGAGCGTTGCATCTCGGCCAGCAAGCGGTCGATATCCCGTTTAATGCCACCAAACTCCCCTTTCAGCGAGCCAATCGCCCGGGCATTGAGGTTATGCTTGAGGAACAGGGTGTTGTCTTTCAGGGCGGCCAACACCGGCTGCATCTTGGCTTCCGCACGTTTAAGACTGGTATGCAATGCGTTATAACGGGATTTGGTCTCTTTCAGGGTCTGGGCACTCTGGTTGCGCAGTTTGGTATTGGTGTACTGATCCAGCTCCCCCTGCCACTCATCAAACAGCGCTTCGGCAACATCCTCTACCTGACGGATATTATCACTGACCGACTCCGCCGCCGCTTCACTATCATCATAGGCAGACTGCATATCGTTATACACCGATTCCAGTTCACCCCCTTCAAAGTTCACCACGGTACGGAACTGCTCCAGTGCAGCGACAAACTCCGCCTGAGCATCATCCTGAGCCGCCCGGGTATCTTCAACCCGGTCCACCAGAATATCCCGTTTATGAATCCCCACTTTCTCCATCGCCGAATAATAGGCGCTCTGGCAGCCACTCAGTACGAGCGGTGGCAGAAGCAACACACAGGCCAGCACAATACGTTTCATCTGATTCCCTTAACGCTGTTTTACAACGGTTTGTTGATGCGGATATTACCGATTTTATGGTTCTGATTCAGCTCCAGACAAACATCGGCCCGGCCCGGCATCTCTTCCAGCATATTGCGGGTGAGTCGTTCATAGTGCTGAATAAAGCGCCGGATCTCCCGCTCGTTCATAATCCGCAGGTGTTGTGTGGGTTGCTGAGTATCGTAAAAATAGCGCACTCTTTCCGCCAGTTTTTTCTCCTGCTGCGAGCGCCACTCAAACACCGACTCCATGCTCGGCACTTTCAGCATAATCAGCACATCGATCATACCGAACAGCTCTTTGTAGCTGCTCTCCAGCTGCTGATTAACATAGCCCCGCCAGAACCCCAGCGGATCTTCACTGCGCTCCAGATCGTTAACCGATTCGGCCAACTGGCTCTGCGACTGGGCGGAGGCACCGACACACCAGCCCTCCAGCACGATAACATCGGCTTCCCCCTGCCACTCCTGCCATAATGCAGTTGGGCAGCGGTCATCTATCGACTTATCGAAGACCGGAATTTTGACGTTGCGGCCGTCATCGCCAAACTCACCCTTCAACCCGCGAATCAGTTCGATACCCAGTTCAACATCGTGGGTGCCGGGCACGCCGCGGGTTTTAAGTAATGGATGTACCGCATGGGCAAGTGCTTCGCGGTCCTCCCGGGTCTTATAGAGATCATCGATCGACAGACCCACCACTTTCAGATCGAAGCCCTCTTCAAGAATCACCTCGAGCAGATTGAACAGGGTGGATTTACCGGCCCCCTGGGCGCCATTGATACCCACCACCAGCGGTCCCTGCTGCTGATTTTTGCGCGCCACCAGCCAGGCGCCCAGCGGCACATAGATCGATTCCAGCAGTTCAACCAGACCGATATCGACCTTAAGTGATTCCAGCGTCAGGGCGAACGCTTTTTCAACCCGACGCACAGCCTGCTCCCGGGCCTCCGCTGTCAGGCACAGCTGGTCCGATGGCCAGCTACAAAGTGAACTCATTATGTTGCTCCCTGATGTTTAATCCGGTTGTCTCGTAACCACTGCTGTATCGCGTTTATCTGTTCACTTTCCATCAGTGATGGCGCATGGGTCATCCCCTTAATCCGGTACAGATGAAGATCAGGACGCAGCTGCTGCATCCGTGTCACGGTCTTGGCGGTCAACACATCCGACTGATCGCCCCAGATCAGCATCTGAGGACAGTTTACCTGACGCCAGATGGGCTCCAGATCGATATCCTGGTCCTCTATCTCGCGGCTCTGCTCTGCAATCCTGGGATCGTAGTGCAGCCCGTACTGATTTTCTGCCAGCGTCCGGTGACCATAGCGAACCAGATGCTGCCACTGCCGGTCACTCAGCCCCCGGTAAGCGGTATAGGTGGTGCGCATATACTGTTCCAGCTCTGCCAGCGAGCTGAAACGGTGATCACCCAGATACTGAGAAATCCGTTGTAGTGCGGCTTTGCCAATAAAACATCCCACATCATTCAACACCAGCGAACGGATCGGCGAATCAGGCAGTGCCGCCAGACAGGTACCGATTATGCCCCCCATTGAGGTGCCAATCCAGTCAACCTGGTCGACATCCAGCCGGGCCAGCAAGGTCGTTATATCGCTCATGTAACGGGGGATATCATAATTGATTCCCGGTGCCAGCCAGTCGCTTTCCCCGCGCCCTGGCATATCCGGGCACACCACCCGGTAGTCCCGTGCTAACGCCCGGGCCAGCTCATCGAAATCACGGCTGTTACGCGCCAGTCCATGGACACACACCAGCACCCGGTCATTATCAGCACTGCCCCATTCGTGATACACCACCCGGTGAAACCCCTGAGGGTTGAGCGCCATTACTGATCGGGTTCGCATAACTCTCTCCTGTCATCTGAAACGCAGCCAATAACGTAAAGCTAACATCTGGTAAAGAATTGTAAAGAGCCACACAAACCTGCTTACTGACCAGAACAGATGTATTATGATTTGCTAATCTAACAACCACGGCTTACAGATGGACGGGTAATGGCTGAACAGCAGACACAATCGTTTTACCAAAAACACAAGCACTGGCTATTGTCTGTGCTGATTCTGCTGGGTGCTGTGGCGATATTTCTGACGCTGATACTCACCAGACCAACCGCCCCCTCCCGCCCGGCCAAAGAGAAGGTCTGGACGGTCAGGGTTATCGAGGCGCAACCCGCACGCTACTCACCCCAGCTGTCACTCTATGGCCGGATAGAATCGCCCTCCAGCAGCACCCTTTCCTCATCGATTAACGCCTATGTGGAACAACGCCTTACGGCCGAGGGGGACGCAGTCGATGCGGGGCAGTTACTGATTCAGCTTGATAACCGCGATGCATCATTACTGCTGTCGCAGAAACAGGCCGAGGTTGACCGGATTGAAGCGCTGATTGACGCAGAAAAGGTGCGTTACCAGGCCAACCTGAAAGCACTGAAAATAGAGCAGGAACTGGTCTCGCTTACTCAGCGCACCCTGGAACGCTATCAGGACCTCAGCAGCCGCAGCCTGGCAAGCCAGAACCAGTTGGATGATGCCCGCAGAACCAAGCAGCAGCAGGCGCTGTCGCTTAACAGCCGTCAACAGTCAATCGATGACTACCCTAATCAGCTGGCCCAGCTGGAGGCCCAGTTGAAGCAGGCAACCGCACAGCGAGACAGTGCCGCCCTCGACCTGGAACGCAGCCAGATTACCGCCCCCTTCAGCGGCCGCGTCGCTGAGGTTAACATCGCCGCCGGCGAGCGGGTTCGCAGCGGAGACCCGCTGCTGACACTGTATGCCACTGACACCCTTGAAGTGCGTTCGCAGGTTCCCAGTCGCTATCTGCCGCAGTTACACCAACAGCTGAAACATGGCAAACAGATTATCGCCACAGCCACCCTCGATGGTCAGCCCCTTAAACTGACTCTGGCGCGTTTTGCCGCCGCAGTCGAGAGCGGCAGTGCCGGGGTAGACGCGCTGTTCCGCATCGATTCCGGGGATTATCGTGGCGAGCCGGGGCGCTCTCTGTCGCTGAGACTGACCATGCCTGAGCAGGATAACCTGCTGGCACTGCCGCCGCAGGCGATCTTTGGCACCGACCGGATCTACACCGTCAAAGACCATCGCCTGCAGGGCGTCACCATTGAACGGGTAGGTGATCTTCGCGACAGTCAGGGCGAGTCAAAAGTGCTGGTGCGCAGCGCGACGATCCAGCCCGGCGAACCGATACTGGCCACCCAGCTTCCCAATGCGATGACCGGACTGCTGGTTGAGGTTGCAGGCAGTCAGGCTGCGGCTGAGCCAACGCCTGATACCAAACCCGCATCAGCCACCGGGACGGAGTAAGTTATGCCGACCAGCCAGGGGCCACTGAAAAGCCTGATCACTCTGTTTACCGAACACCGGGTGGCCGCCAACCTGTTGATGATGCTGATGATACTGGCGGGCGTCTGGGGATTAAAAAAGCTCAATACCCAGTTTTTTCCCACTTTCGAGCTGGATATTATCACCATAGCGGTGCCCTGGAGTGGTGCGGCCGCAGAAGATGTGGAAAGCTCGATCATTCTTCCCATAGAGCGGGAGCTGAAATCGGTTAACGGTATCGATGCAATCTACTCAACCGCCACGCAGGGGTCTGCCTCCATCCGCCTGGAGCTGGAGGAAAACAGTGATGTCGCTTATATTCTTGATGAGATAAAACAGAAGGTCGATGGCATCACCAACCTGCCGTCGGATGCGGAAAAACCGATCGTACAGCGGGTGATCCGCTATGATGATATCGCCCGGATACTGATCACCAGCGACAAAGCGTCCGCACAGGAACTACGGATTCTGGCACGTCAGTATGAACGGGAACTGCTACAGCGGGGTATCCGTAAAATCGATTTTGTCGGTTTACCAGAAGAGGAGATCGCCATTCAGATCCCCTCCAGCCGCCTGCATGAACTGGGGCTGAGTCTCAGCGATGTCGCCCAGATTATCAATCAGCGCAGCGTCGATCTGCCTGCGGGAACCGCTGCACAAGGGGATGGTTCCCGTCAGATCCGCAGTCTCAGTCAGCAGCGCGATGTTGAAGGCTTTAGTCAGCTACCCCTGATTACCGCCAAAGATGGCCGGTTGTTGCGTTTGGGGGATATCGCCACCCTTGACTGGCGCAACCGGGACAATCAGACCTATCTTACCTATCGCGGCCAACCGGCAATCCAGCTACTGCTGCGACGCACAGAGCATGAAGATACCCTGAAAGCCGCCAAAATAATGCGCGACTGGCTCAGTGAGCGGCAACCCACACTGCCGCCGGATATCCAGCTCATCGCCTTTGATGAAGGCTATGAAGCGATCCAGGACCGCATTAACCTGCTGATCAAAAACGGCGTGGGCGGCCTGATTCTGGTGATCGCCACCCTCTTTCTGTTTCTCAATGCCCGGGTGGCCTTCTGGGTGACGGTAGGGATTCCCGTCTCCTTTATGGCCACGCTGGCGGTCCTCTATGGTATCGGTGGCAGTATCAATATGATCAGCCTGTTCGGTATGATCATGGCACTGGGTATTATTGTTGATGATGCCATTGTGGTCGGTGAAGACACCCTGACCCATCTGCAGATGGGTGAGCCGGGACTCAAGGCAGCCATCGGCGGAGCCCACCGGATGCTGGCACCGGTCATGGCCTCGTCACTCACCACCATCGCCGCGTTTCTGCCGCTGCTGTTAATTGGCGGCATTATCGGCAATATCCTCATCGATATTCCCACGGTGGTTATCTGTGTCATCATGGCGTCGGTGGTGGAGTGCTTCCTGATTCTGCCCGGTCACCTGCACCACAGCCTGCATAAAGCGGCCGATCTGCACCCCTCAAAAACCCGCATCAGACTCGATGCAGCATTCAATAATTTTAAGAACGGCCGGTTTCGCAGCTGGGTTGAAAACGCCATCCGTTTTCGCTGGGTGACGGTCACAATCGCCCTGGCGGCGTTTATTATTGCCATCGGGCTGGTGGGCAGTGGACGGATAAAGTTCACCTTCTTCCCGGCGGTTGAGATGGAAACCCTGAACGCCAACATTCAGTTCACGTCGGGCAGTAGTCCTGATCAGGTGGATAAGTTCCTGCAACACCTGGATCAGACGCTGCGCCAGACCGAGGAAGAGCTGGGCGGCAATCTGATTAAGATGGCACTGCAGATCCACCGTAAAACCAATAGCAGCCGCACCAGTCAGGGGTCCAGTCAGGGCGATGAATTTGGTGCGCTCTATGTACAATTGACCTCAATCGACAGCCGGGAGATCACCAACGGGGAGATCATTAAAAAGTGGCGCAGTAAGATCATACTGCCCGCCGGCATTGAAAAATTCACCATCGACCTGAATCGTTCCGGCCCACCCGGTAAATCGCTTGAAGTTAAACTGGTCGGTTCCGATGTTGAACAGCTGAAGCGTGCCTCGCTGGCGGTTCAGGACACACTGAGTCAGTACAACGGCGTCAGCAACGTCGATGATGACCTGCCCTTTGGTAAGTCTCAGCTGATCTACCAACTGACACCGGCAGGCAAGACCGCCGGACTGACTCTCAACTCGGTTGGCCGTCAGCTACGCTCCTCTTTTGATGGCCAGCTGGTACAGATATTCAACCGGGGAGAGGATGAGGTCGAGGTCAGAGTGGTACTGCCAGACAGCGAAAGGGATCGTTTCAGCGCTCTGGAAAACCTGCCGATTCTGCTTCCCAATGGCGAGACTGCGCCGCTGGCCAATGTGGTGCAGTTTACCGACAAGCAGGGACTTGACCGGCTACAGCGGGTCGACGGTCAGTTGGCGATTAAGGTGACCACCGATCTTGATGAAGCGGTCGCCAATGCCAATGAAATTATCGCTGACCTGAACGCCGGCAAACTGCAGCAGATCACCTCGGAATATGGCGTTCAGGCCAGTTTTGAAGGGCGCAACAAAAACCAGCGGGAAACCCTGGCGGATATGAAGATGGGGCTGTTAATAGCACTGTTGCTGATCTTTATTATTCTCAGCTGGGTGTTCTCATCCTACAGCTGGCCTCTGGCAGTGATGCTGGCGATCCCCCTGGGACTGACCGGAGCCATCGCCGGACACCTGCTAACGGGGCAGAACCTGACCATACTGTCACTGTTTGGCTGCTTTGGCCTTTCTGGCATCGTCATTAATGATTCCATCGTATTGATCACCTTTTTCCAGAAGTTGCGCAAAGAGGGGATGAGTGTGCACAATGCGATAGTGGAAGCGGCCTGTCAGCGTCTGCGGGCGGTGCTGCTGACCTCTCTCACCACCATTGCAGGCCTGACACCCATACTGTTTGAAACCTCGCTGCAGGCGCAGTTCCTGATTCCCATGGCCACCTCACTGGTATTCGGGCTGGCGTTTGGCACCATGCTGATTCTGCTGGTGGTACCAGCCCTGCTGGTGATGCTGGAGAATGGCAAAGAGTTGTTCAGATCGGCTATCCGCCGTGAAAAGGCGCCCCTGCAGTCCTGATAGCGATGCAAGGCAGAGAGCCCGGCGATCATCTCACCGGGCAGTGATTGCGTTACTGTTCTGGCAGATCAGACCACATGGCGGTCAACATAGCTGGCGATGATCTGCTCATCCTGCGGGTTCAGATCGACAAACTTCATACCAAATTCAAACCGGCTCTGAGACAATCGCCGGATATGGATTAACCGGCAAACTTCAGTCAGTTCACCGTCAGGCATGCTAAAACTGACCACATGCTCACTCACCCCTTTGGGATTAGCATTGTCGTTTTTTAACACCTGCACCAGCGCCTGGCTACCCTGAATGGCAACACCACCCAGACTGATATTGATAATCCGGGCACCGGTATTATCGCCAGGGATGCCCACCCGGACCTCAAAATCAGCGTCAACCCTAGGGTGTAATCGACTATCTGTAAGCACGCTTACCAACTCCCCCGTTTGTTCCTGTTTCTTAAGGTTATGTCGTAGACGGCAGAATGTCACTTATCTCATCGGCCATTACATATAAACGTCAATAGATGGTGGCTTTCATTGGCCTGTTGGCTTCCATCCGGTATAATTTCCGCTCTTTTGTCAGCGGCAATTACAAGGCATTTCAATGAATTCAGATCTGCAGAAGCTTCAGCCATACCCATTTGAAAAACTGGCTAAGCTGAAAGCCGGGGTAACCCCTCCCACCGAGCTTGAACATATCGCGCTCTCCATCGGCGAACCGAAGCACCCGTCTCCCGCTTTTGTGATCGATGAACTGAGCCAGAATCTGGACAAACTGGCCAACTATCCAACCACCGCCGGCACAATTGAACTACGTCAGACCATTGCGGACTGGGCCAGCCGGCGTTTTAAGTTGCAGCCTGGCAGCCTGACCGGTGCCGATAATGTACTGCCGGTGCTCGGCACCCGGGAAGCGATCTTCGCCTTCACCCAGTGTGCCATCAACCGGGTGCCTGCCACCGAGGCAACACCGCTGCTGTTATCGCCGAACCCGTTTTATCAGATCTACGAAGGCGCGGCCTATCTGTCCGGTGCCGAACCTTATTATCTGAGCTGTACCGCTGAGAACCACTTTGTGCCCGATTTTGATGCGGTGCCCGAAGCGGTCTGGCAACGCTGTCAGTTACTGTTCCTCTGCTCGCCAAGTAACCCCACCGGGGCAGTTACAGACGCCGCGACGCTGGCTAAACTGATTGCACTGTCTGACCAGTATGATTTTATTGTCGCCTCCGATGAGTGCTATTCAGAGATCTATTTCGATGAAGCCAATCCGCCGGTAGGTCTGCTGGAGGTCTGCGCCCAGCTGGGCCGTCACGACTATAAAAACTGTGTTGTGTTCCACAGCCTGTCGAAACGCTCTAACCTGCCGGGCCTGAGATCAGGATTTGTCGCGGGCGATGCCCGTCTGATTGCCCCGTTCACCAGCTACCGCACCTATCATGGCAGCGCTATGTCAATTCCGGTGCAGCTGGCCAGCATTGCGGCCTGGAACGATGAGACCCATGTGCTGGAAAACCGCGATAAGTATCGGGAGAAGTTTGCCGCAGTGCTGGAAATTCTTGAGCCAGTCATGGATGTCAGAATGCCCGATGCCGGTTTCTATCTCTGGGCCGCTACACCGATTCCTGACGACCAGTTTGCTCAGGGACTGTTTGCCCAGCAAAACCTGACGGTATTGCCAGGCAGCTATGTCTCCAGAGAGGACCAGACAGGCGAACTGCCGGGCGCGGGCTTTGTGCGGATGGCACTGGTCGCAACCCTGGAAGAGTGTGTCGAAGGCGCACAGCGGATTCGCCGCTACGTTGAATCACTGACAGCCTGAGGAGCAGAACATGACAACGCTATATGGTATTTCTAACTGCGATACGGTGAAGAAAGCACAGCGCTGGCTGACAAGCAACGGGGTGAATTTCAGTTTTCATGATTTCCGCAAAGACGGACTGACAGAAGCCCAGTTACAGGAATGGGTTGCCAGCCTCGGCTGGGAGGCGCTGTTAAATAAGCGCAGCACCAGTTGGCGTGCTCTGGATGACAGTATAAAAAACAGTATTGATGAAACCACAGCCATTCGCGAGATGCTGGCCACTCCGACGCTGATCAAGCGGCCGGTGCTGAACCTTGGCGACCGTATTCAGGTGGGTTTCAAAGAGAGTGACTACAACGCTCTGTTCAAATAAATTCTTAAAAGTTCTATGGAGTTACAAACAATGAGTACATTTGCATTCGGCCTGGGTATCGGCACAAAGTCATCAGAGGGCGAGTTACTGGAAGTTTATTTTAACAGCCCTCTGCTGAATCCATCCGCGCAACTGATCACTGCAGTTAAGGATATCGCAGGCTATAGCGGTGGTAATCAGGCAATTGAACTGACAGTTTCTCAACTGAGCGAACTGGAAGCGGCTTTTCTGGCAATCGATGCAGAGGATCAGGCGGAGATCGTTGAGATCTGTAAAGGTACTCAGCAACCGATGATTCTGACCATTCTGGAAACCGATGCTGACCCTGAGTCCACTGCGGAGGTTTACCTGAAACTGACCCTGCTGTCTCACCGTCTGGTGCAGCCTCACGGTCTGAACCTGAACGGCATGTTCGGCAAACTGCCTAACGTTGCCTGGACCAGCGAGGGTGCCATCTCCCTGGCGGACCTGCCTAAACGTCAGCTGGCTGCCCGCGCTCAGGGCCGGATTATCGATGTCCACTCGGTTGATAAGTTCCCGAAAATGGCAAACTACGTTATTCCTGCCGGCACCCGGATCGCAGCGACCTCCCGCGTCCGTCTGGGGGCTCACGTTGGCGAAGGCACCACAGTGATGCATGAAGGCTTTATTAACTTTAATGCCGGTACCCTGGGCGTGAGCATGGTCGAGGGTCGTATCTCAGCCGGAGTGGTGGTCGGTAACGGATCTGATCTCGGCGGCGGTTGCTCCACTATGGGAACCCTGTCCGGTGGCAACAATGTCGTGATCTCAGTGGGTGAAAACTGTCTGCTGGGTGCCAATGCGGGCCTGGGTCTGCCGCTGGGTGATCGCTGTACTATTGAAGCGGGTCTGTATATCACTGCCAGCTCCAAAGTGACACTGCTGGATGACCAGAACAACGAGGTCAGCACTGTGAAAGCCGCCGAACTGGCCGGTAAGCCGGATCTGCTGTTCCGCCGCAACTCTCAGACCGGTCGCGTCGAAGTGAAGACCAACAAGTCTGCAATCGAGCTGAACGAAGAGCTGCACGCGCACAACTAAGCCTGGCGTTCTCCGTCCAGTGTCAGGGTGCTGCTCACCGCAGCACCCCATTATCCACCCCTGCAACGGCCATCCGGCGTTAAGGTAACCTCCATGTCTCAACTCAGTGCCACCCTCGAACTTGCCAAACAACTGATCTCCCGTCGCTCCGTCACCCCCGAAGACGACGGTTGTCAGGAGCTGATGATCGAACGGCTGGAAGCGCTGGGCTTTCATATCGAACGCCTGCAGTTTGAAGAGGTGACAAACTTCTGGGCACGCCGGGGCAGCAAAGGGCCGCTGTTCTGTTTTGCCGGACACACCGATGTGGTACCCACCGGCCCGGAAGCCAACTGGGACCATCCACCGTTTGATCCGGTAATAGAGGACGGTTTTCTGTGTGGTCGTGGTGCCGCCGATATGAAGGGCAGCCTGGCGGCGTTTATTACCGCGCTGGAACGCTTTTTGGAGCATCACCCCGACCATGATGGCTCGATCGCCCTGCTGATCACCAGCGATGAGGAGGGGCCGTTTGTGAATGGCACCACCCGGGTAATCGATCACCTGGAAGCACGCAATGAAAAGATCACCTGGTGTATTGTTGGCGAACCCTCCAGCACCGTGAAGGTCGGCGATGTAATCAAAAATGGTCGCCGCGGCTCAATCAGCGGTGACCTGACCATACGCGGCGTGCAGGGCCACGTTGCCTACCCTCATCTGGTGGAAAATCCGATCCACCTGGCCGCTCCGGCACTGAACGACCTGGCGTCTGAAGTCTGGGATGAGGGGAATGAGTTTTTTCCGCCAACCAGCCTGCAGATCTCCAATATCCATGCCGGTACCGGTGCAACCAACGTGGTCCCGGGCCATATTGATGTGCAGTTTAACCTGCGTTTCTCCACCGAAGTCACCGCAGAGCAGATCAAAGAGCGGACCTATGCGATTCTCAACCGCTACGGCCTGAATTTTGATATCAACTGGACCCTTAGCGGTAACCCCTTTATTACCGACCGCGGTGATCTGGTAGACGCCTGTATCGATTCAATTAAAGCGGTTACCGGCCTGGAGACAGAGCTTTCCACTTCCGGCGGCACCTCTGATGGCCGTTTTATCGCCCCCACCGGCGCCCAGGTTGTCGAGCTGGGACCGATCAATGCGACTATCCATAAGGTCAACGAGCGGGTTAAGGCTGATGATCTGGACACCCTGTCATCGCTGTATGAAAACATTATGGCAAAACTGCTGATCCGGTAAGCGGAATGAACTTTGACCTGAACTGCCCCGTCTGCCTGCAACCGTTATCAGGCGATAGCAAGCACCTCGAATGCCCGGATCGCCACAGCTTCGATGCCGCCCGGCAGGGCTACTGGAATCTGTTGTTAGCCAATCAAAAACGCTCTAAGGACCCCGGCGACAATGCCGAAATGGTGCAGGCACGGCGCAACTTTCTTGCCCTGGGGCATTATCAGCAACTGGCTGACACTATCGCCAGCCGGTTGGCTGAGCGTGCCGCTGAGCATCAATCACCCCGCATTCTCGATATGGGCTGTGGTGAGGGTTATTACACCTGCCGGATGGAGCAGCAGCTGCAACAAAGCGGCGCCAATTATCAACTGGCCGGACTCGACATTTCAAAACACGCCGTCAAAGCAGCCTGCAGTCAGAGTAAAGGCATCACCTGGATGGTCGCCTCCGGCGCCCGGATGCCGGTAGCGGACCACTCTCTGGAACTGATCTCAGTGCTGTTCAGCCGGCTGATGTCGGATGAGTTTAGTCGCACGCTGAAATCAGGCGCGGAGCTGCTGATCGCCTACCCTGGCGAAGACCACCTGATCGAACTGCGCGAACTGATCTACGCCGAGGTGCGTCACTCAGGCTTTGATCCGGCAACGGTGCTCGGCGAACCGTTTGAGCATATCACCACTGAAGCGATCAGATATCGCTTCTCCCTGCCCGACCAGACCCAGATCAGCCAGTTACTGGCGATGACGCCCCACGGCTGGCGAATCAATCAGAGTGCCCGTGAACGGCTGGCTGCGCTGAGCCAGTTAGAACTGACTCTGGATGTCTGCCTGGCGCGTTTCCGGCGGATTTAAGCGATGCGCCGGGGCAACTTAAAACAACGCCTGCGCTTACGTCTTATCCGCCGTGCCGACAACGTCAAACAGAACCTGACCATTCTGTTGCTCGGCATCGGTCTCTTTATGATCGGCTTTATCGCCCTGGCGATTGCCCAGTTCCTGCTGGCACAAAGCCTGCCGCGGGAGATTCTCGCACTGGTCGGGCTTATTATCGCAATTTGCGGAGCAATAACCGCCGCCTTCGGCTATATTAGCCTGAGCATTCTGCGGATTTTCCGCTTTCTGCTAACCGACAGCCAACCCGACCTGAAATCTGACCAAAGCCATGACTGAAGACCAACGCCACCCCGATATTGAGATCTACATTAAAGACCGCTCTCTCGAACGTATAACCCAGTGGCTGGAGAGCCTCTGCGAATCGCTGCAGCGGGATTTTGAGCAGGGCCAGGTGCACCACTTCAACGCCAGAATTAATGGTTGCGAGATCCCGGTGATGATCCATGAAAAGGTCTCAGGCAAAGCCTGGAGCAGCATCTGGTTTAACTCCGACCAGACTCCCTGGATCAAAGATCTGGACTGTGCACAACAGGCTGCCCACGAACTGGAGACCGAAATACGCTGTATTGCCAGCAGCTGGACCTCAGGGGATGACCCGGATGAGTGGTGGCGGATCGAGGGGAATACGGTTGAAAAGATTCACTGGCGTACGTAATACTGCCAACGCTCAGTATAACGTGGTTGCAGCTCCAGCCAGCGACACGAGCCCTCAGGCCCGGGCGCTGAACTGCTGACCGGAACGGTCGATCTCATCCAGCATCAGGCGTCCCGCAGAAGCCAGCCCGATCCGGGCAAAGTCATCCGCCGCAGACACACTTCTGACCGGTGTATTCGCCTGCACCGAAAGATGACTGAGCAGGTAGGCGAAATCCCCCGCATGATGTTCACTGACCGCACTGTTAAGACGGCTTACCACCTCGGCGGTATGCAACGAGTCAGTATCAGGGTATTCCAGCGTCTCGGGTTCCGGCAGGCGAAACCCTTCGGACGCGGTCCGGCCCTTCTGCGTCTGATATTCGGTGGCAGTGATCAGACTTAACAGCATAGAGAACTGTGCGCCACGCCCCTCATTAACCGCATGGGTTAACGAAGAGGTGTAGCCCTCAATTCGCTGTTCTAACTGTTCAAGCCGTTCTATCTGCATCTGAAAACCACAATACCCGGGTTACTATCGCGTCAGTTATAGTTCGGCCTGAAGCGGTATTTCTTGAGTATTTTCTGACACTTATTATCGGCTTATCGGAGCAGACGATGCCACCGGATGGGTCTGAAGCGGCGCAGCCTCTGGCAGCTGCAGAAAGTGAAGGAATGCCTGAACCAACGGGTTGCTACAGGTGTCGCTGGTCACTACCACTGATAACTGCCGGGACAGCTGCAACGGCGTCTGTAACACCACCAGCTCGCCCCTGCGAAGCTCCTCAGCAACCGCCAGCCGTGACAGACAACCGATCCCCAAACCCGCCTTAACCGATTGTTTAATCGCCTCCTGGCGGTTAAGCGCCATCACCATAGTGACATTCCCATTCACCTGCTGCAGTGCCCGGTCAAAAACTTCGCGGGTACCTGACCCCTGCTCCCGCAGAATCCAGCGTTGCTGCAACATCTGTTCAACGCTCAGGTGACCTGCCCGCGCCAGCGGATGGGTTTGACTGCAGAACACCAGCAACTCATCGCTACGCCAGGGGATAATCTGCAGCTGCGGATGGGAAGCCGGCCCTTCGATCAGACCGATCTGTGCCTGCCCCTTCTCCAGCCCTGCGATCACCTGCCGGGTATTAGCGATCTGCAGATCGGGTTCAACCTGTGGGTACTGCCTGATAAAGTCTGCCATCAGTGGTGCAAACAGATAACTGGCGATAGTGACACTGGCCGCTACCCGGAATGAGCCACTGATCCCCCCGCCCTGAGGGGTATTAAGGCGTTCAACATTGATCAGAATATCCCGTACCCGGGGCAGAATATCCCGTCCCATCTCAGTTATCACCAGTTCACGACTGTTACGACTAAACAGGCGGTATCCCAGCGACACCTCAAGTTCTTTGAGCGCCTGACTGGCCGCGGACTGGCTCAGCGCCTGCTCATCAGCCGCCGCAGTCAGCCGCCCCAGACGCGCAGTTGCCTCGAATATTCTCAGTTGTCTCAGGGACAGGCTCATTGTTCGGTTTTTCTTATACCTAATGTTAGAAACATCCATTTTACTTAAGATTATTAAAATTGGAAGATAGTGCCTGTCACAGCCCTTGCACTAACAACCAATCTGAGCCCGACTATGCCACGATCTTTACTGCTTCCCATTATTGCCGCGCTGGCACTCGGACTGGCGCACCTGGAACCTGTCGCCAGTATCGGGCTCAGCGCGCTGCCGCTGGCCATTCTGATGGGCATGATCTGGGGGCATTTCGATCACCGCGTGCTCAGCTTCGCTGACAATCGTTTTACCCTGTTCTGTCAGCAGCGTTTATTGCGCACCGGCATTGTACTGTTTGGTTTTAGTCTGAGTCTGGAGCAGATACTCGCAGTTGGCTGGCAGGCACTGTTACTGGATGCGGTAACCATCCTCTCCATCTTCAGTGTCGGCACCTGGATCGGCATACGGTTTTTCAAACTGCATCGGGACGTTGCCATCCTCACCTCGGTTGGCAGTGCAATCTGCGGTGCGGCAGCGGTGCTGGCGACAGAATCGGTACTCAAGCCTAAACAGCAGCATGTCACAGTGGCGGTAGCCACCGTCGTCCTGTTCGGCACGCTGGCGATGTTCAGCTACCCGCTGATCTATCAGTTTGCCGGCATGAGTGAATCTGCATTTGGTATCTATATTGGCAGCACCGTGCATGAAGTCGCTCAGGCGGTGGCAGCGGGAGGATCGATCAGTGGCGAGGCATTACAGACTGCTGTGGTGGTGAAACTGATCCGGGTGATGCTGCTGGCCCCTTTTATTCTGTTGCTCAGCGCACACTTAAGCCCCACTACTGATGAAAAGGCTAAAGGCGGGACGATCATTATTCCCTGGTTTGTCTTTGGCTTTATCGCGGCAACCGCCGTTAACAGCCTGACGGCGATTCCTGAGCCTGCGCTACAGCTGATAAAGCTGAGCAGTCAGTTCAGTCTGGCGCTGGCAATGGCCGCACTGGGATTACAAACCCGCTGGGCCACCATCAAACAGGCGGGAGCGAAACCCCTGCTGCTGGCGCTGATACTGTTTCTCCTGCTGATTGTCGGCGGCTATTTTCTCAACCTGTTGCTGATCAGACTTTAATACAACCGCGCTACTGGCCCGAGCGCTGTCGGTACCGTCAGGATTGAATATACTCAATCTTATTAATATACCAGTACGCCTCACCGGCCGGCGTTCTGATCAGCACCTCGTCACCCACCTCTTTTTTCAACAGGCCTCTGGCCATTGGTGAATCGATAGAGATGTAGTCTTTGCGCTCAAAAATTTCATCATAGCCGACAATACGAAAACGTTTTATCTCACCGGCATCGTTCTCAATCTCAACCCAGGCACCGAAGAACACTTTGCCCTCCTGCTCCGGCGCATAATTGACAACCCCCAGTTCATCAATACATTTACGCAGGTAGCGGACCCGACGATCAATCTCCCGCAAGCGTTTTTTATTGTACTGATAGTCTGCATTCTCGCTGCGGTCCCCCAGACTGGCCGCCCAGGTAACCTTCTGAGTCACTTCCGGGCGCTCCTTACGCCAGAGAAAATCCAGCTCTTCCTTGAGCTTATCGTAGCCTTGCTGGGTAATTAATCTTGCTCTCATAGGTTTTTCCGCACCCTCACATCAATAACCTCTAACGCGTCACAGAATCATAAGCCAGACAGCTACATTGACTGACTGGCTCAACGATCAGAGATAAGGAGAGCATTTTTACCACAGAGGACTCTTAGAACACAGAGAAAAGAGTAATGAGGCATGAGGCAGGTCCGCATCATAATTATCGGATCCACAGATAAACAGTGAACGCACAAAATTCAGACGAGAAAAACCTTCTGATCTCCGATCAAGAGCAGCGGTTTACTTTAGAAGTCAGAGATCTTATTTAAGTCTCGTATGGATTACTGCGCCCTTTGGGCCATCGTCGCAGGCTCCGATGTTTTCTCGCCAAAAAGCGGCTCGAATCGAACCCTATTTCTTAAAAACAGGTTCTCATCCTATACGATCAACTTCATATTACTTTTCTACAGACGCAAAAAAACCGCAATTAAGCGGCTTAATTTAGAAGTGGTGGGTCGTATAGGATTACTGCGCCCTTCGGGCCATCGTCGCAGGCTCCGATGTTTTCCCGCCAAAAAACGGCTCGAATCGAACCCTATTTCTTAAAAACAGGTTCTCATCCTATACGATCAACTTCATATTACTTTTCTACAGACGCAAAAAAACCGCAATTAAGCGGCTTAATTTAGAAGTGGTGGGTCGTATAGGATTACTGCGCCCTTTGGGCCATCGTCGCAAGCTCCGATGTTTTCTCGCCAAAAAACGGCTCGAATCGAACCTATAGGTTCTCATCCTATATGTGCCACAAATTTCAGGCGTAAAAAAACCACCCTACGGTGGCTATTTAGTAGAAGTGGTGGGTCGTATAGGATTACCACGCCCTTCGGGCCGCCGTCGCAAGCTCCGGCGTTGTCTCGCTTCGCTCGGCTCGAACCTTAGGTTCTCATCCTATACGATCAACTTCATATTACTTTTCTACAGACGCAAAAAAACCGCAATTAAGCGGCTTAATTTAGAAGTGGTGGGTCGTATAGGATTACTGCGCCCTTTGGGCCATCGTCGCAAG
>NZ_JAFFZO010000008.1:306-104500 GCF_016924145.1 Amphritea pacifica | reverse complement strand
TGTTTTCTCGCCAAAAAACGGCTCGAATCGAACCTATAGGTTCTCATCCTATATGTGCCACAAATTTCAGGCGTAAAAAAACCACCCTACGGTGGCTATTTAGTAGAAGTGGTGGGTCGTATAGGATTCGAACCTATGACCAATTGGTTAAAAGCCAACTGCTCTACCAACTGAGCTAACGACCCACACCAAACTTCTTTTTCCCCTGCCCACTACTCTCCTGAGAGAAAGTGGTGGGTCGTATAGGATTCGAACCTATGACCAATTGGTTAAAAGCCAACTGCTCTACCAACTGAGCTAACGACCCGCTGTGGCTCCTCGAGCTGGACTCGAACCAGCGACCAATAGATTAACAGTCTACTGCTCTACCAACTGAGCTATCGAGGAACAACGTTCTCACTATGGCGGAGGGGCAGGGATTCGAACCCTGGGAGGGCTATCAACCCTCGCTGGTTTTCAAGACCAGTGCTTTCGACCACTCAGCCACCCCTCCAGTGAGGTCGCGTATATTAAAGGATTCCGTGTTTGTGTCAATACTTTAGAAGGGAAAAAATTAATTTTTTGCAGAATTTTACCGGTTCGTAATCCTGGCAATATCCTCAGCCATCAGCTCATTCCCAGACTGTACTTCTCACCATAGGTGTCACTGCGCCGATACTCCCCCGGTGTCATGCCGGTCCATTTTTTGAAAGAGCGGAAAAACGCCGAAGGCTCATCAAACCCCATCAGGGCTGCCACATCATTGATCGACAGCTGCGGCGAGTCCATATAGTTGATCGCCGCTTTCTTACGGCACTCATCCTTAATCTTCTGGTATGAGCTGTTCTCCTCCGCCAGACGGCGACGCAGGGTTGATACCGACATATTCAGTTTAAAAGCCACCTCTTCCGCGCCGGGCAACTCGCGGCTGAAATCTTTACCCAGCATCGCTTTAACCTGTGAACGCAGGCTCTGATCATTATCCACCATGACAATCAGTTGATAGGGGGCTGTTTGAAGAAATCCGCGAAGGCTTTCATCACTCTGGATAATGGGATAATCGAGGTAACGGGCGGGAAACACAATCGCATTATCGTGCTGACCAAACTTGATCTCCGACTGAAACAGTGTCTCATAATGATAACTGTCGTCCTGCGGTGGAAAGGTAAAGTAAGCCGCCTTCAGATCGAGGCGTGAACCAATCAGCCAACTGATAAAGTGGTGCCACATCGACAGTCCGGTACGCACCACCGCCGGCGCTTCATTGTGAAGCATCTCGCGCACCTCTTTTTCGGGTACGGAACTGACCGGCGCAAAAGAGAGCTTGGCGTAGCGCCCCTTGCGCACCAGATAAGGCTTTACCTTAGTGCCGCGACAGATCTCATAAAAAGAGCTGCAGCGATAGATAGCCCGCTCCAGCGTCGGGCAGTGAATAATGGCATGACACATCATCCGGAAAGTACCATTGGGCACCCGACCTCCAGACACCATACCAAACGACTCATCCTGAGCCGTCCACATAATCCGCTGGTATAGCTGACCGAATTTGATAGCAGAAAACTCAGTTCGCTGCTCTATTTCAGTTGGATCGATCCCGACGACAGCCAGAAGTTCATCAAGATTGTAGCCCTGCTTCTCAACCTGCGTCAGAAGGTAACGGACATAACCTGTTGGTACGGTGATGGTCTTTTCCATCCTTCTTATCTCTGCTCTGCTAATATTTTTGTATTTTTAGGAATTTCAAATAGTATTCTCTTAACTTATATCATGAAAAACGAAAAAAATAGCTGAGACATTTTTTGTCAGTGAAAATGACAGCTATTGTTATTGAGCAAACAGGTTGAATTGAAGGATTATCTATTCTGCCTTAATTTCAGATGACGCAAGCCTGAAGTCTGCAACCCGGTTCGAGGGACGGGCGGGCTGAACAAACAAAAATAACAAGTTACCGAGAAGGTGAACTAAATGGCAAAGAGATCGATAAGGACGTCAGCCCCCTGGCGTGTCACTCCTGTGCGCAATCAACTCGCGCGAAGTGTAACCCTGGCAATGCTGACAGCCTCAATCGCCGGACCGGCATCCGCTGTAGAATTTAATCTAGGAGAGATCGAAGGCCGGTTTGATTCTCAACTGTCGGTTGGCTCGAGCTGGCGTATGAGCAACCCGAACGAAGGGCTGATCTCTAAGGCTAACGGAGGGACCAGTGCAGGCTCAGGTTCATACGACGATGGTACCCAGAACTATTCCAAAGGCGATGCCTTTTCGACTGTTTTAAAAGGCGTACATGATCTTCAACTGAGCAAGGACAATGTCGGCGTTTTTATCCGTGGTAAATACTGGTACGACTACGCTCTGAATGAAGGCAATGCGAACCAT
This sequence comes from Amphritea pacifica, assembly GCF_016924145.1. Taxonomy (GTDB): domain Bacteria; phylum Pseudomonadota; class Gammaproteobacteria; order Pseudomonadales; family Balneatricaceae; genus Amphritea; species Amphritea pacifica. The sequence continues at coordinate 102,145 of NZ_JAFFZO010000008.1, read as the reverse complement.
GGCAATATCCCAAATGGCTACGCCTCAAATACCCCACTGGATGACAACGGCTTTAATGATTATGCTCAATTTTCCGGGGCAGAAATTCTCGACGCGTACGTTTTTGGGGCATTCGATCTCAGTGATAAGCCCCTCGACATCCGCCTCGGCCGTCAGGTCGTAAACTGGGGTGAAAGCACCTTCATACAGGGCGGTATCAACGTTATCAACCCGTTCGACGTGAGTGCATTTCGCCGTGCAGGCGCAGAAGTAAAAGAGGGACTGCTGCCGGTCAATATGGCGTTTGCCTCACTGGGTCTGACCGACAATCTTAGTGTCGAGGGTTTCTACCAGCTTGAATGGGAAAAAACCGCGATTGATGGTTGCGGCACATATTTCTCGACGAATGACTTCACCGCAGAAGGCTGCAACGGCATCCGCATCCGCAGTGATAACCCTGCGCTGGCAGCGACGAATAGCCCAGACTCTGTATATTTCAACACTTTTGATGGCAGCCCCCCTTTTAGTACCGATCTGGTGGTAAACAGAGCGGCAGACGGCATCAGAGAAGCCGATGACAGTGGTCAGTTTGGTGTTGCTTTCCGCTATTTTGCCGAGGAACTAAACAGTACGGAGTTTGGTTTGTATCTGGCGAAATATCACAGCCGGCTACCGCTGATCAGTGGTATTAAAGCCGATCTTGTTTCACTGGGTACACTGGGCCAGCTAGGCGTCTTCCAGTCGCAGTATTTTGTTGAATACCCGGAAGATACCAAACTGATCGGACTTAGCTTTAGCACCAGCCTGGGTGATGTCGCCTGGTCAGGAGAGGTCAGCCATAAGATGGATGTCCCTCTACAAATGAATGGACCGATGCTGGTTGCTGCAATGCTTTCATTAGGTAACCCGGCAGTATCCGGCAACAATCCGGCCAACTCACTGGTAGCTTCAACCGGCTTCGGTGAGGATATTCATGGCTACAGTACTTTTGATATCACTCAGGTACAAACCAGTTTTGTAAAATTTGTTGACCAGGTGATGGGTGCCAGCCGTATGACGCTGATTGGTGAACTGGGCTGGACCCATGTGCACGACCTTGATGAGAGTGCAACCGCACTGAAATATGGTCGAAACGGTATCTTTGGTTATACTCCGGGGGATACAGAAGGTTTTGTAACCCAGGACTCCTTTGGTTACGTTGTCCGGGCAAATCTCACCTACCCCAATGCCTTTGCCGGGGTTAACCTCAAACCTGAAATCAGCTTTAAACATGGTATTGAAGGTTATGGCCCTCAACCAGGCGCAGCCTTTAACGAGGGCGAAAAAACAGCCACTATCAGCCTGACCGCCGATTATCTGAACCAGTATCAGGTTCAACTGGGCTATACCAACTTCTTTGGTGGTGACTATAACCCGATTGACGACCGCGACTTTCTGTCTCTTAGCGCTTCGGTCTCTTTCTAACAGTTAAGGATTACAGGAGAATTCTCTATGACGTTTAAATCGACTGCCCTGATCCTTGGCTCAGCTCTGGGATTAAGTTTAAGCCTGCAAACACTGGCCGCTGTTTCAGACACAGAAGCGGCCAAACTGGGGGCGACCCTGACCCCGATTGGGGCCGAAAAAGCCGGCAACGCAAACGGTACTATCCCTGCGTGGGATGGTGGTCTGCCCGCGGGTGGAGAGCGCTTTAAAGACCCCTATGGCGATGAACAACCTACCGCTACGATTACGGCAGCAAACGCTGCAGAATATAAGCAACATCTGACGCCGGGCCAGTTGGCACTGTTTGCCAAATACCCGGACAGCTTCCGGATGAATATCTATCCAACCCATCGCAGCGCCTCCCTGCCCCAGTCTCAGTATGATCACGCCCGTCAGAATGCGGTGCAGTCGGAACTGGTGGACAACGGTAACGGACTGAGTGCAAATACCCTTGAGGGAATCCCTTTCCCAATCCCTCAGAATGGCCTGGAGGTTATCTGGAACCATATGTCCCGTTACCGCGGCGGAGCCCTTGAGCGCACCTTCGTACAAGTGCCGGTGCATGAGAATGGCAACTTTGTGCCGGTGAAGATTACCGAGAAGATGTCCTGGCCCAGCTACCTGAAAGAGGGGCGTACGGAACAGGATGATAATATTCTGTTTTACTTTGTACAGGAGATTCAGGCACCCGCCCGACTGACCGGCAATGTGTTGCTGGTGCATGAAGCACAGAATCAGATCGCCAAACCCCGTCAGGCATGGATCTACAATGCCGGGCAGCGCCGGGTTCGTCGCGCTCCGCAGATCGCCTATGATGCACCGGGCACGGCCTCAGACGGCCAGCGCACCTCTGACAATCTGGATATGTTTAACGGCGCGCCCGACCGCTACAACTGGAAACTGGCGGGTAAGGAGGAGATCTACATCCCCTATAACAGCTATAAACTGGCGGACCGCAATCTGAAATACAGCGATATTCTGAAACCGGGTCATATGAACCCGGACTATACCCGCTATGAGTTGCACCGGGTGTGGAAGGTTGAAGCGACCCTGAAAGAGGGGGCACGGCATATCTATGCGAAACGGGTCTTCTATATTGATGAAGATACCTGGCAGGCAGCAATCGTCGATCACTATGATGGCCGGGGTCAGCTGTGGCGCGTCGGTGAAGCTCATGAGATGCAGTATCAGGATGCTCAGGTTCCCTGGTTAACCGCCGAAGCACTCTATGATCTTCAATCCGGGCGCTATCTGGTAGGCAGCCTGACCAATGAGGAGGGCGATGGATTCGACTTTAACGCGCGCTTTAAGCACAGCGACTTTACGCCTCAGGCGATCCGCCGCATGGGTATTCGTTAATCCGCCTGCAGAAAGTAAAGAAGGAGCCTGAGGCTCCTTCTTTTTTATTATTATTTGTTGTCTGAACCATTAACCATGACGACGCAGCGCTCGCGCCTGAACGGCCGCCGCACTTCTTGCCCCCTGCTGCCAGGCGGCCAGAGCATCTTCACAACCACTGCACACGCCAACATTCAGTTCGCGGTCAACAATAATCCAGGTACATTTGCCATAATCGGTATCACAGCTGTGATGATCATCACAGCCGCAGCCGATACAATGGGCCAGCACCAGCTCACTTTGCTTCATGAGTTTCTCCCACTTTTTTGTTTTTATCCTACTGCAAGCAGGTAATAATAGATCAAACCCATTCCACTTTCCGTTCAACTAAGTAGTTAGTTAAGATGAAAAAGAATCAACTGCTGAGAGAATCATTGAACAGATCTACACTTCAGCCACAAAATCATGATCCAGATCAATACCTGCTGTGCTATGCAGCAAACAGCGGAAATATTTTAGGGAGAAACTTTTGAACACCATTCCGGACAGTGACTATGCAGGGTACTGAGATCGCCCGCCATTTTGATGAGTATGGCCCGATCTACGTTTACGATGATGGCCCCTATCGTTACATGAGCTTTGGCTCCGGCGGTGAGCAGAGCCGGATCGATCGCAGCCGTCCGGAATACCCGGTCTATCAATATCTGCAAGCGATGCTGCTGGGCCTGTTATACCAGCCCGACCCACAACGGGCACTGATGCTGGGCCTGGGGGGCGGATCACTGGTACACGCCCTGCTGAGCTATTCATCCAGCTTATCGATCTGTGTTGCGGAACTCCGGCAACAGGTGCTGAATATCGCCTGTGAGCATTTCCTGTTGCCGGACACCGGCCGCCTGAGCATCACCATCAGCGATGCCCTGGAATACCTCTGTCAGGAAGCCACCCCCTGCGACCTGATCTTTACCGATCTGTTCAGCGATGCCGGTATGCAGCATCAGCAATTGCAAAAAGAGTACCTTGAACAGTGCTACCGCCTGCTGACGGATCAGGGAGTACTGGTACTCAATCTGTGGGATGAGGGTAATGGTTATCATCCGCTGGCTAGCCAGCAACTGTCCGACCTGTTTAGCGATAACTGGCTCTGCTGCACTGTCGATAGCGGCAATCTGATCGCTTTTGCTTTCAAGAGCGGCAAGCCGGAGTCAAACCCCAGAGCACTACTTAACGGCGCCAAAAAGCTGGAGAAACAACTGGGATTTCCCGCCCGCAAACTGCTGAACCGGCTACGGGAGATCTGAACGGTGGGCGGCGCAAAAGAAATCCGGAGAAAGGGTTAATTTCCCAGCGTAATACTGGGATAATCGGCGACTATACTATGGTTATTCCTGTTATTTACCCAAGCGAGAGATTCAGACATGCCTCTGCTAGATAGCTTTACTGTTGACCACACCCGCATGAATGCACCGGCGGTTCGTGTTGCTAAAAAAATGACAACACCCGGTGGCGATACCATTACGGTTTTTGATCTGCGCTTCTGCCGTCCGAATGAAGAGATCCTGAGTGAGAAAGGGATCCACACGCTGGAGCACCTGTTCGCCGGTTTCATGCGCGATCACCTGAACGGCAACGGCGTTGAGATTATCGATATCTCCCCTATGGGCTGCCGCACCGGTTTCTATATGAGCCTGATCGGCACCCCGGAAGAGCAAAGTGTCGCTGGCGCCTGGCTGGAATCGATGGATGATGTACTGAAGGTTGAACAACAGAACCAGATTCCAGAACTGAACGAATATCAGTGTGGCACCTACCATATGCACTCTCTGGATGAAGCGAAAGCGATCGCTGACACTATCCGCCAGCGTGGCGTGGGCGTTAACAGCAATGATGAACTGAAGCTTGATCCTGAGTTTCTGCAGTCTCACTCCTGAATTAGCGCAGATTTCTGATCCGGAACGGAGCCAGACTAAAGCGAGTATGGCTCCGTTTTTTATTGACTAAGAGGCAACACAAACCATGGCAATGATCGGCCGGTTCAACACTCTGGAAGTAACCAAACAGGTTAAGTTCGGCGTTTATCTTGATGGCGAAGAACTGGGGGATATTCTGCTGCCTCAGCGCTATGTGCCCGATAACACGCAGCCTGGAGACCGGCTGGAGGTGTTTATCTACCGTGATTCCGATGACCTGCTGATCGCTACCACCGAAACGCCAAAAGCACAGATCGGCGAGTTTGCCTGTCTCAAAGTGGTCGACCTGAACCGCACCGGTGCTTTTTTTGACTGGGGACTGCCAAAAGATCTGCTGGTGCCTTTCAGCGAACAGAAGAAAACCGTAGAGAAAGGTCAGGAACAGATCGTCTATCTCTATCTGGATCAGGAAACCGACCGCATTGCCGGCTCCACTAAGCTGAATAAGTTTCTCGATAACTACCCGCACCGTTACGAGAAGGGCCAGCAGGTTGACCTGATCATCGAAGAACATACCCACATCGGTTACAAAGCGATTATCAACGGTCAGCACTGGGGCGTGATCTACGATGATGATCTGTTCAAGCCGGTGCGCTACGGGCAGCGCATGAAGGGCTTTATCAAACTGATCCGCCCGGATGGCAAGATCAACCTGAGCCTGCAGCAGTTGGGGTATGGCAAAACCGATGATCTGGGTAAACGTATCATGCACCTGCTGGAAGAGCATGATGGTTATATTGCCGCCAACGACAAAACCTCACCGGAAACCATCAAACGTCTGTTCAGCTGCAGTAAAAAAGCGTTCAAACTGTCGATCGGGCGCCTCTACAAAGAGCGCCGTATTGCAATAGAAGCAGATGGTATCCGCCTGCTGAAAAAGTAGTCAGCGAGAGGAGATTCATCATCCGGCGCTTACAAAATACAGGAAAACCCTGATAAGATAGCCTCCCCGACCCGAGGAGTAGCGCTATGACACAGGCCCTGATAATTGCCGCCGCAAAAACCGTAGATGATCGCGGCTCTCTGAAGCACTGCCTGGATCTGGAAGCGACCCTGCATCAGCAGGGCATCCGCTTAACCGAGCTGATCATCGACCCGCTCAGCACCCCCTGGCACAGCACACTGGAACAACACCACTACCGCAGCGGCTGCGGCCCGATTGAAGCACTGGCCGATGCCCGGCAGATGATTATCAGCGGTTCAACCGATGCCGTAGTGATCAGCGGTAAAGATATGCTGCGTAGCGGCTATGAGCGCCAGCAACGGCTTGATCTGATGGCGATTTATGGTGACGACTACCCTCTGACCAGCGCTTATAATCAACTGGCGGAACAGTTTATCCACCGCCACGGCGCCGATGCTCAGCTCTTTCAGCAACTGGCTCACCACCTGTTTGAAAACTATAAATGCAGTTACCGAAACGTAGTTTCAGATCAGTTATTGGCCGAACAGCTACCCGATGAGCGCTGGTATAACCATATCACCCCCCTGTTCAGAGGGGTCGATTGCGCTAATCCGCTGATCGATTTCTCGGGCCGGTTACTGCTCTGCAGTGCAGAGATCGCTCAACAACTGGTGCCCCCTGAGGAATGCCTTGAGGTCGCCGGAGTCGGGCTGGGCTTCCTGCCCGCTGATGGTCAGCAGCATGTAGAAGACATTGTCAGCTACGCCCATCTTGAAACCGCTTACAAAGCCGCCTGTGAACAGGCAGATACCGACTTCGCCCAACGGTTTCGCAATGGTGATGCCCTGCTGGAAGTTTACACCTGCTATCCGGTGGTGCCGATCGCCTTTTTACTGACCAGTGGGCTGGTCGACCTGCTGGAGCAGGTGCCCGCCTTTCTGGAACAGCATCTGATCACGATCACCGGCGGGATGAACCTGGCGAAAGGCCCGTGGAACAACCCCGCCCTCAACAGTCTGATCGAGATGCATCAGCAACTCACCGCCAGCCCCGATCATCAGGTTGGCGCGGTTCATGGTAATGGCGGACTGGGGTATAAACAGGGCGTTGCGATACTTAAAAAGTGCCTCTGAAACGTGCAGAACTGGTGTGAAAGTTACCCACAGAATCTGTGCATAACCTCTGGGGAAAACTCTGCATAACCCACGTAATGGTTCGCCAGCGCCTGTCAGACGGGGCCCCGTCAAAGCTGGTCAGGTTCTGGTCAGTGCTCACTGTCAGCAATGGGGTCAACAATCTGATCAAGCTCAATATCGGCACAGGCGTAGAACAGGCAATCACTGAGCGCAATCGCCGGGTTAGTGGTGATCATAAACAGTTTAAGTTGCTGGGCAGAATAGAGCCCTGAAGCCCGGCTGAGGAAATAGTGCGGCAGCAGGTTTTCCCCCGTTGCACTCTGCACCCGGAATACCGACATCCCTTCAGAACCAAGCCAGCCCAACCGGGTCAGCGCCGGTATCGTACCAAAATTAAACCTCTCCACATCAGGAGGAACGGTCAGATCAGCCCCCGCAACCGGCTGCTCAGCAAACGCTATCCGGCAACCGGGTAACAACTGCAGTCTCACCGCATCTTTATACAGATCCATTACCAGCCCGGATGGCGGATGTAACACCTGCTCATTGAACAGATATCGTTGTAACCCCTCCTCTGCCACCCGGTCCGACCCGGCTTGTCCGGCACCACCACACTCAATGGTTACGACGGGCATCTGTTTACAACTCAACTCCATCAGTGCTCCTAAACGCAGCTCCGTGACGATCATTCGCTGGGTAAACAGTGCTACCAGCGCTTCATGTTCAGGGCTTTCACTGATCACCACGCCAAATGCGGGGCTCATGCCGGAGGTGTTATGAATATCCAGCAGAGCTTCTGGCTGATACTGCGCCAGCAGTTCGATGAAGTGCCGGGCAATATGTCCCGGATTATCCTCAAATGGAGGAGCAAAACAGCGGTTTAAATCCCGCTGTCCTGGTATCTGACGATGACAGAAAAGCGTCTCATGCAGGGCGGTCTGAACGGAAGCGATCAGGCAGATCAGCCGGACCGCAGGACGCTCGCCCGTGCGCAGCCATTTAAGCAGAGCTTTAACGCCGGAAGGCTCATTGCCATGCAGCAGGGTAGCGACAGCCCGGCAGCGGCTGTTATCCCGGCCATCCACCACAATCAGAGTGGGGCCACCCAGACGCCTTAGAAACAGCTCCACCTCCGGTGGCAGAGAGGCCGGATCAGGATTATGAATAAACTGTATCGGGTGTGATTGTCGTGGCATCAGATATCCTCCCATTCAGCCACCGGACGATTGTTGCCACAGTGATCAATGTAGTGTTCCAGCATAGATCGCAACGCCCGTCGCTTTACCAGTGATGCTGATAACCGTTCAAACTGTCTTAGCTGCCAGCTGGCACCATTGGTTTTCGCCTGCAGGCGCTGGCGGATAATCCCCAGATAGTGATCAGCTTCTGCGGCATCGATTCCCGCCCTCAGTAAGCCTTTCCGGGCCACCGGCAACAGTGCAGCCACAATATCCACCGCCGCACGCCGGGTTAACTGTTCACGGGGACCACTGGGCCACATCAGTTTCGCGCCCATACCAAAGCGGGCGGCCTGATAAAAATTATACTCCAGGGTTTTGAAGGGCATCGCCGGAATAATCTCCTCGATGCGGCCACGCAGCCCTTCGGCCAGGCCGATAATCAGCGCCGCATTTGCCATCATATCGCAGGGACTGGGTCCCGCCGGTAATGAGCGGATCTCAATACGCAGATGCCCGCCATCAACCGGATCGTACACCGGACGATTCCAGGGCCAGACAGTCCCCTGATGCAGTGTCAGCTCAAACAGAGTGTGGCTATCGGCTCCCTGAGCGGTCTTAGCGGGACGGCGATGGCCGCTTTCACACACCGGCAGAATCGGCTTATGCAGGTAGACGGCTTCGGCAAACAGCTCATGAACCCCATGCCTGACCCAACCATGGCCAAAACTCACGCGCTCAGCCTCTCCGGTTTTCACCGAACAGTTACCGCTGCCATCGATAGCCTGTTTGAACAGTGGTACCCGGGTTTCATGCCAGAGCCGGTTGCCCAGCAGGAACGGTGAATTGGCCGAGATCGCCAGTACCAGAGGAGTGACCAGCTGAATCGCATTATAGCTGTCGGCAAACTGCTGCGGGGTAACACGATAGTGCATCTGCAGTGAAGTATTCGCCCCCTCCAGGGTGACGTCAGAAGCGCGCAGGGAGATCGGATCTTCACCATCGATGCGAATCGCGACGGTCTCTCCCCGCATCTCAGCCAGCGCCCGGGTCAGCGCATGATAACGGGACAGATCGGTCATCGCATGCAGGCCAAAATCTTTTCGCTGCAGTGTCGGCAAAATACCGATCGGTAACACCCGGCCATCGAGAGGCTCAGCGAGCCCATTGAGCCGTTCCAGTATTTTGCGGATTTCAGCCTCGATAGCTGAAAATGGCCTGCCCTCTATACCGACCGGGGTCAGATTATATTCAAGATTGTAACGATTCAGCTCCAGAGTCAGCTGTGGGTCTCCCAGTTGCTTCTGAACCTCACTGTTCACCGGTAGCGGCCGCCCCAGTTTATCAACGATGTAGAGCTCCAGCTCGGCCCCCAGGGTAGCCGCTCCCAGGCCAAAGCCTGGCTCTCGCAACAATTGCGCCAGCTCATCGAGATTAGCAAACAACCTGCGGGTAAAACGCTCATAGTCCTGCCGGGTAAATTCAGATTTTTTAATCTCAAGTCCCATTATCAGTTCCACTCCGGTGTCTGGTTACATTCAGTTAAGACGCAGCCCGGTTATTCTTCAATGTTAATACGCAATGACAGGATCAGTTTTTATCCCCGGTTTCTGTGGATATCCTTTGGGAAAACCTTTGCACAGCGACTTATAACCCCTCTCAGCCCCTGCAAAAACGGCAGCTGTGAGGCCGGGTCAGTTTATAAGCAACAAAACCAACAAATACTATTGATAGTCATTCTCATTTGCATTAATATCAGCGCTGTCCATAAGTACTGGCAGATAACTCTCACCTCACCGGTTATCTGCCTGCGGCGCAGAGACTGATTTGGCCAGCTTCTGCGTCTTGCTTACGGGCAATGATATGCAGCGATGGGATCATGTTTATGGTAAACGCTGGCCTTGCAGCGCTTACCAGCATGCCCGCTGGTAATATCAGGCTCTTGTTAATATTGACCGGGTGCAATCACCCGGTATTTTTTTCTTATCTCTGGCCATTTATTCGCTAATATATAGCAAACTTTTTTCACAGGCCGAGCACCGATGCAACAGGACCCTACCCCCGCCAGTAAACATCTGATCTTAATCGGAGGTGGACACGCCCACGCTATTGCCCTGCTCATGATGGCAATGAACAAGCCCGCAGGGGTGCGCATTACCCTGATCTCTAACCTGGTGCAGACCCCCTATTCCGGCATGCTGCCAGGATTAATTGCCGGACATTACAGTTTCGATCAGGTACATATCGACCTGGGCCGTTTCTGCCGCTATGCCGGAATCGACTTTATAGAAGACACGGTGACCGGCATCGATCCGCTCAACCGCACTGTGCAGTGCCTTAACCACCCTGATTTCAGTTACGATCTGCTGAGTATCGACACCGGTTCAACCCCCGATCTGAGCACCATTCCCGGCGCAGCAGAGTTCACCACCGGGGTTAAACCGGTTAAACCGTTACTGGCTTACTGGGACGCCTTACAAAACCGTGTGCTGCAGGGGGATGACCAGCAGGATATTCATATCGGTACAGTCGGTGGCGGTGCCAGTGCGGTTGAAGTGATGCTGGCGATGCAGTACAAACTGCACAAGCTACTCAGTAAAGAGCAGCGGCGTACCAGCCATCTGCATTTCCATATTATTTGCGGTCCACAGCAGATTCTGACAGGCCACAATAACCGGGTAAAAAAACGCTATCTGAACGTGTTGAAACAGCGAAACATTGCGCTGCACACCGGGTTCCGCGTCGCTCAGGTAAAACAGGGACGAGTGATCAGCGACACCGGAGAAGTTCTCGAACTGGACGAGATAATCTGGGCAACCTCCGCCAGCGGCGCCCAATGGCCCGCCCGGGCGGGACTTGAATGCGCTGATAACGGTTGCATCCGGGTCAATGACTATCTGCAATCGCTCTCCCACCCGGAGATATTTGCCACCGGTGATATTGCCGATATGGTTAACCACCCGCGCCCCAAAGCGGGGGTGTTTGCGGTACGTCAGGGAGCCCCGTTACTACGCAACCTGCTGGCCGCCCTCGCCGGTCAACCCCTGATCCGTTTCCGGCCACAGCAACAGTTTCTCAGTCTGATCAGCACTGGTGATCGCTATGCAGTTGCCTCCCGTGGGCCCTTCAGTTTTGCCGGATTCTGGGTGTGGCGCTGGAAAGACCGTATTGATCAGAAGTTCATGCAACGTTTCAGCGATCTGACTCAACTGCCTGATCAGATTCCCGGGGCACAACTGAAAATCGAAAATCCGGATATGCGTTGTGGTGGCTGCGGCGCCAAAGTGGGCCACAGTATTCTGAACCGGGTGCTGAAACAGCTGCCACCACCGCCCAACGACATTGAGATCGGTCTGAACCGGCCCGATGATGCTGCAGTCATAGAGGTACCACCGGGCAAGCTATTGGTGCAGTCAGTCGATAGTTTCCGTCAACTGGTCAGCGATGATTATCTGTTTGGTCAGATTGCGGCAAACCATGCGCTGGGGGATATCTTCGCCATGGGGGCAATCCCGCACAGTGCTCAGGCGATTGTCTGCCTGCCCTATGCCAGCGATGAGATTGTTGAACAGCGGTTGCGCCATCTGTTGCTGGGTGCCAGTAAGGTGTTTACCGAATGCGGCATCGGCCTGATCGGCGGCCACACATCGGAAGGTGCCGAACTGACGCTGGGCTTCACCATTAATGGTCTGGCCGAACGTCAGCAACTGCTCACCAAACAGGGGCTGCAACCGGGAGACCGGTTAATCATCACCAAACCCCTGGGCACCGGCACGCTGTTTGCCAGCGATATGCGCAGCCAGGCGCAGGGACGCTGGATAAGTCAGGCGCTGCAACATATGCTGCACTCCAACTACCGCGCCAGCAAAATTCTCACCGCTGCCGGAGCGCATGCCTGTACCGATATCACCGGTTTTGGCCTGCTGGGTCATCTGCATGAGATGCTCGACGGCTCCAGCCTCGGTGCCCGGCTATGGCTGGAGAAGCTGCCGGTCATGGAAGGTGCTCTGGCTTGCCTGCGAGCGGGGCTGTTCAGCTCTCTTCACCCTCAGAACCGGAAATTTTCGCCGTTCCTGGATAACCTGGATGAGTTCAGTGGTGACACATTAACCGAGCTGCTGTTTGACCCGCAAACCGCTGGCGGACTGCTCGCAGCGGTCAGTTCAGATCAGGCGGATGCGGTGGTTGCCGAACTCCAGGCAGCAGGCTACCCCGAAGCCTGTGCCATCGGCAGTATCAGACCCGAGGGCAACGGTTCGGTTACCCTGATGTAGGAGGATCCAGGTGCTAAACAGATAACACGGAACGCAGTCGCGACAGACAATACCCGGATCAGAAATGATCCCTGATAGACTCCAGTTTCAGCGCTGTAATGTAACGCAGAATCACATCACGATCAGCGGTAAACGCGACCCCCACCTGCTGATCGGCCACCGACAACGACATCACCCTGGAGTGCACTTCCGAGAGTTGCTCATCAAAGGGCAGCTGCAGCCTCAGAATACACTCCTGCTGTTCGCTACGGGCAGTCTGCAACAGTTCAGAATCCTCCAATGACGTCAGTTTCAGCAGCCCGCCGCCGCTGCTGAAGTTGACCATAATGCCGCTGATACTGTTTTCACCAATCACCAGCTCAGCCGGAATCGCACAGGGATAGCGTGGTTCCTTGCGCAACAGCCGCGACTGAATCTTCTTTGGATAGCTTGTCATCAGCAACCTGCCGCCCTGCAGGAAGAGATCAACAACTTCGGTTTCAAAGGCATAAACCCGGCCATGGGAGATCATCCGCATCACCAGCTTTCGTTTACTGGTAAACGTATCCCGGTAGGTCAGTTCATCGGTCCCCATACCGCTTTTTTTCAGCTGCGAGACCGCCGGTAAACGGGTGATCACCACCTTGCCATCAACACCAAAGAAACGGGAGATATATTTAAGGCCTCCACCAGCATCACTCACCTGTATCACACATCCCTGTTCAATCGCTGGCAGCTCATCCAGGAGGACACTCGCATTTCTACTTGGCATCAGTATTCCATTTATCTCAGTGCTTACAGATCAACCAATACTACAGCTCTGTTCAGGGGTCAAAGCGAACATCACCATTTTGGAATTTTCAGTTTGATTTCATTGCCCGGCGGTAGGCTTAGATCATTCAGTGTTTGTGGAGTATTAAACGATGAGAACAAAGATAGCGGTGTTTCTGGTCGCCCTGACGGGCATAACCGTACTCAGCGTAACCGCCGGTCCGGAGACCGTGGTGCGCGAAGATCTTGAACAACAGGGTCTGAAAGTCGCCACCTTTGCCGGAGGCTGCTTCTGGTGTACCGAAGCGGGCTTTGAAAAGCTACCCGGGGTAGTAGAGGCGATCTCCGGTTACGCCGGTGGTCAGGCGATCAACCCAACCTATAAACAGGTCTCCTCCGGCACCACCGGGCACACAGAATCGGTGCAGGTCTATTATGACCCCAAAGTGATTACCTATGCAGGCTTGTTGCAGTCCCTCTGGCGTCAGATGGACCCCACCGATGGCGATGGCTCATTTGTTGACCGGGGTAATCAGTACCGCCCGGCGGTGTTCTATCACAACCAACAGCAACGCCTGATTGCAGAAAAATCGATGCAGGAGCTGGCAGCCTCTGGCCGCTATAGCAAACCGTTAGCAACAGAGCTGACCCCACTGACCCGGTTTTACCCGGCTGAGGAGTATCATCAGGATTATTACAAGCATAATCCCCTCAGGTATAAATACTACCGCTTCCGTTCCGGTCGCGATCAGTATCTGGAGAAAACCTGGGGCGATGACCTGCACCCGGACTTTACTCAGTTCGGCCGTGATCTGCCACAGGCCGCAACCCCGATGAAAGATGCCACCCAGAAGGCCGCAGCGGCCAGCCGTTTCGCGCAATTCAGAAAACCCTCTGAAAAGCAGCTGCGCGACACACTGACCGAACTGCAATATGAGGTGACTCAGGAGGAGGGCACCGAGCGGGCGTTTCAGAATGAGTTCTGGAATGAGAAGCGGGCGGGGATCTACGTGGATATCGTCAGCGGTGAACCCCTGTTCTCGTCCACAGACAAGTTTAAATCCGGCACCGGATGGCCCAGCTTTACCCGGCCGATCACCCCCACTGCGGTGACGGAGCATACCGATACAAAGTTCTTTATGACCCGTACCGAAGTTCGCAGTCAGTTTGCCGATTCCCATCTGGGGCATCTGTTCAGCGATGGTCCGCAACCCACCGGGCTGCGTTACTGTATCAACTCAGCGGCACTGCGTTTTATTCCGCGGGAGCAACTGGCTGCCGAGGGATATGGTGAACTGCTCAGTCTGTTTAGTGAGTAATACAATGGCTAACGCTCAGACAGCTGACGATCAAAGCTGAGTGATCGATAAAAATAGGATAAACTGCGCTAAAGACCTTCAACAGGAGCAGCAGTTTGTCCCACAGGCAACGGTATACAACGGGTTATCTGTCAGCGCTGGCGTTTGCTATGCTGCTGTCCCTCTCCGGATCGGCCATTGCGATGCAACTGACCGATCCGCGATCCGCAGCCGTTTACATCATCAAGCTGCGGCCCCTGATCAACGCCTGCCGGCAGCAGGCTGAGGCCAGCAACAGTTTAACGGCGCTGTGGAACAGCTCTGCCTGCCGACTGTTGTTGAATGAGGAACCCCAGTTTACCCGGGCCTGGCAACTGCTACTGCCGCAAGGCAACATCAACCCCCTCGCCGAGGTCCCCTATTCGTTGCGAAAAACCACTATCGACACCTATTCAGAGTACAAACAACTGGCGGAGCGGATCGCCCAGCTGAACCGCTGAGGGAATTTATTGTAAACTTTTTTCCAGCAGACTCTCTGCTCATCGGCTGAATAAACCATGAAATCAGTCAGATAGCCCGACTCATTTTTCTGTCTGAAAAAAAACAAAATTTCAAGTCTTACCTTTGCCTCCCGGATCTCTATAATACGCCCTCTTTTTGCCAGCGGTACCGGGTAATATCTTGATTATTTTCACCATCACCAACACAGTTTCACAACAGGTTTATGTCGGCTCCACCCGAAACGATATCGATAGCCACTGGGAGACACTGCTGATCGCAGCGGAGTCTGGCGTTGAGGCCGAACTATATAATGACATTCGTAATGCCGGAGCCCACAGCTTCGCACTGAGCGAGTACGGTTTCGCTGAAAACCTCAGCGAGGCCCGCGAGCTCACCGCGGATGCACTGGAAACCTTCAACGGTAAAAGCCTGCAGGGTCTGATCACCAAACCCAAACCCAGCAAGGTGCATCGTCAGAGCGCTGAAGAGCGCAAAGCCGCACTCGCCCTGCTGGAAGAAGCAGAACAGAAAGCCTTGCTGAAAGGCGAGGTCGTCAAGCCCTCCGGTGAAGTTGACCTGAAACTGCTGGCGCAACAACGGGATGCCGAACTGGAAGCACGCATCGCGCGTGAACGGCAGGAAACCAGGGCGATGAACAAGGTACTTGCCGCAATGGATTCCCGTAAACGTGGAGGCAGCGCGAAAACAAAAGCCAAAAAAGCCGCCGTAAAGCCGGCCAGTCAGTCCACCGCTCCGAAGCTGGCAAGTGGTAAAGTAGCCTCCGCAAAACAGGAAAAGCTGATCCGGGAAAAGATTGCCCTGGAGCGGGAAAATCGCGAAAGCAGCAAACTTTCAAAGCAAAAAGCGGAAGCTCAGGAGATGGCAGCAGTGATGGCGCGTATCGATGCCCGCGCTCAGGGGATGCGTAAAACCGCGCCCAAAGCCAAAGCCAAATCAGCGATCCGCAGCAGCCTGAGCCTGACACCGAAGAAACCGGCGGAAGCCCTCCGCGATAGCCGGCTGGAACTGGACCGGGATAGCGTTAAAAGTGCCGAAATTGCCCTGTTACAGCAGGAAAAAAATCGCGCTACAACAGCGCTCTCTCTGACACAGAAGCAGACCACTCCTGCCCGCCTGAATGCGCGCCCCGGTCTTAACAAAGAACAAAAGATAGCCCATACCATTGCCCGTTATCGCAATACTGCAGAACCTGCAGTTAACAAAACAGGGCATGGTCAGCAGGAACTGATCAGTACTCTGCAAGCCAGATTAGCCCAGCGCAACCGCTAACGGGCAGCCAATCTGTCAGTTCCCGGAATCGATCAGCGGTGACGGGAACTGTTGCACCAGATCTGCAAAAAAGACACTGAAGCCCGCTTCAAACCGGGGATAATGGCGTTCAAGCTCCTCCCCCACTCCGGTAAACTGATTGCTAAACCTGATCCTTCCGGCAATCCGGTCAAGCGCGTAGCTCACCCCGTCCAGGCACTCATAGCTGCCAAACCAGTCAGACCCGACGATACGCTGGGTGACCTGTTGCATTCGCGGTGGCATCAGCGACTGTCCGGCAATCAGATCGTCATACAGCGTATCGATCACCCGGGTCTTAGACTGAGAGCTGAACTGCTGCCAGTGATTCAGCAGGTAGTGATCGAACAAAACATCCAGTGCGATACCGGCAAACCGACGCCGCTGTCGACTAAACAGACGCTTCATCTGCTGTACCTCAGCATGCTGATCGGTAAACTGATCGACCCGACGATGATTAATCAGCCCCTGCAGAACCTCCGCGGGCAGCATCTGCTGATCGATGCCACGGGCAAAGTCTCCCAGCAGATTGCCTACCCGGGACTCCACCGTTGCGTCAGCCAACACCAGATGCGCGAAAAAATTCAAATAAAAAACCCCGGATCATGTAACACCAGGTCACAGTATCCGGGGTTTTATCAGCAGCGGCAACCACCGCTGCCGCGGTGATCAGTTGAGTCGTTCAAATACGGTCGCGATCCCCTGCCCCATACCGATACACATGGTTGCCAGTCCCAGGCTACCATCATTCTGCTCCATCACATTCAGCAGGGTGGTAGAGATCCGGGTACCGGAACACCCCAGAGGATGGCCCAGGGCGATGGCGCCGCCATTCAGGTTAACTTTCTCCTCCATCTGATCCATCAGTTTAAGGTTTTTCAACACCGCCAGTCCCTGAGCAGCAAAGGCTTCATTCAGCTCAACATAATCGATATCTTCGATTCGCAGACCCGCCCGTTTCAGCGCTTTCTGAGTAGCAGGTACCGGCCCGTAACCCATGATAGAAGGATCACAGCCAGCCACCGCCATTGAGCGAATCTTCGCCCGGGGCTTCAGCCCCAGCGCCTGAGCCCGGGCTGCCGACATCATCAGCATCGCCGATGCACCATCGGAGAAGGCTGAAGAGGTGCCTGCAGTGACGGTACCAACCTTGGGCACAAAGACCGGCTTCAGTGTTGCCAGCGTCTCTGCGGTTGTTTCCGGACGGATAACCTCATCCTGCTCAAGCAGGGATTTGAAACCGTTTTCATCGTGTCCTTCAACGGCCACAATCTCATTATCAAAACGACCCTCACGGCGGGCCTCATCAGCCAGACGATGAGAACGGGCACCAAAGGCATCCTGCTCTTCACGACTGATCATGTTCATCCGCCCCAGCATCTCAGCGGTCAGGCCCATCATCATCGCAGCCTTAGCCACCTGCTTACTCATCTGTGGATTGATATCGATACCGTGAAGAATGTCCAGATGCCCCATGTGCTCAACCCCGCCAACCATAAACAGGTCACCGTTGCCACTCATGATCGCCTGGGCCGCGGTATGCAGTGCCGCCATAGAGGAACCACACAGGCGGTTAACAGTCTGCGCTGCCACGCTATGGGGCAGCCCTGCCAGCACCGCGGCATTACGGCCAATATTAAAGCCCTGCTCTTTGGTCTGGTTAACACAGCCCCAGATCACATCTTCAATCTCTGCCGGATTGACATTGGGATTACGCTCCAGCAAGGCGTTCATCACCCTGGCAGACAGCTCCTCAGCCCGCACATTACGGAAGGAACCCCCTTTTGACTTGCCCATCGGGGTGCGCACCGCATCGACGATGACTACATCATTTGGATTCAGACTCATCTTCGATTCCTCCTTAGTTAGCGTGCTTATTTGATTGAGCGTTCAGGTAGGTGGCACCACTGGCCGCCATCTGCTGCATCGTTTCGGTTGGCTGATACAGCGGTCCCAGCTCAGCATACTTAGCCGCCATCTCACAGAATGCGGCCAGTCCCATCTCATCCAGGTAGTGGAAGACACCGCCCCGGAACGGCGGGAAACCGATACCGTAGATCAACGCCATATCCGCTTCTGCCGGTGAAGCAACAATCTGCTCCTCCAGACAACGAACCGTTTCTATACACAACGGAATCATCATCCGTTCAATGATTTCCTGATCCTCAAACGACCTGGCACTGCCAACAGCCCCCTGCAGCAACTGATCGACGTCGTCATCAGCAAGCTTGGCAGGCTTGCCTTTGCGATCCAGCTCATAACGGTAGAAGCCTTTACTGTTCTTCTGTCCATAACGCTCCAGACTGTACATCCGGTCAATCACCGACTCACCCTCGTGCGCCATGCGCTCCGGGAAGCCCGCCGCCATCACCTGATCCGCATGGTGGGCGGTGTCGATACCGACCACATCCAGCAGATAAGCGGGGCCCATCGGCCAGCCAAAGCCTTCCATCACTTTATCTACCTGACGGAAATCCGCACCATCCTGTAGCAGACCATTAAAACCGCCAAAGTAGGGAAACAGCACCCGGTTTACCAGGAACCCGGGGCAATCATTCACCACAATCGGCGTTTTCCCCATCGCGGTTGCATACGCCACGGTGCGGGCGATGGTTGCTTCAGAGGTTTTCTCTCCCCGGATCACCTCCACCAGCGGCATCATATGTACCGGGTTGAAGAAGTGCATACCGCAGAAGTTTTCCGGACGCTTGAGTGATCTGGCCAGTTCGGTAATAGAGATCGTTGAAGTGTTAGACGCCAGCACCGCATCACTGGAGATATGCTGTTCGGTCTCAGCCAGTACCATCCCCTTCACTTTGGGATTTTCAACCACCGCCTCAACCACCAGATCGACTGTGTTGAAATCACCATAGCTGAGGGTCGGGCGAATCCGGTTGATCGTCTGTGCCATCTTCGCCGCATCGATACGACCCCGTTTCAACTGACCACCAAGCAGCTTGTTAGCTTCATCCAGTCCCAGTTGAATCGCCGCCTCGTTGATATCCTTCATCAGGATCGGCACCCCTTTTGAGGCCGACTGATAGGCAACGCCACCGCCCATAATACCAGCCCCCAGAACGGCCGCCTGGGTCACCTTTTCAGCCTTCGCTTCATAGCCCCGGCTGACTTTTTTCACATACTGATCCTTCATGAACAGGCCGACCAGGGCTTTCACCACAGGTCCGGAGGCCAGTTTAGCAACGCCCTCAACCTCAGCCTGAATCGCTCTGTCACGATCCATACCGCAGGACTTCTGAATCGTTTTCACTGCCTGCAACGGCGCAGGATAGTGAGGCCCCGCTTTGGCACCAATCATCCCTTTAGCCGTTTCAAAGGCCATCATCTGTTCAATCTGATTCAGTTTCACCGGACTCTGTTTTTCAACGCGTCGGGCAGCATAATCGAATTTACCCTCGGCACACTGGCGCAGCAGATCAATGGCAGCCTCACGTACCCTGTCCTGCGCTACAACCGCATCCACTGCACCATCTTTCAGTGCCGCATCGGCGCGTTTTTCGGCACCGGCACAGATCCATTCATTGGCATTGTCGATCCCGATAATCCGGGGCAGACGCACAATACCGCCCCAACCAGGGTTGATCCCCAGCTTCACCTCCGGCAGCCCCACTTTGGCTTTTTCGCCCATCACCCGATAATCGGTGGAGAGGCACAGCTCAAATCCCCCTCCCAGCGCCAGACCATTAATCGCAACAACCGTCGGGCAGGGCAGATCTTCCACCGCGTTGAAAATTTCGTGAGTTTCCAGCAGTTTAGCGATCAGTCCCGCCTCACCCTGTTCAAACAGCGAACTGAACTCTGTAATATCGGCACCGACAATAAAACTCTCTTTGGCACTGCTGAACAGCACACCCTTAATATTTTCAACAGCACTCAGCTGGGTCAGCGCATCTTTCAGCTCCCCCAGGGTGAGTTGATTAAACTTATTCACCGGTTCATTGCTCAGATCAAAACACAGCTCATACAAGCCGTTGTCGATCTCCCGAACCTGAATAGCCTTTCCTTCAAATTGCATGGTGCACTCCATACTCAGGATAATTATTGTTCGTCATAGTAAACATCTGACTCTTTCTCTGTACGCCGGACTGCCAAATCAGAAACAGGGAGATAACTCTGCGTACAGCACAGACTTTTTAATACTAGTCGCGGGGGATTTTCCAGCAATAACAAAAATAGCCTTTATCAGTAACAAAATCGTCTATATTGAATTTATACCTTTTAAAAACAAAACCTTACAAGAAACATTCGAATCACAATTATGAGCATAAAAATGATCGGCCACGGCTTTCATAGTGTTTCCCGATCAGTGATGCGGGATAACAGACAGCGGACTAAAGGGTTGTTACGTATCAGACAGGGACAATTAACATTACAATAACGTCAAAACAGCGACACTTTCAGATATCTCATGCACTCGACTATTTTTGACAATCCGGTACTACAACCCGCGCTACGCTGGGTTTCCCGAAAATTTCTGAAGATGAACAAGTGGCAGCTGGATTTTAGCGCCATTCAGGGGATCGATAAGTGCGTTCTGATCGGAGCCCCCCATACCAGTAACTGGGATCTGCCCTACGCACTGATGCTGGCGTTCAGCCAGGAACTTCCCATCTACTGGATGGGCAAGGTACAGATATTCAGGTTTCCCTTCCGTCACCTGATGATGTGGCTGGGTGGAATTCCCATCGACCGTTCAAAATCCCTCAATGTGGTCTCCCAGGCCGCCGCTCAGTTTGACCAGGCGGAACAGCTCTATCTGGTGATCGCTCCCGAAGGAACCCGCTCGCAGGTCGACGAGTGGAAAACCGGCTTCTACCATATCGCCCATCAGGCCGGGGTTCCGGTTCTAACCGCCTATCTGGACCTGCGAACCCGTAAAGCCGGTATCTACTGCAGCTATACAACCAGTGGTGATATCGATAAAGACCTGGCAGAAATTAAAGCCCTGTATGGCGACCTGTTATTACGCCATAAGGGAAACCAGTAGATCATAAAGCTTTCGCGTGCACTCACCTGACAGACGCCCCCTCAGAAGCGGGAAAAATCCGCTTCGCGCTTCTCCATAAACGCCTGTAACGCTTCTGCAGCTTCGGCTGAGCCCAACCGGGCGGCAAACTGTTCAACCTCCGCCATCATTACCTCCTCCAACTGAGACTGGGTATAGCTGCGCAGCATCGCCTTACTCTGCCGTACCGCTTCAGGTGCCAGACCCGCCAGCTTTTCCGCCTGCAACATCGCCAGATCCTCTAAACTGTGATGCATAACCACCTGGTTGATCAGTCCCAGATCACGAGCGGTTGCGGCACTGAAAGACTCGCCCATCACTAACAGCTCAAATGCCCGACGATGCCCCACCAGTTGCGGTATCAGCAAGCTAGAGCCACCTTCAGGCACCAGCCCCAAACGGGCAAAGGGCAGCTGAAAACGAGCCTGATCACTGGCGATAACCAGATCACAATGCAGCAACAGGGTGGTACCAATACCGACTGCAGCACCCGGCACCACGGCAATAACCGGCTTTTTCAGGGAGGCGATAGTGTGCAAAAACTGCAACGGTATCTTAACGGCGTCCGGTCGCCCTGCTGCCGCAATAAAATCAGCAATATCGTTACCGGAGCAGAAGCTGTCACCGGTGGAGCCCAGCACGATAACTCTGACATCAGGGTTCTCATCCGCACTGAGCAGTGCTGCAGTTAACCCCTCATACAGCGGCAGCGTGAGGGCATTTTTCTTCTCGGGACGGTTCAGGCGAATCTGACAGACATGCCCCCGGGTGGTTATACTCAGCAGTTCACTCATAGCCGACTCCTGTATAGTCAGATTCTGATTTCGACAATATTTCAGGCAGCATGACTACCGGGCTTCTCGTTACGCAACATACGCCGCAGCACTTTGCCCACATTTGATTTGGGCAGCTCATCGGCAAACTCGACGATCTTAGGCACCTTATAGGGGGTCAGGCGCTCTTTACACCAGTCGCGAATCTCTTCGCTGGTGACCTTCTCTTTCGTCACCACAAAAAGCTTTACGATCTCGCCACTGTGAACATCAGGCACTCCCACTGCGGCGCACTCAACCACCGCCGGATGCAGAGTGACGACATCCTCAACTTCATTGGGATACACATTAAAGCCAGACACATTGATCATATCTTTTGCCCGGTCAACGATACGCAGATAACCATCCGCTTCAATAATCGCCACATCGCCGGTAATAAAAAAGCCATCATCGGTAAAACAACTGCGGGTGGCCTGCTCTCTCTGCCAGTACCCCAGCATCACCTGAGGCCCTTTAACACAAAGTTCCCCCGGCTCGCCGACACCCAGAGCCTGGCCCTCAGCGCCGACAATTTTCACCTCGGTCTCGGCCACCGGCGGGCCTATTGTCCCCACACGGATATTTCGCGGCGGGTTCATCGCTACCGCCGGAGATGTCTCAGTCAGGCCGTAAGCTTCCAGCACCTGGCAACCGGTCAGCTTCTCCCAGGCCTTCGCTGCAGCTAAAGTCAGCGCCATACCGCCGGACAGGGTGACTTTAAGATGACTGAAATCGATCAGATGGCTGTCTTTATGATTACAGATCGCAACAAACAGGGTATTCAGTCCGATAAACGCCGATACCGCATGCTTTTGCAGCTCTTTGACAAAACCGGATATATCACGGGGGTTGGCAATCAGCAGGTTATTACCACCCAGCTCAAGCACCGCCATGGTGATAGTAAAGGCATAGATATGATAAAGCGGTAACGGCGCGACCACCATCTCCGCCCAGTGTTTGTCGGCATCTGAGATCAGCTTAACCCCCTGAAGGAAGTTGGAGATCAGGTTGCCATGGGTCAGCATTGCGCCTTTGGAGACACCGGTGGTGCCGCCGGTATATTGCAGCACCGCAATATCGCTGCAGCTCTGAGGCACCACCTGGGGCTTCTGACCTGCCTTTTGCTTTAACACATGCCGCAGTTCGATCGCCTGGGGCAGATGGTACGCAGGTTCCATCTTCCTGATATATTTCACCACCGAGTTGATCAGCAGCCGTTTTAAAGGCGGGTGCAGATCGGCAATCTGGGTGGTGAAAACATATTTTATCGGGGTGTTGGCAATAATCTTATCAACATTATGTGCAACCCCTTTGTAGACCACCAGCGCTTTAGCGCCCGAGTCATTAAACTGTTTTTCCAGCTCCCTGGGAGTGTACAACGGGTTCGTATTCACGATGATCAGGCCCGCTTTGAGCGCGCCGAACAGCACCACCGGATACTGATTCAGGTTCGGCAGTTGAATCGCAATACGATCACCCGGTTGCAGATCGGTTTCCTGCTGCAGGTAAACGGCAAACGCATCCGACAACTGCCCCAGCTCTGCATAGCTCATCGCATTGCCAAAGCTGGTAAAGGCGGTTTTAGAGGCATATTCGCTGACGATTCGCTGGATAACATCCGTCAGCGTGTTATAGCCTTTTGGATTCAGACTTTCTGGAATCCAGCTACCGCGTACTTTTTGATCCATATTCAGATCCCGTCTACTGTCATTGTTATTGTTGTTAAGCTGTTTTTATAACGGGTGCAGCGTTAGACCCGTTGCTCTCAGCATAAGTGCTCAGAGAAAAAAGTCTAATATAATCAGCAGCAACCGTGACTCAGCACTGCTGTGTTACGGATTAACCGGCAGGAAACAGGGCCTCCAGGCGGGTTGCCAGCATCACGTCGCCTTCAGCACGGATGCGACCAGCCATAAACGCCTGCATACCGTTAGTTTCTCCCTCCAGCACCTCTTTGAAGGTCTGGCTGTCCATCATCAGAACCACACTGGGACTATCATGCAGCCCTTTATCCAGCGCACACTCCCCACCTGAAATAGCGACATGATAGGCATCGCCTTCATCCAGTTTATACTGAAACACCGCATCCAGGCCTGCCGCTGCAGCGCTGTTAAAGCGCCCGGCCATGGTTTCAAACAACCCCTGAATCTCTGACATATCTCTCTCCTCTGTTGCTTTTAGCTGCGACGACATGCGTGAACCCTGACGCCGCACGCGATGATTAACCCTGATCAGACCGGTCAGTAATACCTGACCGGCTTTGCTTCGTACCAGCTTGGTGACAAATCGTTTCATCGTTATTTCAACAGCCCGGATCAGCAGGAAAACTCTGCTTCATCCATCGCCAGCAGATTATCCGCACCGGAATCGATGGTCGCTTCCAGGGTTTTCGTCCGGGGCAGAATCCGCTCAAAGTAGAACCGTGCGGTTTTCAGCTTCGCCTGATAGAAGCTCCGGTCGCCCTCACCGGCATCCAGCTTCTGCTGCGCAGTGACAGCCATTCTGGCCCACAGATAGGCCATCGTTGCATAGCCGGAATACATCAGGTAATCCACAGAAGCGGCACCGACCTCTTCCCGGTTCATCATCGCTTTCATGCCGATACGCGTGGTCAGATCGCCCCACTCTTTATTCAATCGGGCAAGCGGACTGATAAACTCCTGCATGGCACGATTCTCAGCCTGGGACTGGCAGAACTTATGTACCACTTTGGTAAAGGATTTCAGCGATTCGCCCTGAGTCATCAGCACTTTACGGCCTAACAGATCGAGCGCCTGAATCCCGGTGGTGCCTTCATACAACATCGAGATACGGCTATCACGAACGTTTTGCTCCATCCCCCACTCACTGATATAACCGTGCCCACCAAAGATCTGTAATCCCAGATTGGCTGATTCAAAGCCGGTTTCAGTCAGAAACGCTTTGGCTATCGGTGTCAGGAAAGCCAGCTGAGTGTCGGCCTGCTGCCGCTCATCACTATCGGTGGTCAGGTTAACTCTGTCCACCAGCTGCGCGCAGTAATAGATCAGCGCCCGTCCGCCTTCAGCAAAGGCTTTCTGGGTCAGCAGCATACGCCGTACATCAGGATGAACAATAATCGGATCAGCAGGCTTGTCGGGACAGGCAGGGCCATTCAGCGCCCGCATCTGCAAACGATCCCGGGCGTAAGCCAGTGAGTTCTGATAGCCCCATTCAGCGTGGGCCAGCCCCTGCAGCGCGGTACCCAGACGTGCGGTATTCATAAAGGTGAACATACAGTTCAGGCCTTTGTTTTCCGGCCCGATCAGATAGCCGGTAGCGCCATCAAAGTTCATAACACAGGTAGCGTTACCATGAATCCCCATCTTATGTTCCAGCGAACCACAACTCAGGTTATTCCGTTCACCGACATTACCATCGCTGTTAGGCAGGAACTTGGGTACGATAAACAGCGAGATACCTTTGGTCCCCTGGGGAGCATCCGGCAGACGGGCCAGCACGATATGAACGATATTATCCGCCATATCGTGCTCACCGGCGGAGATAAAGATCTTAGTGCCGCTGATTTTATAGCTGCCGTCGGCCTGGGGTTCCGCTTTGGTTTTCAGCATCCCCAGATCGGTACCGCAATGGGATTCGGTCAGACACATGGTACCGGTCCACTCGCCACTGATCAGCCGGGTCAGGTAGGTCTGTTTCTGCGCTTCTGTACCATGAGCTTCAATGGTATTCATCGCCCCGTGGCTCAGCCCCGGATACATACTCCAGGACCAGTTGGCTGAGCCAACCATCTCATTAAGTACAATACCGATCGACTCCGGCAACCCCTGCCCACCCCACTCAGGATCATGGGCCAGAGAGGGCCAGCCCCCTTCAACAAACTGCTGATAGGCCTCTTTAAAACCAGCAGGCGTCTTCACCTCGCCATCCGTTAACTGACAGCCTTCCCGATCACCCACCTGATTCAGGGGTGCCAGCACCCGCTCAGCAAACTTTGCCCCCTCTTCCAGAATAGCTGCCACCATATCCGGGGTAGCTTCTTCACAACCCGGCAGGCTCTGGTAGTGCTGTTCACTGTGCAGCATTTCGTCCAGTACAAACTGTATATCTTTTAAGGGCGCTTTATATTCCGGCATGATGACACCTCGACAGATCCTGTATCGCACCTGCATCAGGGACACAGGTATCTTGTGTTAATTATTGTATGCCATGAGGATCTCCCAAATACCCTGCATTACCAATAACAAAACCCTCCATTATCACTAACACAAAAAATCATATCGAGATTTAAATCCATTTAATCTTTATTTTTCATAAGCTTAAAAAACAATAGACAGGTATTTTTTATTAACAAAAAAGCCCGGACAAACCAGGCTTCTGGACTGAAAATCTATTTACTGCTGTAACACAGGAACCACCTGATCAGATAACCCGATCCGCAATACCAGAATATCGCAATCCAGCCGCGGCAATATCCGTTCGGCAGTATTTCCGATCAACGCTCCCTTTAAGCCGCCGCGGGCCCGGGTACCGATCACCACCAAACGCGCAGCCTGCTTCGCTCCAGCTTCAGGGATCCAGTATTCAGCAGGCCCCTCTCCCACAGCAACATCCTGTGGCTGCAACTGCAACCGGCTTAACTGCGCGTCAAGAGCCTGATGCGCTTTCTGCTGAATCAACTCTTCGGACTGCATCACAGGATCAGCGCCCATCATCGCAGAGGGACAGGCAACCGCAGCCGTTAAGGTTGATCCGGTCGCCAGGGCAATCTGAGCTGCAACTTTAAGGACATCATCATTGAGTCGTCGCTGGTAAGAATCATTAGCCAGCGAATTAACGGCGGCCATCACTACACCATCCTGCCAGAGCAGATCTCGCTTAACCATCAATACAGGACAGGGAAGTTCCCGCAGAATCTGACCATCCACCGTGGTCATAAAGCCTTTACTGCGGGGATCACAACTCTTTATTAACAAGCCAAAAGACTCCCGCTCCAGAAACTTAGCCAGTAACTTTAAGAGTTTATCTCTGGCGGCAATATGAAGCGCCACAGAGATACCATCACTCTCCAGCTGCTTCACAGCGGCTTCCGCCTTTTCAATGCTGTCGCCAAGCCAGATCAGGGTTACCTGACTTTGCAAACGTCCGGCGATCAGACGACAACGCTGCAATGCATTGCAGGCCTGATCCTGCTGATCCAGCACCAGCAGCAACCGCTTATTTAACAACATCTTTTACCTCCGGAGGGGTTGTAACAGTGGCTTTCGCACCACAGTTAAGCAGACAGGCAAGCGCAGGCAGCAACACCAGAGCGCCAAGCATATTCCAGAGGAACATAAAGGTGAGTAACACGCCCATATCCGCCTGAAATTTAATCGGAGAAAAGACCCACAGCACCACGCCAATTGCCAGCGTTAAGCCGGTAAAAGCCACCGATTTACCGGTTGTTTTAAGCGTATTAAGATAAGCCTCCTGCAACGGCATCCCCTGCACCAGATAGGTGTTGAGTTTGGAATAGATATAGATACCGTAATCGACACCGATACCCACCCCCAGGGCAATCACCGGCAGGGTCGCTACTTTGACGCCGATACCAAAGCTGGCCATCAAGGCCTGACAGAGAATCGAGGTCAGCGCCAGCGGTGCGATGATGCACACCAGTGTTTTCAGTGACCGGAAGGTCAGCAGACAGAGCAAACCCACCACCGCGTAAACCCAGGCCAGCATCTGATACTGGGCAGTACCGATCACCTCATTGGTAGCGGCCTCAAAACCGGAGTTGCCAGCAGCCATCTCAAACTGTATCCGGTCCGAACCATACTCTGCGGCAAACGACGCGATCTGACGGGTCAGGTTATTCAGGGTTGCGGCCTTATGATCATCAAGAAAGATGATCACCGGCAACAATGAACAGGAGGGGTTCATAAGCCCCGCGGGGACATAGGAGAGGGAGGCATTGATCACCAGTTGATTACGGCTCACAGTACGCCACTTCAGGCTGCCCTCATTGAGCCCGGATGTCACCCGTTTGGACACATCCACCAGCGATACACTGGACTGTACCCCGGCAATATTGGTCAGGTAATACTGAAACCGGTCCACCAGCGATAGCGTGGCAAAGCTGGAGCACTGATCTTTAGGAGTACTGACCATCACCACAAAGATATCGCTGGAGGTCGAATAGTGCTGCGTGATAAAGCGGTTATCAAGATTATATCTTGAATCCGGACGCAGCTCCGGAGCTCCGCTATCAAGGTCACCGATCTGGAGCTTCTGTCCCTGATACACGCCCCCCAGCAACATCAACAGCGCAACCACCACCGCGGCCCGGGCACCGGAGGGGGTCGCAAACCAGGTCAGCAGCTGCCAGCCACTGTGCTGTTTCTGCTCCGCTTCCCGGGCTCTCCGGGTCGCGGTTTCGCCAATACCTAACAGCGACATGATAACCGGTAACAGAAACAGGTTGGTGAGGATAATCACGGCAATCCCCAGCGATGCTGCGATCGCCAGATCCTGAATTACCCGGATCTCAATCACCATCAGGGTAACAAACCCGATACCATCCGATAACAGCGCCGTCAGGCCCGGAATATACAATGCCCGGAACGCCCGCCGTGCAGCCAGCCATCGATCTGCGCCCCGGGCACTTTCCAGGGCGATGGTATTAACGATCTGTACTCCGTGGCTCACCGCAATGGCAAATACCAGAAACGGCACCAGCATCGAATAGGGGTCCAGCCCATAGCCCAGCAGCTTTAGCAGCCCTAACTGCCAGATCACCGCTATCACAGAGCAGGCCAGCGGCACCAGCGTGCCGGTAATACTGCGGGAATAGAGATACAGCAGTACCAGGGTGATCAGCAGGGCGATAGCAAAAAACACCGCCACCTGCGCGGCACCCTCGATAAGATCCCCCACGATCTTGGCAAAACCGGTGATATGAATGCTGATATTGTCAGACTGATAACGGTCCCGTATCAGGGTTTCCAGCTGTTGAGACAACACCTGATAGTCAAGTTTTTCACCGGTATCCGGATGCTTATCAAACAGCGGCACCTGCACAATCGCCGAGCGGAAATCGTTCGCCACCAACCGGCCTACCTGCCCTGAGCGCAGAATATTCAGCTTGATCTGTTCAAGACTCTCGGGCGAGCCATCATAATCCGGCGGAATCACCGGACCACCAACGAACCCCTCTTCGGTGACTTCAGTCCAGCGGACATTGGGGGTCCAGATTGAGGTCAGTGCCGCCCGGTCAACGCCGGGAATAAAGAACAGCTCATCGGTAATCTTTTGCAGTGTCTGCTGAAACTCAGCGGTAAAGATATCCCCCTCGCGTACCGCGACCGCAACCCGGACACTGTTGCCCAGTCCGGCAAGGTCATCCCGGTTTTTGAGATAGTTCTCAACGTAAGGATGAGAGGTCGGAATCATCTTCACAAAACTGGCATCAGGACGGATCTGCACCGCCTGCCAACCGAGAAACAGGGTCAGCGCCGCAAACACCAGTAATACCGGTAACCGATGGTGAAACAGAAACCGTTCAGCGAACTCTTCAGAACCTTTGATCGGTGCTAACAGGAGCCGGGAGAGCTTATTCATGGGCAGCCTCCAGCGTATGCAAACCACCCTCGCCCACCAGAACATACCCCCCATTCAGCGCCAGACCGGCGCTCAGAGAGTGCCGTCCGCCACTGGGCAGTTGCGAGAAATGCTGGCCATCGGCACTCTGCAGGATCAGCCCCCCCTGCCCCAGCAACACCAGTTGCTGCGCCTCGGTCACCGCGCTGACCAGAGTTGCTGCATGTCCGGTCTCCACCGGCAGCCATTCCAGCCCGTCGGCCGAACGAAAGAGGTGGCCTCGCAGCCCCATCAGATAGAGTTGGCTGTTGAATTCGGTGATGCCGAAAAAAGAGCCATCATAAGGGGTCTCTATACGTTGCCAGTGATCGCCGCCATCCTCTGAACGAAACAGCAACCCGGCCTCACCCACGATGTACAGGTATCCCCGATGATCCGCCTTCATGGCGTTCAGATGAAAATTATCCGGATTGTCCAGCCGATCACCCCAGTATGCCCAGCTGTCACCACCATCCTCGGTTTTCAGTAACAGGCCATAGCCTCCCAGAGCAAAGCCGCGCTGAGAGTCGGAAAACCAGATATCCAGCAGCGGCACCCCCGCCCCATCATCCACCGCTGCTGCAGCGTCACCCGCCTGCCAGGACACATTGTCCAGTTGCTCAGCCAACTGGGCATTATCCGGCTGAACATCAAGCTGTGCCTGTAACTCAGCCATCTTTTGTTGCAACCGCTGCAGGCGCAGCTGATTGATCTGATTACCGTCCAGCAACAAGTGCCAGTTGACACCACCGTCATCGGTTGCGGCCAGCAGGCCATCGTGCCCGGTCAGCCACCCATGTTGAGCATCAGCAAAGCAGACCGACGTCAGCATCACGCTGAACGGGGTTAACTGCTGCTGCCAGCTTTGCCCCTGATCGGTTGAGCGCATCACCACGCCCTGATCACCCACAGCAACCAACTGATTACCGCTGGCGGCGATATCCAGCAACAGCGTCTGAGCAGCACGATAGGAGGGTAAAGCGGGAGTAGTAAGCCGATCCACTCCAGACTGCGCCACAGCAGCGCCCGCCATCAGAGTAGCCGATACTATAATAAAGCCAGTGAGTGACCGGATCAGATCCATACGTTTCCCAGTTATTATCATTATGCAGGAATTAATTTTTTCTCCGACGCCCGCATCCTTCAGCAACCGTCCGAAATAAATCGCTTAGGCTGGAATCATTAACAAAAACGGTCAGATGCTCAATAACAAATAGTGGCAATTTCGTTAACACTTTCGCCACAGCACAGAGTAAAGCATTCCAGATCAACATAAATGTATAAAAGTCTTCTGCTTAGATTGCAATTAGTAGACGGCCAGAGGTAGAGTTAGCCACTGCGACAGAGGTAATAACATCTGAGCGTAACATCTGTGAACAGATCCGAATTTAATCAACAACCGGCTATTCTCAGATTGTGCACTCAAAAACCTCTGCAAAGAACAATAAATGGAGATTAGCTCGATGAATCAATTCCGCAAAACATTGCTCGGTCTAAGCACCGCCGTATGCATAATGGGCTTAACCGCCGCGGCACAGGCTGACACCCTGAAAATCGCTCTGGCCGGCCCGGCAACAGGCCCTGTCGCCCAGTATGGTGATATGCAAAAAATCGGTGTTATGGCAGCGATTGAAGATATCAACAAAGCAGGCGGTGTGAACGGTATGATGCTGGAAGGCGTTATCTATGACGATGCCTGCGACCCAAAACAAGCCGTCGCCGTTGCGAACAAAATTGTCAATGATGGTATCACTCAGGTGGTTGGCCATCTGTGCTCCTCCTCCACCGAACCTGCCGCAGATATCTACGAAGAGGAGGGTGTATTGATGATTACCGCCGCATCCACCTCCCCTTCGATCACCGAGAAGGGCTACAAAATGGTTTTCCGCACCATCGGCCTGGATAGTCTTCAGGGCAGTATGGCCGCTCAGTACATCCTCAATACAGCCAAGCCGGCCCGTGTTGCCGTTATCCATGATAAGCAGCAATACGGTGAAGGACTGGCAACAGCGGTTCGCGATCAGTTAGCTGAAAACGGCGTCAAAGCGGTTATGTTTGAAGGTGTCACCCCCGGCGACAAAGACTTTTCTGCCCTGATTGCCAAGCTGAAAAAAGAGAACGTTGATTTTGTCTACTACGGTGGCTACCACCCTGAGCTGGGCCTGATCCTGCGTCAGTCTGCTGAAAAAGGCTTCGATGCACAGTTTATGGGCCCCGAAGGTGTCGTTAACTCCGACCTGGCCAAGATCGCTGGCGACGCAGCTGAAGGCGTGCTGGCCACAGCACCGAAGAGCTTTGACCAGAACCCGGTCAACGAAGCACGCGTTGCGGCCATCAAGGCCAAAGGTGAAGACCCAACCGGTCCGTTTGTTTTCACAGCTTATGCTGCGGTTGAAGTGATGACCGATGCTATGGAAGCGACTAAATCAACTGATTCTGAAGCGCTGGCTGACTATATCCGCAGCCACGACTTCGATACAGCCATCGGTAAAGTAAAGTATGACGAGAAAGGCGACCTGACTGAGTCAACTTTCCTGGTATACCGCTTACACAAGGATGGCTCCAAGACTCCTGCTGAGTAAATTACTGTAATATCAATAGATTAGCGAACTGCAACGCACCCTGTTGCAGTTCGTCAATCCCGACTCCCTGATGCCGCGATCCGGCATCGGGGATTCGTTTTATATGGTCCCTGCAAATGTCAGAATTCTCGCTTTATCTGTTGCAACAGCTCATTAACGGGCTAACCATCGGCTCTACCTACGCCCTGATCGCCATCGGCTATACCATGGTTTATGGCATCATCGGCATGATCAACTTCGCCCACGGCGAGATCTACATGATCGGCTCCTACGTAACGTTTATTGTTATCGCAGGTCTGCTGGGCATGGGTATGGTAAGCCTGCCAATCATCCTGATAATCGCCCTCGTGGTCGCCATGTTTATCGCCAGCACCTATGGCTGGACGATTGAGCGGGTCGCCTATCGCCCCCTGCGGGGCTCAAACCGGCTGATTCCACTGATCTCCGCGATCGGCATGTCAATTTTCCTGCAAAACTTTGTCGTCCTGTCCCAGGGTTCCCGGGATGTTGCCCTGCCTCCGCAGATTACCGGTGGCTGGAACTTTGGTGATCCCAGTGTCTTTGAGGTTTCCCTCTCCTATATGCAGG
Organism: Amphritea pacifica; assembly: GCF_016924145.1. Classification (GTDB taxonomy): domain Bacteria; phylum Pseudomonadota; class Gammaproteobacteria; order Pseudomonadales; family Balneatricaceae; genus Amphritea; species Amphritea pacifica. The sequence goes on along the minus strand of NZ_JAFFZO010000008.1, from coordinate 69,420 downwards.
TACTGATCTTCATCATCACCTTTATCAGCATGACTCTGCTGACGCTGTTTATCTCCCGCTCCCGCATGGGTCGCGCCTGTCGCGCCTGTTCAGAGGATCTGGGGATGACCAACCTGCTGGGGATCGATACCAACAAGATTATCGCTCTCACCTTTATTGTCGGCGCCGCCCTGGCTGCCATCGCAGGCCTCTTGCTGGGGCTCTACTATGGCGTGGTCAACCCGTTTGTTGGTTTTATCGCGGGTCTGAAAGCATTTACGGCAGCGGTACTCGGAGGGATCGGTTCAATTCCCGGCGCAGTGCTCGGTGGCCTGATCCTCGGCGTTACCGAAGCGATGACCTCCGCATTCTTCCCCTCAGAATATAAAGACGTTGTCTCATTCGGTCTGCTGGTGCTTATCCTGCTATTCCGTCCAAGCGGACTTCTGGGCAAGCCGGAGGTAGAAAAAGTATGAATTCCAGTAAGCTTTATAATGCAGTTTTTGCCGCCGGTATCGCCTTCATCCTCGCCTGTCTGATGATCGGCGTTAAACTGGATACCGACAGTACCGTACTGGCCGTCAAAGGCGCCACCGCCGAACAGTGGGCATGGATTTTTGGCGGTATCGCGGTGGTATTCCTGTCGCAGCTGTTCAGCACCCAGGTTGATGCCCTCTTCCGTGCCATTCCCAAACCTGATATCCAGGCATTGCTGCCGCAACAGCAAAAGTTTGCCACCCTGAAGCCCTGGCTGATCGCAGCGATCATTGTCGTAATGATGATCTGGCCATTTATGGTTTCACGGGGGTCGGTTGACCTGGCTACCCTGACGCTGATCTACATTATGCTGGGGCTGGGGCTGAATATCGTGGTAGGGCTTGCCGGCCTGCTGGATCTGGGCTTTGTCGCTTTCTACGCGGTGGGCGCCTACACCTATGCGCTGCTATCCCAGTATTTCGGTATGTCGTTCTGGGCCTGCCTGCCAATATCAGCGGGGCTGGCAGCTACCTTTGGCTTCCTGCTGGGCTTTCCGGTGCTCCGCCTCAGAGGCGATTACCTGGCCATTGTCACCCTCGGTTTCGGTGAGATAATCCGCATTCTGCTGAACAACTGGACCTCCCTGACCGGCGGTCCCAACGGTATCTCAGGCATAGCCAAACCGACCCTGTTTGGTCTGGAGTTCAACCGCAGAGCTAAAGAGGAAGGCGCGATGACCTTCCATGAATACTTTGATATGGATTACTCCAGTTCCTACAAAGTGATCTTTCTCTATCTGATCGCAGTCTTGCTGGTGATCTGTGTCATCTATCTGATCAACCGTCTGATGCGGATGCCTATTGGGCGCGCCTGGGAAGCGCTGCGGGAAGATGAGATCGCCTGCCGTTCCCTGGGACTGAACCGCACCGCCATCAAGCTGTCAGCGTTCACTCTGGGGGCATCAACAGCCGGATTTGCAGGTTGCTTTTTTGCTGCCCGGCAGGGCTTTATCAGCCCGGAATCATTCATCTTTATCGAGTCTGCCATCATTCTGGCGATTGTGGTACTGGGCGGTATGGGCTCGCAGTTGGGCATCATCTTCGCCGCCATTATTATGACTATTCTGCCGGAGCTGGCGCGGGAGTTCTCTGAATACCGGATGCTGCTGTTCGGCCTGCTGATGGTGGTGATGATGCGCTGGCGCCCTCAGGGACTGGTACCGATGAAACGACCGAATCTGGAGTTGAAACAACAATGAGTCAGTTACTGCTGGATGTAAACGGTCTGACCATGCGCTTCGGCGGCCTGGTAGCGGTAAACGGGGTAAACCTGAAGGTAAAAAACCGCCAGATCGTTTCAGTTATCGGCCCGAACGGTGCCGGAAAAACGACCGTTTTTAATTGCCTGTCCGGTTTTTATATTCCCACGGAAGGCAGTGTCATGCTCAAAAATGAACAGATTGCCGGCCTGAAAGATTATCAGATTTCACGCAAGGGACTGGTACGCACTTTTCAGCATGTCCGCCTGTTTCAGAAGATGACCGTGATTGAGAATATGCTGGTTGCACAGCACCGGCATCTGAATACCAACCTGTTCTCCGGTTTGCTGAAAACGCCGAACTATCGTCGCCTGGAAAAAGACGCGATGGAGCATGCCGCGCACTGGCTGGAAGAGGTAGGGCTACTGGAGTATGCCAACCGGGAAGCGGGCAACCTCGCCTACGGGCAGCAACGCCGCCTTGAGATTGCCCGTTGCATGGTAACCCAGCCCGAACTGCTGATGCTGGACGAGCCCGCCGCTGGTCTGAACCCTAATGAGACCAAAGAGCTGGACGAGCTGATCATTAAGCTGCGTGATGAACATGAGATCTCGATTCTGCTGATTGAGCACGATATGAGCCTGGTTATGGGCATCTCCGATCACATCTATGTGATTGCCCAGGGCACCCCTCTGGCCAACGGAACCGCCGAGCAGATCAAAGGCAACCCCGATGTCATCAAAGCTTATCTCGGAGAGGAATAAGATGCTGCAGATCGAAAATGTAAACACACATTACGGGCAGATTCAGGCACTTCATGATGTCAGTATTGAGATCCGTCAGGGGGAGATAATTACGCTCATCGGTGCCAACGGCGCGGGCAAAACAACCCTGATGATGACCATCTGCGGCGACCCCAAAGCCTCATCCGGCAAGATTGTTTTTGAAGGGGAAGAGCTGGAACACTGCAACACCCCTGAGATCATGCGCAAAGGGCTGGCAATCGTCCCCGAAGGACGCCGGGTGTTCAGCTCGATGACGGTAGAAGAGAATCTCTCAATGGGGGCCTACTTTCGCACCAAAGAGCAGGCAGAAGAAACGGTGCAATATGTTCTTAAGCTGTTCCCGCGTCTCGAAGAACGGTTTAAACAACGGGCAGGCACCATGTCGGGTGGCGAACAACAGATGCTCGCAATTGGCCGGGCACTGATGAGCAGACCCCGCCTACTGCTACTGGATGAACCCTCACTGGGGCTGGCACCGATCATCATCAAACAGATTTTCGATATTATCGAACGTCTGCGGGATGAGGGGGTCACCATCTTTCTGGTGGAGCAGAATGCCAACCAGGCTTTACGAATCGCCGACCGGGCCTACGTTCTGGAAAATGGCAGAATCGTTAAAACCGACACCGGGGCTAACCTGCTCACCGATGAATCGGTTCAAAAGGCCTATCTCGGGGGCTAAAAGCGTCTCCAAAAAGATACAAAACCAGCCTGTTGGCTGGTTTTTTTTCGTTCTTTAGTCGGAGAAATGTTCAGAACCACCCTAATAAACTGACTAAAATCAACCAAAACAGCAATTTTTGCTTACACTACAGTGATTTACGTCAACATTTTTAATCCATCATTATTGTGCTAGTATAAGTCGCATATAAACGACACAAAAACGCTCTTCTGAGACTGTTTTTTGTCACACAGAAGCAACAGAAACACAGTAAGTACTGTTAAGGATTTTGAAGTAAGGGTCCAGAATACAGTTTTGAGGTAACACACATGAGATGTCTATGCCCACAGTGCAAGTCACTACTGGAACATCAAAGCATCAGTCTCCACAGCGGCTTGGTTGAAGTTAAGCACATACACAACAACACCCTCTATATCTGCAAAGACTGCTCAGCGCAGATTGGGCTGGTAAGCGTGCCTCACAGCTGGCAACTGATGCCGTATACCGAAAATCAGCGCGTCGCCTGATTTTTTATTTTGAGCGCCAGGCCTGGCGCTCAAACAGGAGTCTTACAGCGGCTCTGCCATTCAGCAGTAAAATCTGGCACACTGGTGTGTACATACCCCTGCGCGCATACCTGCGTACATCTAAGTGACCTGCGTACATCTAAGTATAAGTGCCGATACCGATGAGCCAGCTTGAAACCCTCATTAACAGCAGCGATGAAAACCTGCTTACCCTGCTCTCCAGCCTCTGCCAGGGCGCTATCGCCATCGATCAGCAATGCCGGGTTGTCTGGCTAAGCGAACAATACCGGGAGTTTCTTAACCTCCCCACGGATGCACCTCTTACCGGACAACCGGTTGAAGAGATTCTGCCTACCACCCAGCTTCCCCGGGTGGTTAAAACAGGTCAGCCAAGCTTTCTGGATCTGATGCAGATTAATAATCGCTGGTGCGCAGTCACCCGTTTGCCACTGAAAAATCCCGATGGTTCAGTGTTTGGTGCTATCGGCTTTATCTTCTATGACAATCTGAACAATCTGCAACCGCTGTTTGATAAATTCGCACGCCTGAAAAAGCAGTTGGTATCGGAAAACCTGTTGCGTACCAGCAAATATGAACTGGATGATCTGGTGGGGGATTCAGTCCCTCTTCTCAAAGTCAGACGCCAGGCTCTGCGGGCGGCGCAACTGGATACCACCATTCTGCTGCTGGGAGAGACCGGTACCGGCAAAGAACTGCTGGCTCAGGGAATTCACAACGCATCGCCGCGCAGGGACGGCCCCTTTGTCGGGATCAATATGGCGGCACTGCCTGAAACACTGGTGGAGTCTGAACTGTTTGGTGCCGTAGCCGGCGCCTTTACGGGCGCGACAAAAAGCGGGCGGCAAGGCAAAATACAGCTGGCTGCGGGTGGCACCCTGTTTCTCGATGAGATCGCCGACATCTCAGCTGCCATTCAGGCAAAGCTGTTACGGGTGCTCCAGGAACGGGAAGTGGAAGCGCTGGGCTCCAACCGCTTAGAGAAGATCGATGTCAGAATTATCGCCGCGACCTCACGCAACCTCAAACAGCTGGTTGATCAGGGACGCTTCAGGGAGGATCTCTACTATCGGTTAAATGTTCTGCCGCTACGACTCCCGGCGCTGCGGGAAAGAAGATCCGATATCCCGGCACTGTGCAGCCATCTGTTGCAGAAAATCGCCCGTGACTCCGGTCTGCCTGCCCTGGAACTCAGCAGCGAGGCGATCACCTGGCTGCAGCAGTATCACTGGCCCGGCAATGTCAGAGAGCTGCACAACCGGCTGGAACGCGCCTGCGTTATGGCGGAACAGAATGCTATCTACCCGGATGACCTGGGTGCCGATGATATCGTCCAGACCACCCCGGCGTTTTCAGCTAACAGCCTGTCTCAGATTCGTAGCCAGACAGAAGCGAGCTCTCTGCAACAGGCTCTGCTGCAGTGCCGGCATAATAAGACCCAGGCTGCTAAACTGCTGGGCATCTCCCGTGCGACACTTTACAACCGGATAAAGCGTCTAAAACTGTAAAGCCATAAAACTAAAATAGACAGATCTTTACACTTTGTTTAAAAATATAGACAAACTCATTATCAATCTTTGATATTAATTACTATAAACGGTTGATTAAAAAGGATTTTAAACCTATGGCCCACCGTTTGCTTTATATCGGTCTATATTAAAAAAACAACAATGTCAGGATCGATTTATGTCTAAGCAGATCAGTGCAGAACAAGCCGCTCAACTTATCCCAGACAACGCAACCATCGCAACCGGAGGCTTTATCGGTATCGGCTTCGCTGAAGCGATCGCCAAAGCAGCAGAGCAACGCTTCATCGCTTGCCAGCAACCACAGAAACTGACACTGGTTTACGCTGCGGGCCAGGGAGATGCACAACACCGGGGCCTGAATCACTTTGCTCACGAGGCGATGGTCAGTAAAGTTATCGGCGGTCACTGGGGATTAGCGCCGGGCCTCGGTAAACTGGCGACAGATAACCGCATCGAAGCCTACAATCTGCCTCAGGGAGTGATCTGCCATCTGTTCCGGGATATTGCCGCAGGCAAACCCGGAACGCTCACCAAAGTAGGCCTGCACACCTTTGTTGACCCCCGCCTGGGGGGCGGTAAGATCAACAGTCGCAGCCGCACCGATCAGGTTGAACTGATCAGCCTCCATGGCGAGGAGTACCTGTTCTACAAAGCTTTCCCTATCGATATCGCCCTGTTGCGCGGTACGACAGCCGATGCAGATGGCAATATTTCCATGGAACGGGAAGCCCTGCCACTGGAAGCTCTGGCAATTGCCCAGGCGACCCATAACAGCGGCGGAAAAGTGATTGTTCAGGTGGAACGCACCACCCACCAGCACCATCTGACACCCGACCGGGTTAAAATACCCGGCATACTGGTCGATCATTATGTCGTTGCAGACCCGGCTGACCATCCCCAGACATTTGCCGAACCCTTTAATCCAGCTTATTGTGGCGATGTTGTTGCCCCGGCCAGTCAGGAAACAGAGCCACTATCCGCGCGAAAAATCATCGGCAGACGAGCGTTGATAGCCCTGCAGAAACACGCGGTGGTAAACCTCGGTATCGGCATGCCGGAAATGGTTTCAGCCGTAGCTGCAGAAGAGAAGATGCTCAATGATTTCACTCTGACAGTGGAGCCTGGCGGTATCGGCGGACAACCGGCCAGCGGCCTCAGCTTTGGCGCCGTCAGCAATGCCGCGGCGGTGATCGATCAGCCGGCACAGTTTGACTTCTACGATGGCGGCGGACTGGATCAGGCTTTTCTGGGGCTGGCGGAGACCTGTCCTGAAGGACATGTCAATGTCAGTCGTTTTGGTAACAAACTGGCGGGCGCCGGTGGCTTTATTAACATCACCCAGAACACCCGTGATCTTTACTTTCTCGGCACCTTCACCTCAGGACCTCAGCAGATTGAGATCAATGACGGTCAGCTACAGGTAATTAAAAACGGACCGGTGAAAAAATTTCTGCGGCAGGTTCAACAGATCACTTTCAATGGTGAGTATGCGGTAAAGCAGCGCCACTCCGTCACCTTTATCACCGAGCGGGCGGTTTTTAAGCTCACCGCCGAAGGACTCCGGCTCACCGAAATTGCCCCGGGGGTCGATCTGCAAAACGATATTCTCGACCAGATGGAGTTCCAACCCGTTATCGATGATAACCTGGTGCTGATGGACCCTCGTTTGTTTAATGAAGGGCCGATGAACCTGCAACATAGTGGCAGCCACCCAGCCGGTCATATGCGCAAGCTCTGGTCGCAACTGGTCACCGGCTCAGAGGAGCAAACCGGGGAGCTGGACAGTTGTATTGCCAGTTAGCGGTTAGCTTTTCTATCCAGCTTAGTTAATACTGAGGCTATCATTCCCGCAGTTTAAGGACAGATTATGAAAATGCTGACGCTGGTACGGCACGCTAAATCAAGCTGGGAAAACCCCGAACTGTCCGACTTTAACCGCCCGCTGAATAAACGCGGCAAACGGGATCTGCCCCTGATGGCATCCCGTTTGCTGACCATGGGGATTCAACCAGACCTGATCCTCAGCAGCGGCGCCCGCAGAGCGATCACCACGGCCGAGCAGATAGCTATAGCGCTGGAGTATCCGGTCAGCAAGATCATTGAAGTTCCTGAACTGTATCATGCCCGGGTAGAGACCCTGATCAACCTGTTACAGGGTCAGTCAGATCACTACCGCCATCTGATGGTAGTGGGACATAACCCGACACTGGAGATGACCGGGCACTACCTCACCCATGAAAATATCCCCCATTTCCCCACCAGCGGGGTGATGCAGATCGCTCTGAGCATCACCTGCTGGGAAGAACTCTCAGAATCCTGCGGCAGCCTCGAAGCTCTGGATTATCCAAAACTTCATCAATAACCCCGCCTCCCTGGAGAGCAGCTGCAGCATAGGTGATATACTGCCTTAACACCGACATCTCTCTATCAGTGAAACGGAATCATCACGTTGAGTCTTTATATTGATACCCTGCTATTCACCAGCAACATTGTGGCGCCGATCTTTTTTATTGTCTCGCTGGGCTATCTGCTGATGCGTCTGAGGATTATTGATCAGGGCTTTATCGATACCTCGTCAAAACTTGTATTTACCATCACCCTGCCGGTTCTGGTGTTTATGAGCATATCCCGGATGGATTTTCAGGCTGTCTTCAACCCACAACTGATGGGCTATTTCGTTATCAGCACCCTGATCATCGTCCCCGCCATCTGGCTGGTTAGCCAATACTTCATCAAAGAGCCCGAAGATCTGGGTGTCTTTATTCAGGGCTCCTTCCGCGGCAACTATGGCATTATCGGCCTGGCCATCAGCTTCAACATGTTTGGCTCCAGCGGCCTGGCACTGGCCTCCCTTCTACTGGTCTGCGTTATCCCTCTGTACAATGTACTGTCAGTGCTGGCCCTGTCACTGCCGATGCAAAAGGTCAGTGGCCCCAGTCTCACCCGCCCGATCAAAGAGATCGCCCGCAACCCACTGATCATCTCGGTTCTGCTGGCCCTGCCATTCTCCTATTATGGCTGGGGACTTCCCGCCGCCGGGGATAAGATCGGTACCTATTTTGCCAACCTCACTCTGCCACTGGCGTTATTAGCGATCGGCGGTTCGCTGAACCTGAGAAGCCTCAGAGATACCTCTGGCCAATCCAGTTGGTCCACCCTGATTAAACTGGTCATCATGCCGCTGGTGCTGACCACAGGCGCCTGGCTATACGGCTTTAAAAGCCAGGAACTGGGAATCCTGTTTGTCCTGTTCGGCTGCCCAACCGCCGCTGCCAGCTTTATCATGGCCAAAGCGATGGGCGGCAATGCCCAACTGGCCGCCAATATCATTCTGACCACCACGCTGGGATCGGTGATCACCCTGAGTAGCGGCATCTATCTATTACGTTTATGGAACCTGATCTGATTCTGATAATATAAACAGTATCGGGTATAGGGGTACTATCAATGCTGCTGGAATTTTTCGAAAATCTACTGAACCTTTTTCTGGATACGGCGATCTGGCTGCTCTTTGGCCTGGTTCTGGCTGCGATACTCAAAGGCTGGATCCCATCCGCACTGGTCAGAAAATGGCTTAGCGGCAAAGGGCCTGGCGGCGTCATCCGGGCAGCCTTTATTGGCGCGCCACTGCCGCTCTGCTCCTGCGGCGTACTACCCACCGCCATAGGACTGCGTCGCTCCGGCGCATCCAAGCCCGCCACGGTCTCCTTTCTGGTTGCCACACCGGAAACAGGGGTTGACTCAATTTCGGTAACCTACGCCCTTCTTGGCCCGACCATGGCGATTATCCGACCGGTATCAGCCATCTTCAGTGCTATTGTCAGCGGCATTATGATCCTTATGTTTGATCCTGATGATAGCGCGCCGCAACAGACAACCGACACAAAACCCGCGAGCAGTTGCTGCAGCAGCAAAGAAAAAGCCGTGTCTGGCTGTTGTAGTCCTGCGCAAGAGAGCGTCTCCAGCTGCTGTAGCACCAAAGAAACAACCATCAGCAGTGTCTGTGACGAAGAAAAAACAGTGAGTAAAAGTTGCTGCAGCAAACCAGCAAAAACCGAAACCCGCTGCTGTAGCATCCCACCGGAAACAACTGACAAGCCCGAAACTGCTGGAAGAACAGGCTGTTGCGGCGAACAAACCACAGAGCCGGAGCAAGCAGGGATTCTGGCCGGACTGCAGTTTGCAATGGTCGATATTCTCGATGATATCTCTAAATGGCTTGCCTTTGGCCTGGTGCTGGCGGCGGTCATCGCGACACTGGTCGAGCCTGCCAGCCTGAGTCAGTGGGGCAGCGGACTGACGGGGATGCTGCTGATGCTGGTTGTTGGCCTGCCACTCTATATCTGCGCCACCGCCTCCACACCGCTGGCAGCAGCACTGCTGGCTGCGGGTATGTCGCCCGGTGCGATTCTGGTATTTCTGCTGGTCGGCCCTGCCACTAATATTGCATCACTGGGCATTCTTACGCGGGAACTGGGTGCCAGGGCTGTGGTTATCTATCTGTGCGGCATCAGTGTTTGCGCAGTTGCCTTAGGACTGGCAACCGATGCGATCCTGACCAGTCAGTCACTCACCGTTGGCGTTGCCATGGGGCATCACGACTCTCAGGCTTATATAGCGATTAAGTGGATCGCCGCGATCATCCTGTTTCTGCTTGCCGTGAAACCCCTGCGGCAGATTTTCTGGAAAACAGAGGCAGCAGCCTGCGCATGAGCTTCTTTACCCGGCGCAGCCTCAACAAACTCCAACAAGCCGTCATCTCGGGTGACCTCACTCTGCTGAAAAAGCAGTTTACTAAACTGGATCAGACGCTGTTGACTGAACACAGATTCAACTATGACAACAGCGTCTGTAACCTGCCAGAACTGGCGATCCGCTCGGGACAGCCAAAGTCACTGGCTCACCTGCTACAGGCCGGCTGCACTCGCCAATCGACTCGCAGTGACCCACTGCTCTATCAGGCACTGCAACACCCGCAACAGAGCCTGGCATTGATGACAGCGCTGCTTCAGGCGGGTCTGCCTGTAGACTATCCGGGAAACGACCCCGAGTCGGCTCTGTTTGCCTGTTTCAGATATTGTTCAGATGACACACTGATGCTGCACCTGAGTCGACTGAATGAGTACGGAGCGAATCTGAATAGGAGCGACGCTGAGGGTAAAACACCGCTTTTGATGGCGCTGCAATCTGATTATCAAGCACTGGTTCAGATGTTGATAAACAGTGGAGCCGAGCTGCCGGATGAAATTCCACAAGGCTGTTGTAGTGAAGAGATCATCGGCTACGCCAGAAGACTGGCCGATGACCTTAAAATCAGACAGATGATGCTGAGCTAATCAGCATGCGCCGGCTTAATTACTATTTAAGCGCTGCGATAACGGAGACTTCCACCAGCAGTTCTGGTCGCGCCATGCGCGCCTCAACACAGGCACGGGCAGGCGCATGACCCTCCGGTACCCAGTTATCCCACACCTCATTCATATCCGCAAAGTCTTTCATATCACGAATATACAGGGTCGCTGAAAGGATATGCTCACGATCACTGCCAGCCTGTTGCAGCAGTGCATCAACCTTTTCCAGCATGGTGGCGGTTTGTTCTTTAATTCCGGCAGTGGCATCTTTAGCCACCTGACCACACAGATACACCGTATCGTTATGGATCACGATACGGCTCATCCGCTGGCCGATCTCCTGGCGTTCAATTGACATCAGTATTCACCCTTTATGTAAACCGGATATTGTAGTAAATCACCACGGAGACACCAGTCAGATGCCCCTGAATTCAGGAGCATTGACGGAAAAAAGAGAGGAAGTCGAAAAAATATCAGAAAATAATACTACAGCTAACCCCAAAACCTGCCTGTCGGCTCAGAGACGGGGAATCTCAATCGCAGGACAACGGTTCATAACCACCTGCAAACCGGCCGCCTCAGCTTTCTCTGCCGCAGGCTCATTGATCACGCCCAGTTGCATCCAGACCGCTTTGGCTTTCACGGCAATCGCTTCGTCGACCACATCGCCCGCTTCAGCCGAGTTGCGGAAGATATCCACCATATCGATCGGTTCTTTAATATCCGCCAGCGAGGAAACCACCTCCCGACCGCAAATCTGTTCACCCGCTTTGAGAGGGTTTACCGGAATCACGTTATAACCTTTGGCCAGCAGAAAATGCATCACCTGATTGCTGGCACGGTGTGATTTCGGGCTTGCTCCTACCATCGCAATAGTTTTGGTATTGGTTAATATCTGACGAATTGTGTCCATGAAATACGGTACCTCTTATATATTTTTATCGCCGCAACAGGGACACTCAGGATCCCGTCGCAGCTTCAGTGTTCGCCAGTCCATATGGCGACCGTCCAGCAGTAATAACCTGCCCACCAGCGGTTCACCCAGATCCGCCAGTACTTTTAATGCTTCCATCGCCTGCACCGAGCCGATAATACCGACCAGCGGTGCCAGCACGCCACTTTCGGCGCAGGTCAGATTTTCATCATCGCCATCCCGATAGAGACAGCGATAGCAAGGGGCACCTTCACGACGCGGATCAAACACCGCCACCTGCCCTTCGAGGCGTATCGCCGCCCCTGAAACTAGAGGAGTCTGATGCTTTACACAAGCAGCATTCACCGCAAAACGGGTAGTAAAGTTATCACAGCAATCGACTACCAGATCGCAATCAGCCACATGCTTTTCCAGCTCTGCCTGATCCAGCCGGGTGTTGATTGCTATCACCTCAGTATCGGGATTGAGCCCGGCAATGGTCGCTTTCGCCGAATCAACCTTGGCCATCCCGATGGTCGCCGTACGGTGGATAATCTGCCGCTGAAGATTGGTTAACTCAACCTGATCGTCATCCACCAACACCAGACGACCGACGCCCGCTGCAGCCAGATACATCGCCACCGGACTGCCCAGCCCTCCCAGGCCGATAATCAGCACAGAGGCGGTTAACCAGGACTCCTGTCCGGCGATATCCACCTCAGGCAGCATAATCTGGCGACTGTAGCGCAACAGCTGATCATCATTCAGCATCACATCTCTTCTCTTGTTTCACTGATTCTGTCCAGCGAGCCCAGGTGATGCGGTCATTCGCCCCATAATCCTGTGCCGTTCCGATCTCGTGGTAGTGCAGATCAGCGAGCAGCTGCTGCACCTTCACCGCCTGATCATAGCCATGTTCAAACAGCAGCCAGCCACCATCTACCAGATAATGGCGGGCTTCGCTGGCGATATAGCGAAGATCGGCCAGTCCATGATCCTCTGCGATCAGCGCGCTCAGCGGCTCAAAACGCACATCCCCCTGCCCCAGATGCGGGTCATCAGGATCGATATAGGGCGGGTTGCTGACAATCAGCTCAAACCGCCCGGCAACCGGCTCAAACCAGCTACCCTCTGATACTATGACATTCTCCAGCCCGATTCGTTGCCGGTTTTTTTCTGCCAGGGCAACAGCCTCCGGCACCCGGTCAACGGCAACCACACTCCAGGTTGGGCGTTCCGACGCCAGCGCCAGTGCAATGGCGCCGGTTCCGGTGCCCAGATCCAGGACTCTGGCAGCCTGCGACGGCAGCAGTTCCAGCGCTTTTTCTACCAGGCACTCGGTATCGGGGCGGGGGATCAGGGTGGTGGCATTCACCTCCAGGTCCAGGGTCCAGAAACCGCGACTGCCGGTCAGGTGCGCCACAGGCTCCCCCAGAATACGGCGCTGAATCAGCCGCTCAAACTGCGCCTGCTGATGCGCAGTCAGGGGATCGTCCCGGTGGGTAAACAGAAAGGTACGACTGCATTCAAGGGTATGACAGAGCAGCAGTTCGATATCGGCTGCCGGACTATCGCTGGTCGCGGCAAGCTGCCCGGCACAGGCCTGAGCGTCACTGATCTTCATCATCAGTTCTCGTCAGACAGGGCACCCAGCAACTCCGCCTGGTACTCACTGACCAGAGGATCAACCACCGCGCCCAGAGCACCTTCCATCACTTCCTGAAGTTTATACAGGGTCAGATTGATACGGTGATCGGTAATCCGCCCCTGCGGAAAGTTATAGGTGCGGATCCGTTCAGAGCGGTCGCCGCTGCCCACCAGTGACTTACGGGTGCTGGCCTGAGCCGCAGCATGCTTTTCCTGCTCTGCCGCCTGCAAACGTGACGCCAGCAGAGACATCGCTTTTGAGCGGTTCTTGTGCTGTGAACGCTCATCCTGACACTCAACCACTACGCCAGTGGGAATATGCGTAATACGGATCGCAGAATCGGTTTTGTTGACGTGCTGTCCACCGGCCCCCGAGGCGCGGAAGGTATCAACTCTCAGATCAGCCTTATTGATCTCAATATCACTGACCTCATCCATCTCAGGCATCACCGCCACGGTGCAGGCGGACGTGTGAATCCGCCCCTGGGATTCGGTTTCCGGGACCCGCTGCACCCGATGCGCACCGGATTCAAATTTCAGGCGCGAATACACATCCTTACCAACTATGCGCGAAATAACCTCTTTATAACCGCCATGTTCCCCCTCGCTGGCGCTGATAATCTCCAGCTTCCAGCCCTGGTTTTCTGCATAGCGGGTATACATCCGCAGCAGATCACCAGAGAAGATAGCAGCTTCATCGCCACCGGTTCCCGCCCGCACTTCAACAAACACATTACGGGAGTCATTCGGGTCTTTCGGCAACAGCAGAATCTGAAGTTCCTGCTCCAGCGTCTCAATATTCTCCTTAGCGGCAGAAAACTCCTCCTTCGCCATCTCCCGCATATCGGGGTCTGAATCATCCAGCATCATCCGTGCTTCTTCCAGATCGGCTTCAGCAGCCTGGTATGACTGGAAGCATTTAACCACCGGTTCCAGCTCAGAATATTCCATAGAATAAGCACGAAACTTATCCTGATTAGAGATAACCCCGGCATCCCCCAGCAACGCCGCCAGCTCTTCATAACGGTCGGCCAGACTTTCCAGTTTATGGGCAATCGATTCTTTCATCACTAATCAGTCTTCTTTTACATTATGAGACAGCTGAAACAGATCCTGCGCCATCTCGAGATAGTCATCACGCCCCTCGGCGCTGGCTTTACGCAGCTGTACGGTGGGGCTGTGAATTAATTTATTGGTTAAACCGCGAGCCAGATTGCTGAGTACCGCCTGCGCATCTTTGCCATTGCTCAGTTGCCGTAGCGCTTTTTCCAGCTCGACATCGCGCAGCTGTTCTGCCTGCTGGCGTAACGACATCACGGTCTCTACGGCCCCCAGAGCGCGCAGCTGACGCATAAATTCCGAGGCACCCGCCTCTACCAGGGTTTCCGCTTCCTGCGCGGCGGTTTCACGGCTGCGCACATTCTCTTCGATCACCTCTTTCAGGTCATCAACGGTGTAGAGATAGACATCATCCAGCTCAGCAACTTCGTGTTCAATATCCCGGGGAACCGCGATATCCACCATGAAAATGGGACGATGTTTGCGCTTTTTCAGCGCTGACTCAACCGCCCCCTTACCCAGAATCGGTAGCTGGCTGGCGGTCGATGCAATAACAATATCGGCATCTTCAAGCGCGTCAGGAATATCCCCCAGCAAAATAGCCCGGGCATTAAACTCTTCCGCCAGCGCCTCGGCTCGCACCAGCGTCCGGTTGGCCACGGTCATCTGTTTAACGCCGGCTTCGGACAGATGCCGGGCGACCAGCTCAATGGTTTCCCCTGCACCGATCAACAACGCTTTACTCTGGCTCAGATCGGCAAAGATATGTTGCGCCAGACTCACCGACGCATAAGCCACCGAGACCGGGTTTTCACCAATCGCCGTATCGGTGCGGACTTTCTTAGCCACGGCAAAGGTTTGCTGAAACAGGCGATCCAGTTCTGCCCCCACGACTCCGGCACTCTGTGACACCGCATAGCTGGACTTAAGCTGGCCCAGAATCTGCGGCTCACCCAGCACCAGAGAATCCAGACCACTGGCTACCCGCATCATGTGCTGAGCAGCTTCCTGCCCCCAATGGGCATAACTGCAGCGCTGCAACTCATCCGGATCAAGACTGTGATAACTGCCCAGCCACTCTAACAGCGCACGGGTTCCTTCCAGCTCAGTGGAGCAGTAAAGCTCAGTTCGATTACAGGTCGAGAGAATTGCCACCTCTTTCAGATGCGCCAGTTCACAGGCCTGTGCCAGTGCATCGGCCATCTGCTCTGGTGCAAAAGCGACCTTCTCCCGGACCGAGACCGAAGCTGTCTTATGATTGATGCCTAATGCGAGCAAAGCCATAAAGGAAAATATCACCCAGATTGAAATAGCGCGTAATAATACACTTTATTCACTGAAAGGTTAAAATACCCGTGCCGCATCAGGTCAATTTTTTGCAATTTACTTCCATATATGACAACACCCCTGCGATTCATCTATAGTGGAGCCATCAATCTCTTTGCGACAGATAAAATCAGCAAAATGAAAGCACCTACTCCTGTAAAAACAGCCGCAACATCGGTTGCCGTTACCTTAATAGCCGCACTGATGACGTTAAGTGGCTGCACCGGCAAGTTTAGCAAACCCGGGCCCGACACTGAGGTTACTCCACTCGCCCCGGTGGAATACCATCCGGGAGAGCTCAACCGGGAAACCCTGTACGAGCTGATCGTGGCGGAAATTGCCGGACAGCGAAAGGAGTTTGATCTGTCGCTGAACAACTATCTGCATCAGGCACAGATGACCGGTGATCCGGAGATCGCCAAGCGCGCCACCTATATTGCCCAGTACCTGCAACGGGATGATCAGTTGCTTGAAGCCAGCAAACTCTGGCAAAAAGCAGAGCCGGACAACCCCGAGCCCTACCTGATCTCTGCCAGTCTGTTACTGCGCAAAGGCGATTTCACCGCAGCCCTACCGCTGCTGCGTAAAGCGCTACACCACTCCGATAAACAGACACTGATGATCATCAGCGCCCAGGCTGACAAGTTCAGCCCGGAAGAAGCCGACGCCTACATTAAACTTCTGGAGGAGCATGCCAGCAAGGAGACCGATGCCACCCTGCTGACAACCCTGGGGATTCTCTACGGAGTTCAGGGCAACAACATCAAGGCCTTACAGCGTTTTAACGCGGCTATCGCTGAAGACCCGGATCACCTGGAAGCGGTGATACAGAAAGCGGAACTACTGCGGTCACAAGGGGATTACCGTCAGGCGATCAAAGTGCTTGAACCACAGCTGGCCGCCGATCAGCCTGATCAGCAAATCTTCACCCTCTATGTCCAGTTGCTGTTCCAGTCAAAACAAACGAAAAAAGCGGTAAAACAGGCCCTGCTGCTGGTGGATACTTTCCCGGATGAACCGCAGCTAACCTTCTACACCGCCCTGCTCCTGCTGGAAAACGAACAGGTGGAACAGAGCCGCAACATTATGCAGGAGCTGCTACAACGTTACCCGGACAATACCACGCCCCACTACTATCTGGGCCTGATTGAACAGCATGAAGACCATACAGAAGAGGCGATCAGTCATTTTCTTAAAGTCAAAGACCCTAACAATATCCTCCAGGCTTACCGGCGTATCGGGGCGTTGCTCGACCACCCCAACAACCGCACCCGACTACAAAATATTCTGCAGGATGCGCGCGGCAATATGCCCGAAATCGATATTCAGCTATACGTCATGGAAGCGGAATGGCTCAACCTGCATGATTATAAGGATGCCGCGCTGAGTAGTCTTGATGAAGCCCTGCAG
This sequence comes from Amphritea pacifica, assembly GCF_016924145.1. Lineage (GTDB taxonomy): Bacteria > Pseudomonadota > Gammaproteobacteria > Pseudomonadales > Balneatricaceae > Amphritea > Amphritea pacifica. The sequence goes on along the minus strand of NZ_JAFFZO010000008.1, from coordinate 52,480 downwards.
CTGCATCCAGATGATGCCAACCTGCTCTACACAAGGGCGATGACCCTTGATCCCCAGGATATAGGTCTGATTGAAAAAGATCTGCGACAGGTACTGGCGCTGGAACCGGACAACAGTATGGCGCTGAACGCGCTGGGCTATACACTGACGCTCTACACCGACCGGTTTGATGAAGCCTTTGAGCTGATCAGCAAAGCCTTAGCACTTACCCCGGACGATCCGGCAATCCTCGACAGCATGGGCTGGATACTGCTGAAACAGGGCAAAGCCGCTGAAGCGGTAGGCTTCCTGCAACAGGCCTACGACCAGTTTCCCGATCCGGAGGTCAGCGCCCATCTGATTCAGGCTTACCATGCCGCGGGACAGCAGCAACAGGCACTGCAGCTATTAAAACAGGAGCAACTGAAGCACCCGGATAATGAGTTCTTAATCGAAGCGGCGACCTCTATTAACGCCCCTCTGGATTAAGATCAGGAATAAGTGACCGGATAACACCATGCGATTACGTTTACTGATCTTAGCCGCGATCCTGCTACTGAGCGGCTGTACCGGACTGACACCCAAAGACCAGGTGGCGCCTACAGAGCGTCCCTGGGAGGAGCAATACCCAGCTCTGTTAGCAGCGGACAGCTGGCAACTGAAAGGTAAAATCGCGATCCGTACCGCCCGCGAAAATAACAACGCCAGCCTGTTCTGGCAGCAGTTGCAACAGCACTATCAGATTGAGCTGACCGGCCCGCTGGGTCAGGGGGGCGCCCGCATCGAAGGTGACGATGATGGCATCACCATCGATATCGCCGGAGAGGCCCCCCTCTGGGCCGCAACCCCTGAACAGCTGATGGAACAAACCCTGGGGTGGCAGTTCCCGGTGCGGGACCTGCCCTACTGGATCAGGGGAATTCCCGCACCAGGACACCCCTTCGAGCTCAGCATGAAACAGCAACATCTGCAAAAACTGCAGCAGAATAACTGGGAAATCAACTACTTAAGATTTACCAACCAGAACGGATATATGCTGCCGGAGAAGCTGACTATCAGCCGCAACGATCTGCGACTGACCATCATCGCCAAAGAGTGGCAGATACAACTCTGAAATTACCGATTTTCAGCGCCATATGTTTGACTTTAACTTCCTGTTCCGGGAAAATGTGCGCCTCTTTTACGGGCTCAGCCCGTAGATTTGGGTTACTGGGGTATCGCCAAGCGGTAAGGCAACGGGTTTTGATCTCGTCATGCGGAGGTTCGAATCCTCCTACCCCAGCCAACTTTAACCTGCCCCCTGATCGGGGAGTTAAAGAACCTGGCCGGGCAACGGCTCCTGACCCCTTTTTAATGAGGTTTAAGTAGAGTGGAAGCCCCGTCACAAACAAAGTACGAATCTCAATTTAACGACTGCAGATCCGAGAAGGTAGACACTGTGCCTAAAATGATGGTCTTCACTGGCAATGCAAATCGCCAGCTGGCTGAGAAAGTTGTAGAGCGCCTGGATATTCCCATGGGCGAAGCCTCAGTAACAAAATTCAGCGATGGTGAAATCAGCGTTGAGATTCTCGAGAACGCCCGTGGCAAGGATGTATTTATCCTCCAGTCCACCTGCGCGCCAACCAACGACAACCTGATGGAACTGATCGTCATGGCTGACGCACTGCGTCGCGGTTCTGCCAGCCGGATCACAGCGGTTATCCCCTATTACGGCTACGCCCGTCAGGACCGCCGGCCACGTTCCGCCCGGGTTGCCATCAGCGCCAAGGTGGTTGCCGATATGCTGGCCGGTGTAGGTATCGACCGGGTACTGACGGTCGATCTGCATGCAGACCAGATTCAGGGTTTCTTCGATATCCCTGTGGATAACGTTTACGGATCTCCGGTACTGCTGGATGAGATCGCTCGTCAGAGCTATGACAACCCGATTGTTGTCTCGCCTGATGTTGGTGGTGTGGTACGTGCCAGAGCGGTTGCCAAGCAGCTTGGTTGTGACCTGGCGATTATCGATAAGCGTCGCGAGAAGGCCAACGAGGCACAGGTTATGAACCTGATCGGTGATGTGCGCGGTCGTACCTGTATTCTGGTCGACGATATGTGTGACACCGCAGGCACCCTGTGCAAAGCCGCCGGAGCTCTGAAAGCGAATGGCGCCGAGAAGGTAGTCGCTTATGCAACCCACGCCGTACTATCCGGCGCTGCAATCAGCAATATCTCAGGTTCTGATCTTGATGAACTGGTTGTCACTGACACCATCCCGCTGAGTGAAGCTGCAGCGAACTGTTCTCAGATCCGCCAGCTAACTCTGGCACCGATGCTGGCAGAAGCGGTACGCCGCGTCTGCAATGAAGAATCTATCAGCGCAATGTTCCGTTAAGGCCGCGATCTTAACGGTAGCTGATATATATCCCAAACGGGAAAACGTGCCCATTGTGGGCTTACTGAAATAACTGCAAGTACCTGGTCGCAAGGTGTTTGCAGTTTTGTTTTTACTGAAGGTATTAAAATGACCGATTTTGTATTGAATGCACAGCCTCGTACTGACGAAGGGAAAGGTGCGAGCCGCCGCCTGCGTCATACTGGTTTTGTTCCTGCTGTAGTTTATGGCGGTGACAAGCGTAAAAAGCCTGTGTCTATCTCTCTGGAAAACCGCGTTCTGGTTAAACAGATCGAAGATCCAAGCTTCTTCTCCTCTATTCTGACTCTGGAACTGGAAGGTAAAGAAGAAAAAGTGATCGTTAAGGACCTGCAACGTCACCCGGCTAAAAGCTCTGTGATGCACGTTGACTTCCAGCGCGTCACTAAATCTACGCCTATCGAAATCATCGTGCCGCTGAACTTTGTTAACTTCAACCAGTCTCCAGCCGGTAAAGCGTCAGGTAAATTCACTATCCAGCAAAACACTGCGAAAGTTCTCTGCCTGCCAGAAAACCTGCCAGAAGCACTGGAAGTTGATCTGTCTGGCGTTGCGATGGACCAGGTTATCCACCTGTCTGACATCACTCTGCCAAAAGGTGTTGAGATTGTACAACTGCGTCGCGGTGCTGACCGTGACCAGGGTATCGCTCAGGCTTACGCACCTCGCGCAGCTAAAGCAGGCAAGTAATAGCTGACCACAGGCTCCGGTATGCAAGACCAGATACAACTGATCGTTGGCTTGGGCAATCCAGGCCAGAAGTATGACCAGACCCGTCACAATGCCGGAGCCGACTTTGTCGGGCAGCTTGCTGCCCGACACCTTATCCGACTCAAACCAGAAACGAAGTTTCACGGTCTGTACGGCAAGATCACACTGAATGGCAACCCCGTTCATCTGCTGATCCCAACCACCTTTATGAATCTCAGTGGCCAGGCGGTTGCCTCACTGGCTAATTTTTATAAGATTCCTGCTGAACAGATACTGGTCGCCCATGACGAACTCGATCTGCCCCCCGGTGTTGCCCGCTTTAAGCAAGGCGGAGGTCACGGCGGACATAACGGTTTACGCGACATTATCAGCAAACTGGGCAACAACAAGAATTTTTATCGCCTGCGCATCGGCATCGGACACCCGGGCAGCGCAGGCGAGGTTACCGGCTTTGTATTGAAAAAAGCCCCCGCGTCCGAGTTCAGCATAACCGAAGCGGCTTGCGATGAAGCGATGCGGGTACTGGAACAGGCCGCCGGTGGCGACTGGCACAAAGCGATGACAACCTTACACTCTTTTAAGCCGAACAACTGACGACAGGATTACAGCCATGGGTTTCAAATGCGGCATCGTTGGCTTGCCAAATGTAGGCAAATCGACTCTGTTTAACGCCCTGACCAAAGCGGGCATTGGCGCAGAAAACTTTCCCTTCTGCACAATTGAACCCAATGCCGGTGTTGTTCCTATGCCGGATCCCCGTCTGGATGCTCTGGCTGAGATTGTTAAACCTGAGCGGGTTCTGGCAACCACCATGGAGTTTGTTGATATTGCCGGCCTGGTTGCCGGAGCCTCCAAAGGTGAAGGTCTGGGCAATAAGTTTCTCGCCAACATCCGCGAAACCGATGCCATCGCGCACGTGGTTCGCTGCTTCGAAGATGATAATGTTATCCACGTCGCCAATAAAATCGATCCCATCGATGATATCGAGATCATCAATACCGAACTGGCCCTGGCTGATCTTGAGTCGGTTGAGAAACAGCTGAACAAGGTGATGCGGGTTGCCAAGAGCGGCGATAAAGACGCCCTGAAATCCAAAGTAATCCTGGAAAAAGTGCTGGCTCAGCTGGAACAGGGCAAACCGGTTCGCGCCCTTGAACTGAATGACGAAGAGCAGGCGGAGATCCGTCAGTTCCACCTGCTGACCGTTAAACCGACCATGTATATCGCCAACGTAGCCGAAGATGGCTTTGAGGATAACCCTCATCTCGACAAAGTCATTAAACTCGCTGAAGAGGAAGGTGCAGGGGTAGTGGTCATCTGTAACAAGATGGAAGCCGAGATCTCTGAACTGGAAGATGAAGAGAAACTCGAGTTTCTGCAGGAGATGGGCATGGAAGAGCCAGGCCTGGACCGGGTAATTCGCGCCGGATACTCCCTGCTGGGGCTGCACACCTACTTCACCGCCGGGGTTAAAGAGGTGCGGGCCTGGACTGTCAAACAGGGCGCAACAGCGCCTGAAGGCGCCGGCGTTATCCACACCGACTTCCAGAAAGGCTTTATCCGCGCCGAAGTGATTGGCTATGACGACTTCATCCAGTATAAGGGCGAAGCGGGTGCCAAGGATGCAGGCAAATGGCGTCTTGAGGGGAAAGATTACATCCTCAAAGATGGCGATGTGGTCCACTTCCGCTTTAACGTTTAATACAGAAACGGGAAAGTCTCTCCGACTTCACCCTGTTTTTCGTACAAAAAACAGCCATTCTGAAGCCATTCAGGATGGCTATTTTTTTGCCTGACAAAAGGCAATGAAATTGACCGGTTTTTTCCCGCCAATTGGTTGACATGATTGGTAAAAAAGAGAATAATTCGCGGCCTTGATAAGTGCTAAGGCAATATAGCTCAGCTGGTTAGAGCATCGCATTCATAATGCGAGGGTCGCAGGTTCGAGTCCCGCTATTGCCACCATTCACTTATCAGACAATGCTGGGGTATCGCCAAGCGGTAAGGCAACGGGTTTTGATCTCGTCATGCGGAGGTTCGAATCCTCCTACCCCAGCCATATTTATATAACGGTTATTAAACCCACTGTTATATAGATGGCAATATAGCTCAGCTGGTTAGAGCATCGCATTCATAATGCGAGGGTCGCAGGTTCGAGTCCCGCTATTGCCACCATTTTTGCTGGGGTATCGCCAAGCGGTAAGGCAACGGGTTTTGATCTCGTCATGCGGAGGTTCGAATCCTCCTACCCCAGCCATTCTTTCCTGGCTTCAAGCTACTCAGTTCTTAAAATAATTCCAAGTCCACACAACCACCTGGTACATAAACGATAAGTGGCTAGTGTCGTTAGTAGCTAGGAAAAGCAAATAATTGATCCTGCCAGACAGATAGAATAACTTTCTTACAAAGCTCTTACTCCATAAATCATCACATACTCGCTTAAGAAGGCTTTCCGAGCAACGAACAAGTCACGCTCTTTGTGACGTCGAGCAACGAGCGACGGCTCTTCAAGCTACGAGCTACTGTTTTTTTAACAGCCTTCCCGCTGACAGATCAACTCAAAGCGGATACACTCAGAGATCCATAGAGTGTTTTAACTGCAGAAGAAAACCATGAGCGGACAAGCAGCAACAGGCGCACCTGATGGCCTGTTAAAAAGGATTATTTCTGAAAAGCGACAGCGACTGCGCAAAAATGTGCACATCCTGTTTCTCGGCCTGACCGCAGCGGAAGCGGATCCGATTATCACGCTGTTGCGGGGCGCACGTCTCGCCCCCAGAGGGCAGCAGGCACAGTCGGCCGAAGAGTTTCACCAGGCCCTCAGCGAACGCTCCTGGGACCTGATTCTGAGTCCTCAGGTAGAAGGCCAGTTCGGTGCCAAAGAGGCAGTACAGATTCTTCACCGGCTGAACAAAGATATCCCGATTATTCAACTGGTACCCAAAAGCAACAGTCAGGCCCTGCTACAGGGGCTGAAGGCCCGGATGGCCACGGTGATCTCGCTGGAGGAACAGGAGCTGTTGCTGATTCAGATTCGCAGACAACTGGAGCACCTGGAAAACCGGCGACGTCTGCGCATTGTTGAGGCACAACTGGCCGAATCTGAAAAGCGCTGTCAGCAACTGGCAGAACTGTCAAAACTACCGGTTATCTATCTCACCTCTGATCTGGTAACCCTGTATAGCAACCCGGCATTCTCTGAGTTGTTTGGTCTGGATGACAGTAACGACCAGCAGTATGAACCGCTGGATAAGTTCACCGTTTTAAAAGACCGCGATCTGTTAAAAACAGCACTACAGGACGCTCTGCAAAGTAACAGTCACGGCGTTAAAACTGAGCTGAAAGCACGCCGTGTCGATGGCACAAACTTTCAGGCGCATTTCAATATCCAGCAGACGCGTTATCTCAATCAGGACTGCCTTCAGGTTATTATCAGCCCGGAGATCAGGGGCAATGAAGAGAGTTTCGAAAACCTCGACCCAACCACCCGTCTGTTTGATGCCAACTACCTTATAAGTGCCCTGGAAAAAGCCGTTCACCGGGCACTCACCGGGGGATCAGACTGCCATCTCCTGTATATCAGATTTGATAATTACAGCGCTCTGCAATCTGAACTGGGGACCAGCGGTTGCGATATTGTATTGGCAGATGTCGCCGAGTTAATGCAACAGAAGATCAACAAAACCCATATCTGTGCCCGCCTGGAAGAGGATGTATTTGCCATTCTGTTCCATGACCCCAGCCCCGATAAAGCGATAAAGCTTGCCGACCTGCTGTGCCAATCGATCGCGCAGTTAAATATTGATGTCACCGGCAGCAGCGTACAGACCACCTGCAGCATCGGGGTCTGCTCAATCAATGATAATGCCCCCCACTACATCGAGTTGATAGACCGTGCCAGAGTTGCTGCGGATGAAGTGCTTAACAATGGCCAGCGGGGTAACGGCGTCAAACTGTTTGAGCTGGCAGATGAAGATCATGATGATATCGATGACTCTTCAATCAAAATGATCGTCGATGCACTGGAAAACGACAAGTTCCGTATCCTGTTTCAGCCCATTGTCGCGCTGGCATCGGCCAATGGCTGGGGTAACTATGAAGTCTTCCTGCGCTTGCAGGAAAACGAGGGTGAGGAGGGCTTATCGCCCAACGTTTTCCTGGCGACCATGGACAACGCCGATATCAGTATCCGAATCGATCAGTGGGTTATTCAACACGCTTTTGTCCGTGTCGCAGAGCAACTCAGGCAGCATCAGCGAAGCCGGTTATTTATCAACCTGACCACTGGCTTTTATCAGGATGCAGATGCTCTGAACTGGATTGCAGATCAGCTTAAGGAACACCGCATCCCAGCTGAGATGATCGTCTTCCAGGCCAGTGAGTCAGACCTTAGCACCAGCCAGGTGCAGGCCGAACAGTTCCGCTTTGGACTGAAAAAACTGGGTTGCAAGTTCTGCATCAAACATTTTGGCGTCTCTGAAAACCGTGAACTGCTGCGCAAAAAACTGAAACCCGATCTGGTTAAACTGGACGGTTTCTACATCCAGGATCTGAGTAATTCATCGGAATCGGACAAAGCCTTCGCGGCCCTGATCAAAGACCTGAAAGGTTCGGGCATCGGCAGCATCGCCCCGCTGGTTGAAGACACCCGCCTCATGGGTAAACTCTGGAAACTGGGGGTCGATTATATTCAGGGCTACTACCTGCAACCCCCTGCCGAAGATATGACCTACGATTTTTTTGAATAGTATTAAAAGCAGTGGCTAGATCGCGGCTTCGCCGATAACTTCAGATCGCCGCTTCGCGGCTAGCTAGTTGTTAGAACGTCGCTTCGCGACTGCTAGAAAAAACATAAAGAGCCGTGGCTAGATCGCGGCTTCGCCGCTGGCTAGTAGTTAGAACGTCGCTTCGCGACTGCTAGAAAAAGCAAAGAGAAACAGCCACTGTAGTCATCGATAGGATAACTGCGGTATAGTTAAATCGGATGGGTAACTGGAGTACCCGTATCGTAGTCTGTGATTTTAACGGGTCTGTGTCGCTAAGCAAGGCGCGTAAGACAGTTCAGACGGATATTCAGGATGAATACCAAATACCATTAATCCTCTTTTCCTCTCTGGCCGCACTTGCCTTTGCATATTGAGTCACTATTCCTGATACTGACGGCTTATGCGAGACACCTTTACCCATCTCTGAATATAAATGTACCTTGCAAGGTAGCAAAGCTTACATGGGCTCAATAATAAATTGTTATGTGAGAAAGGGTTCAGGTTATTTCCATGAATGAAAGCTATGAATTGAGTGAACTAACCAAGATCGATAATCAATGCATATTGGTGGCTTTCTCGTTACTGGTTGCATGCTTTTTATGCTGGAATTTTGGATGGTCTGGGTATTTCATGCCAGATTATGTGGAGTCAGATTCATGGTTTCAGCGCTCTGGTAGTTTGAGTCTGGTGTTTTGTATTTTTTCCGAGTTATTTCTTATAAAGAAGCTTTCGAGTGCATCAATAATACTCAGCAAAAATCCCGATGCTCCTCAGCCTTTCTCGGGTTTGTGGTTTAACAGTTTAAATAATTTTGTAAAAATTATGATCCACTTCCTCACAGTATCTTCTACTCTCATTTGTGGATATGGAGATGTGATTTACAAATCGATAGTGGTTACTTGATGGGTATGAATGATTTAGCACATAATCGGGTAGCCGAGGGTCTCTAACCCTCAGCCGCCACAACACCCTGCATGCGAGTCCGCACACGACTGAAAGGATTCAGGAGGTAGGGTGAAGCAGGAAGCCAAAACCGAGGGCGTCTCATTTGCCATAGTGAAGCTTGATCCATCCGTCACGTAACTCATATCCCGTTCCCACGCGGGAGCGTGGGAATGAGTGGAATATCTTGCCAGAAGGCGGGGCTTTAAGCTCTTGCTTTTTCTAGTAGCAAGTCACGAAGTGACGTCTAGCGGCTAGCGAGCTGCGCAGCAGCGTTCTGATTTCTCAAGCGGCGAAGCCGCGTCTAGCCACTTCTTTGCTCTTAAAGCGTATCCCGGTCACGGAAGCCGATCAGGTATAAAATCCCATCCAGCCCCAGGGTGGAGATCGCCTGTTTGGCGCTCTGTCGCACCAGCGGTTTGGCCCGGAAAGCGATACCCAGACCGGCGATAGAGAGCATCGGCAGATCGTTCGCGCCATCACCGACAGCGATGGTCTGCTCCAGGCTCACCCCCTCTTTCTCTGCGATCTTACGCAGCAGTTCTGCCTTGCGCTTACCGTCGACGACGGTGCCGGTAACGTTACCGGTGACTTTGCCATCCACAATCTCAAGCTCGTTGGCATAGACGTAGTCAAAGCCCATCTTCTGCTGCAGATAGTTACCGAAGTAGTTGAAACCGCCAGACAGTATCGCTGTTTTAAAGCCCAGCGCTTTCAGCTTGGAGACCAGCTCCTCAACCCCTTCGGTGAGCGGCAGGCTGTGGGCGATCCGCTCCAGTACAGATTCATCCAGCCCCTTTAGCAGCGCCATACGCCGGGTAAAGCTTTCGGTAAAGTCGATCTCGCCCCGCATCGCAGCTTCAGTAATCTCAGCAACCTGTTCGCCAACACCCGCTTCTTTAGCCAGCTCATCGATCACTTCCGCCTCAATCAGGGTCGAATCCATATCGAACACCACCAGACGACGATTGCGACGGTAGATATCATCCTTCTGAAAGGCGATATCCACATCCAGATCACTGGCAATACGCAGGAACTCTTCGCGCAACTGGGCGGAATCTGCCGGCGCACCCCGCACGGAAAACTCGACACAGGCACGGGTCTTCTCGCCGCTTTTTTCCAGCGCGGCGGCTCCAATAGAGACCCGGCCCGACAGGCGGCTGATATTATCGATATTCAGACCATGATCAGCCGCAGTCTGGGTGACCTTGCCAATATGCTCAGCGGTGATCTTGCGCGCCAGCAAAGTAATAATATGACGCGACTTACCCTGTTCACCAACCCAACCGGTATATTCAGCTTCAGTAACCGGTTCAAAGCGGATATTCATATCCATCTCATGGGCTTTAAACAAGACATCCCGTAGTAAGCTGGACGCTTCCGCTTCCTGAGGAACGCCGATCAGAATGCCCAGTGACAGGGTATTATGGATAACCGCCTGGCCAATATCGAGAATATCGATCTCAAACTGGGCAAGAATACTGGTAATAGAGGAGGTAACGCCCGGCTTATCCTGGCCGGAGATGTTGAGCAGGATGATCTCTTTCATGACCTATTCGCAATGCGTGCTAAAGATGAGCGGATTATACCACCGCTATAATTTATTGCTGTTAAAGATCGAAGCGGATACTGCACTTCAGGCCAGCGGGTAACCGGTAACCGGGATTAGGCAATGAGAGCCGGACACCAAACGTACCACTGGCGGCGTCCAATACCCGGTCGACGATAACAACTTTCGCCGAGTGTTTACTCTCCAGTGGCTCTTCCAGAGTGACTTCGGCGGTACTGTCAGTGGGGATTGCCCCAAAATAGCGGGCCGGCACCACCGCTTCTATATACAGAGGATCCAGCTGTGCAACCTGCAGAATTGGCGCATCGCCCACATATTCGCCGGGATCAAGGAAGGTCTCTACAACAACGCCGTCGATCGGGCTGCGAATCGTTTTCTGGCCCAGCATCGCCTCGGTTTGGGCCACTTCAAAGCCGTACAGACGGTTGTTGATAATGATCTCATCTTTCTCCTGTTCGGAGATCAGATTACGCTCATAGAGCCCGATATTACGCTGTATTGTACGCTTTCCATATTCAGCCTGAGCCCGGTTGAGTTTCAGGGTTGCCTGTTCCACTTCGGATCGAAGCTTCACCAGCACCTGCCCTTTTTTTACCAGATCACCCCGCTGCACCAGCACCTTATCGATGACGCCAACCACCGGACTGGCTAAACTGGCATCGACACTGGGGGTCAGCAAACAGTCGGAAGCCAGCGCTTTGTTACCACTGCCGGCGGTTGTTTCAGCGGTGGAGGGAGCGCTGTTTTCCAGCGGCATGGTCAGTAGTTTTTCAGCTTCTGTATCGGTCACAGCCAAAGCGGTACCGGAAAGCATAACTGTCAGTAATAAAAGAGGTTTGAACATTAATCTACCGATCCTGCAAAGGCTAAAAGGTCTTTCTGTTTATGATCATACTCAAGGGTCGACTGCCTGGCCAGATAGTTCTGCCGTTCAACAAACTGCTGCTCCGCCCGCAGCAGATTCCGAGCGGCCTGCTGCCCTGCCCGACTGGCAAGTCCCAGACTACGACAGGTTGGCATCAGGCTCTTACCCCGCAGGGATCTGAGCGGCTGATCTTCCAGGCTCAGCAGCATCTCGAAACTGCCCGGATCTCCCTGTCGGGCACAGCGGCCGGCCAGTTGCCGGTCGACCCGGCTGGATTCATAATGCTCGGTGAGTATGACATGCAGCCCACCCGCCTGTTTGACTTCAGGCGCTAATTTGATATCGGTGCCACGCCCCGCCATGTTGGTGGCTACTGTAATCCGGCCCGGCTGCCCGGCGGCTGCGACGATCTCCGCTTCCTGTTTATCCTGCTTGGCACTGAGCAGATAGTGAGCCAGTCCTGCCTGTTTCAGTGACGCGCTGGCAGTTTCGGAAGCGGATACGGAAGCCGTTCCGATCAGCACAGCCCGCCCCTGCTCAACCTGCCGACGACTATGCTCAACAACCGCTTGCCAGCGCTCCTGATCTGTAGCAAACACCCGGGCTCCCAACTCTTTACGCTGCTCGCGCCTGTTCGGCTTCACCCGGCTAACCGCCAGACCGTAGACCCGCCACAGTTCATCTTTCACCTCCCAGGCGGTGCCGGTCATACCAGACAGGTGCAGATAACGGCGGAAAAAATTCTGATAACTGATCCGTGCCAGCGTCACCCGCTGCTGGGTCAGTTCACACTCCTCTTTAAGCTCGACCATCTGATGCAGCCCCTTCTCCCAGGAGCGCCCCTCCATGACCCGTCCCGAAAGCGGATCAATCAGTTCAATCTTGCCCTCGCGTACCAGATAATCTTTATCCAGCTGATAGATAAACCGCGCCAGCAGCGCCTTATGGATAATCTCCTCGCGGCGAATGGCCCCCTTCCAGAGCGGCCCCAGAGTTTCACTTAACCGTTGCAGATTATTACGCCCCGCCTCAGTCAGATCGATATGACGGCGTTCCCGGTCAACCAAAAAGTCATGATCTTGCTGCAACTCAAAGGAAAGCCGCCAGCCGGTTTCAATAAATCGCTGCTCCTCTTCATTTCCCTGTACCCCCGAGATAATCAATGGCGTACGGGATTCATCGATCAACACCGAATCTGCCTCATCCACCAGGGCAAAGTGCAACCCGCGCAGCTGAAGCTGTGCTTCAACACGGGTGCTTTTGAGCGCGGCCACCTGCATTCTGAGAGGGTGCTGATGGGTTAGTTTCATCTGATCACGCAGATAATCAAACACCAGCTCTTTACCGGTGATATAGACAATATCGCTTTGATACGCTGCCCGCCGCCCCACCGGATCGACCTCATGAGTAACCACCCCCAGGGATAAACCAAACCAGCGGTACAGTGGTGCCATCTCTTCAGCATCACGGGCGGTCAGATAATCGTTGACAGTAATCACATGTACCGGAAGCCCCGCCAGTGCCACTGCGATGACCGGCAGCACCGCCGTCAGGGTTTTACCCTCGCCGGTTTTCATCTCCGCAATCCGGCCCTGCACCATAATCCAGCCGCCGGTCAGTTGACTGTCAAAGTGACGCATCCCCAGAACCCGGCCAGAGATCTCGCGGATAATGGCAAACTGCTCGGCCAGCAAATGGTCGTTAAAGCCCTGCTGTCGCATCCGTGTTCCCAGCTCCCGCGCGCGCTGCAGCAGTGCGCTATCGGCCTGAGTCCCCAGCGGTTGGCTATGCCTCCTAACCGCCGCGAGAAAGCGTTTCTGACGTAGCTTAAGACGCCAGGGATGCAGCTCTAAACGCCCCACTACACGTCGCTGCAACCGTTCCAGCCAGTCCAGTTGAACCACCGGGCGTTCGGGTCTGTGACGGTAGTCCGCCGGGGCATGCCCCGCGCTCCTGCTCATCAGAACTCCAGTTGCCGTAGCAGGGTCCGGCGGATCTGCCGATAGAGACGAAAACCGATCGGTTCAGGGGTGTGTTCAAAGCGCACATAGACCCGTTCTCCGATACGGGAGACTGGCATATTGTTCACTTGCAGATCAAACAGAAACACCGGTTCAAATGCTTCCGGGCGCTCTTTCACCGTTGGGTCGAGGGCAAACTGACCGCCACCATCCACTGATAACGCGGCACTGGGCAGGGCTTTCTGAGCGCTGGGAACCTCCCCCACCAGTGTTGCCGGAATAGTCTTCTCAAGACGTTCAGACACCCTCACAGACACCCCCTTAAGATCATTACGCACCGCTTCAACATCACTCTGTCCGACGACGGCCCGGATGCGGTAATCCCCGGCCTGCAACAGATAGCCCATCAGGGTGCCGCGGGGGATAAAGCGATCTTTAGGGTCAACCGGCAGAGCCAACTGGAATATGCCATCGGCGGGGCTTGTTAATTGCAGTCCACGCTTTTCAGCAAGCCCCCGGCTCAGTTCTGCCCGGGCCTGTTGTATCTCTTCAAGAATGATCCCCGCTTCATTTTGCCGTTCCTCTGCCACCGCGGTACGGTAATGCACCAGCAGCTCTTTAATCCGGCCGGCGGTTCGGTCAAGTTGAGATTCCAGTTCAGCATTGCGGCTTATAAACAGCACCTGTCCGGCTTTCACCGGTTCCCCTGAGGCCGCCGCAACGGTTTCCAGAAAGCCATTACTACCGGCCATCAGCCGCGCCGAATCAGGCGCCCAGAAAACTCCATGAACCACTGACATTCGCGGTACGGGCACCACAAATAACAGCACTCCGGTCAAGCCTGTCAGCACGGCGACCACCAGGGCCGCCCGGCCTCTTTTCTGTACCATACTCCGATCCATAAAAAGATATTTAACGATGCTAAATAAAGGCTTACCAAACATATTATAGAGCGACAGTATCGCCAGCAGAATGCCGATGAAGAACAGCTGGCTGGCAACAAACAGCACTATGCTAATAGTAATAAAAATTCGATAGATAAAACTGGCAATCGCATAAAAGACCATCCAGCGCGCTTCTCCCCGACTGTAAGCCGGTGATTCCTCATGCTCCTGTGCCAGCAGATAGCGCTTACACAGATACGCTATCTGACGGGTACTGCGGGACCCCAGATTGGGAATTTCGAGAAAATCAGCTAACACATAATAGGCATCAAAGCGCAGTAAAGGATTACCATTGAACAGCAGCGTCGAGACACCTGCGATCAGCAGTGCATTAAAGGCCACACTGCGCACCAGCCCCGGTTCAGCATACACCCAGACTACCATCGCAATCGCTGCGATAAAGGCCTCAACAACAATGCCCGCAGCCCCCACCATCATCCGCGGATACTTGTTAGTAAAGGCCGCAGAGGCTGATGCATCGACATAGGGAATCGGCATAAAGATCAGGAACATCAACCCCATCTCATGCACTTCGCCCCCCCAGCGCTTCAGGGCATAAGCGTGACCAAACTCATGGATCAGTTTGACAAACGGATAGACCAGCCAGATCAGAAACAGGTTTTCCGCTGCCAGTACCCGGTCAGCCAGGTTTTCAGTCAGCGCATCCCAGTGGTAGCCCGCCTGCATCAACGCCCAGCCGACACAACAGAGCCAGATCAGGCCACTCAGCGGATTGAACAACCAGCGGCTAAGCCCTGCCGTCCGGTTAAGAAACGGCTCGGGATCGAGCAGCGGAATTTTTATCGCCAGGGGGGACTTCACCATCGCCAGCAGCTTACTGCGCCGGTCTTTCTCCCGCCGTTCTGACGCTTCGGCAATATCAGGAATCACGTCGGTCTGAATAAGATCGACCCGGTAGAGCTGAGATAACAGATGAATCACCTCATCCTGAGAGGGCATATCATCGCCCAGCTGTTCACCAGCACTGTGCCAGATTTCGTCCAGATTACGCCGACCATCCATCAACCCGATCAGGGCGTAAGCCTGCGGCGTAAAACGGTGAAAACGCCCACTGGCATCGTCCTGAATCACATACCAGACATCCCCCCGATAGAGGTGACGGTTTATCTCAACATGGGAGCGCAAACGCGGCTTAACGGCGGCCACCCGATGCCAGAATGAGCTGAACAGCGAGGTGGACATCAGGGCATCCAGGACCAGAGTTTAAGCTTCAGCCACTGGATCATCGGATAGGTCCAGATCCAGATCAGGTGGCGCTCATCCACCTCCACCTTGGCGACCCCTTCCATCCCCGGACGCAATCTGGATGAGTTGTCGTTTAACTGCGCATCCACCCGGAAAAAATTACTGCCATCTTTTGCCTCGGTCACCGGTGTCACCCGGTTAATAGTAAAGGCAAAACTTTCCTCAGGCAGGGCGTTCAGCACCAGTCGCCCGTGCTGACCGTTGGCGATGTCAGCCATACGGTGTTCATCGATCCACAGCACCACCCGATAACTATCAAGGGGGGCCACTTCAAACAGCACTTCACCCTGCTCAACCGCACCGCCCAGACGCTGGCTCAGATCGCCACTGATAACCAGACCATCAAAGGGTGCCTTTAGCCGGGTACGCTGTAGTTTACTGTCGACCAGTTCCAGCTGCGCCCGGCTCTGCTCCATCTGCGCCTGAAGCACCTGGGCTTCGGCCCGGTCACGCTGCGCCACCGCATCCTCATATTGCCGTTGCAGTTTTGCCTGTTCACTCAGATAGCCAAGCTTCTCCAGGGTCAGATCCCGGTCATCCAGGCGGCTCATCACCTGCCCGGCAGAGACCCGGTCACCCGCTTTCACCAGGGCATCATCCAGATAACCCTGAAAGGGAGCCACCACGGCTCTGCGGACTTCACCCTCCAGCTTACTGTCAGCAGCAACCCGATAGGTGCCGGTGGCAAAGGTAAAAAACAGCACGATTATCGCGCTCCCCAACAGCAACAGTTTGCGTCCCAGATAAGCCGCTCCGAACAACCGGCCCAGTTGGGTACGGCTGGCCCGGTAAAGATGCTGCAGCCAGCTGCTATCCTGATGCTCCTTGTTTCGCAAGACCTCGCTGGATAGCGCCACAATGCTGCTGATTCTTCCCTGCTCCTGCTCATCAAAAGGCTGACCGGTGGCCCGCTCCAGGGTGACCGCACCAAAGTAATCATCGCCGCTGTGCAACGGAATTGTCAGGATATTACCGTTGCCTCCGGACTGGGAAAACTGGGCATGTTCGCGCAGCACCATCTGGCTGTCGCCAGCACCAATCACGTTATAGTTAATAACACCCCGCTGCAGGATCGCTTCATCCATCACCCCGGACAGACGGCGAATAAGATTCATCTTTTTACCAAACTGAGCACTGTGAGACAGTGCGATCACCTTGGTCTGACTGCGCTTGGTCATGCCAAAGCTGACCCGGTCACAACGAAAGGCAGCGGCCAGCTCATTGACAAAACGCAGTGCCGACGGTTGGAAACGGGGTTCGCTGAGTACCGCGGACAGCAGATCAACGGCTCCTGAAAGGCGGTCGTACTGCTCGCCCTGCTCCCTGCCCCGCTGTCG
The DNA here is from genome assembly GCF_016924145.1 of Amphritea pacifica. GTDB lineage: Bacteria > Pseudomonadota > Gammaproteobacteria > Pseudomonadales > Balneatricaceae > Amphritea > Amphritea pacifica. Next base: position 35,720 of record NZ_JAFFZO010000008.1, on the reverse strand, counting down.
CCTTACCAGCAACTCAATCCAGGCACTGCCCCATTGAAGCTGCTCCATTACGGCGGGCAAAGCAGTCTGAGGCAGCCGCAGAGAGACCGCAACAACACCGACCAGTTGATCGTCAAGACGGATAGGAAATGCCACGCCATAGCATCCCGATGCCATTGAGTGCACCAACCCGGTCGCCTCATCAATGCCCTCTTCAATCAGCGCAGTAAACTCATCATCCGGCTGACTCTTTTCCGGCCAGATCGCGGTTGGCAGAAAACCCGCATCGCCACTCTCCAATACCAGCGCGGCAAGGGTGACGCCGTCAATGCGGGTACACATCAGCTCCAGCCAGTACTGACAGTAATCGCTATAGCTTACGGCGTTGCTGAACTGCACCCAGGCCTGGCGCAACTGGTCGTTATTTGATTCAGAATCTAGCTGCATGAAGTCGGCTTTTCAGAAGGTTGAAAAACAGTTATGCCCGGCTATACCGGGCATAAGATATAACACTCAGTGTTAGTGGCTTTCAGGATTAACCGCTTCCGCAGCTTCCGGACTGCCCTGTCCGATCTCGCCGAAACGTTGTTCATACTTCGACAGTACATTGTTCAGCAGGTCCGCCATCCGTTTTGCCGCATAGGGATTCAATATAATGCGGTCAGACAGTTCGATGGTCAGTTGCTTCTGTTGCGCATTCCACGCCTGGTTGAGACCGAATAGCAAAGTGATCTCTTCACGGGTGCTGGAAACATTGCAAACATTAGCGTAGGTACTTTTCATTTTAGAATCATCCCAGCGAATAGTTGGGCCCTGTACCTTGTTGTCTTGCTCTGCCATAACAGTTCCTTACGTTTAGTGTTTGGTATTACTTTTTAAAGCCTGTAACCAGTCATTCCCGGCTGCAGAGCTAATCGTTTCTGCTGCAATAAAACGCTGTGATGCTTCATCCCAGCGTTTTACCCGGCGTTGCTGATGCCGTAACTGGCTGAAACCTTTCTCAGCCAGTCTGCCGCTTTGACTGCGCTCACCACGGGCCAGCTTCCAGCCAGCCAGTGCCGCAATCGCGGCAACCGTATCGGTCTCAATGCTCCGGAAATCCGTTGTCTGTTGCTCCGTTTCATGCCCGGCCCCATGGCGGTTATTGGCAGAGTTATCTTCACTCCCCTGGCCCGCCTCTGGCTGGCCTTGCGGTGCCTCAGGCTGTTGCGTTGCATTCGCCGGTTGCTCTGTTGCCGGTTCTTCTACCGGGCAATCGACACTCTGCCCCTGGTTATCAAGGCAGATGTTATCCTCATCATCACCAGGCGACTGTTGTTGATCAGATCCATGCGCTGCAGTTCTGCTGCCATGATGGCGGGTCTTGGTTTCTGAATAGAGATCGGTATCACCCTCTGAACCTTCAAAACGAAGCGGTATAAACGGCGCCACCGCCGGTGCCAGTTTTTGCAACGGCTGATAACCCGTTTCACTCAATCGGTCACTGTAAAGACTGAACTGAGTGCTGGCAATAATATCAAGCTTACCCTGTCCAAAGCGGATAGCAGACACACCGGACTGGAAACCACCACTGGAGCTGCTAATCAGCGCCCGGCCATACTCACCAATAATCAGATCTTCTGACAGGTTGCCATAGAACAGATCACTGCCGAAGCCACCGAACATCAGGTCATTACCGGGGCCGCCATTAAGGAGATCATCACCACCGATAAACAGCTCAGATGCTTCTGCGCTGATCAACCGACTGTTCTGGAAGATCGCCAGACCACCGTCACCGGAAATAAAGTCATCGCCACCTTCACCGTAGAGAGCATCAGCCTTAGCGCCACCGATAATGACATCGCTATCGTCACCGCCATAGATCTCATCGTCGCCACCAATATCTGAGCGGAAACTGAACACCTGATCTATCGTGGTTGGATCACTGTCACCAGTGGTGAAATCCGCCTGCCCCAGATCACCAATAATATTATCGTTGCCCGCGCCCCCCTCTATGGTGTCATCACCCAGACCACCAAAAATCAGATCAACCCCGGCTCCACTGATAAGGGTATCATTACCGGAAGTAGCCTCGCTGGTATCAGTGGTGTGATAACTAACCGCCTGCCCATTGACATAGACAGGTTCGCCGTTATCACCAAAGATCACATCATCCCCGGCACCGGTTTCGATGCGGTCGTCGCCAACACTGCCAAATGCCAGGTTATTGCCCCCCCTGGCGTTGATATCATCATTGCCACCCAGTGTACTGAGTTCACTGACCACCTCAACCAACTGATCACCAGTGCTGTTCAGCTGAACAAAACCGTTGTCCCCCATCAGAATACTGTTGCCGGTACCGGAGTCAATATCGTCCCCATGGGTACCGCCAAACACCCGGTTATCGCCGTCACCGGCTTCGATTGTATCGATTCCTCCGGTTGTTTCAGCAGTATCAGTGGTTGATATGCGGTTAACAATGCCACTCAGATAATCCAACTGACCATTATCCCCCATCACTATATCGTTACCATTGGCGGTAGTAATGGTATCTCCACCATAACCACCCAGTACGATATTATCCCCGGCCAACAGGGTAATGGTATCGCCATCCCCGTCATTGCTGACACGACTCGCCACCGCCAGTGCCATTCCGGCCAGATAGGTGACAACCCCATAATCACCGATCACCAGATCATTACCACCGCTATCGCTGATCAGGTCCCCGCCTGCTCCACCAATGATGATGTCATTATCGCTGCCGCCCTCGATGGTGTCGGCTGCAGCACCTGTAACCGGCGTTTCAATTTTCGTCAGTTGGTTACGCGCAATCCGGCTATCCCAGACTGTGACTCCGTCAGCCAGGAACACCTCGCCGAGATCACCAAAAATGATGTCATCACCGGAGTCTCCACTGACCAGATCGGCCCCTAGTCCGGCGATAATCAGATCGTCCCCGGCATTACCGGCAAGGTCATCATCAAACACCGAACCGTAGATACTATCAGCCCCCTGATTACCCTGTACGGTGACGGCAAACCCAGATGCGGTTGCATCGATCCGGTCCTCGCCCAGTTCTCCGTGCAGCGTCAGGGTTGTATTGTCGGTGCCACTGCGGGTGGTGTTGGCCGTCACGGTGATATCATCGTCACCGCCTCCTGCCAGGATAGTGGTTGGCGCATCAGCAATAACACCATCGATGCTAATATCATCATTGCCGTTGCCCGCCTGCATAATCACCCCCTGCCCATAACTGCCACGGTAATGAATCTGCCCGGTGGCGATGCCGGTCACTGAGGTATATCCCGCCCGCTCACTGTTGTTCATGGCGATCTGCTCACCACTACTTTCCGCTATATCATTGATATGCAGGCGATTACTGCCGCTTCCGGCGTCCACCAGCAGCTGCGAAACAATCCCGTCTGTAGTGTTGTTTTCATCGCTGACAGTGATCTCATCATTGCCACCGCCCGTCTGCACATAAACCTCGGCCGTCGATTGTCCCAGAGTATCCAGCACCTGAACGGTATCGTTACCCGCGCCGGTTTTCACTGTCAGCGTCTCAACATCGTCGAAGCCAACATGAACAGCGGCATCCCCAACCGCCATCCCACTAACGGAGGTCACCGCTGCATAGTCGCGGCTATCCTCCTTGAAGATCACCGAACTCTGGGTGGTACTGCGAACCAGATTACCCTGATCATCACGAATCTCGGTCAGGAACTGACTGATATCGATCGGATCCCGGGTCGCATCCTCATCGATAATACTGTACTCGTCGTAGAAACTGATCATCTCCGAAATCAGGCTGCTATCATCGGCAAAACCATCGATATTCTGATTCGGCCCCCGCGCTTTAATCACTTCAACGGCAAAACTACTCAGCTCTTTCAATACCAGATACTGAGCATTCAGCTCATCTTTCTGCTGCTCATACTGGGTGCCCAGTGCCGCTATCTTGCCCTCCAGCGTTGTCTCAGTGCCCTGGTAGCCACTCAGCAGACTGTTGAGACGATTAATCTGGCTATCGCTGTCGCTGTAGTAACTCTGGGCCTGTGCCAGCTGGGTATTGAGTCGTTCAACCAGTGCCTTCTGCTGGACATAGCGGAAATCAACCGTGTAGTCGAGCTGAATGGTACGACTAAACCACCAGTAGTTCAGGGTCACCGTGTAGGCACTCTGCAGATAGGTTACCAGGCTGTTGTAATCCGTCACCGCCTGATCCCGGGCAGCCAGCAGCAGGTTATACTGCTGCTCATTCAGAGCCGCCAGCGTGATAGTATCGCTGGCATCCTGAGTCAGGGAACCGGTCATCGCCTCGTAACGGGCTTCAGACTGCAGATAGCCAACATACTCAGGATGGTCGGCAACAAACTTCTGCACCGCCAGTTGATTGGCCAGATAGCTGCTGCGGAAGGCATTGAAGTCAAATCCGCCGTTGAGGGCATCAACAAACGCATCAAAGCGGGTAGCCGCCCGGTCTAGTATCTTGATCTGCCTGAGGACGTCGGTCACGGTCGCCGGCAGATTTTCCATATCCGGCTGCCCTGCGGTGTAGATCAGATAGCTATCGATCAGCGCCGACGCCTGGCTGTAGGCACTCTGTGCCTGCGCATAGTTAGCGGTCTGGTAAAGTGCCTCATAGTCACTGTACTGGGCCGCTGCTGCGGCAGCATTCTGGATCGCGGTAAAGTCGGTGCCGGCCATCGCCGCGCGCAGCGACACCGCAGCACTGAGCAAACCACTCAGACCATTTTCCGTGTTCCCCAGCAACAGGTTATACACCGGCGCCAGTACCATCTGCTTGTCGGCGGACAGCCCACTACCGGAATAGGGGTTGGTATCGCTGATCAGGGCCGCCAGATCGTCACTGATGGCGCTCAGGGTGGACTGAGCGTAATCACCGTTGCTCAGTGCGCTCTGAATCTTCGCAATCAGGGCATCAAACTTATCATCATACTGATCAGCAAAACTGTTGCTGATCGTCAGATCCATATTATTAAGCTGGGTCTGTACTGTGGCACTGCGATGGGCAAGGATATCGGCCGACAGATCGATACTGACCGCATCGACAGAACCTACCAGATCACTGCTGTAATAGGCTTTGCCTCCCGCCAGTGGGTCATTGATATTAAAACCCTGAATCGCGGTACTGCTGCTGTAGGTGTTATACAGCGTGTTGATCTGCGAGCTGCTCAAGCCCCGGTCCAGCAACAGGTCTGAGTAGATCTGCCGGGTACCGATGTAGTCATTGACCAGAGTATCGTAGATCTTGGCGTAGGCCCGCACTTTGTTGTCATTGGACTGATGCACCGAGGTGGATACCAGCTCCAGTTTAAAATCAACATCCAGCCAGCTGCCGTCACTTTCGCTGGCGGTAAACACCGTCTGGCGATTTTTATTGATGGCATCATTGATCAGACTGTAGATATCGCTGTTACCATTGCTGTCTTCAAGCAGCTGCTGCAGCGCACTGCGGTTGCCAGCAGCATCCAGATTGATCGTTTGCGGATTGCCATCGCTATCGCTGATGGAGACTTTAGAGCCAAAGGTTCGCAGCCACTCCTCGGCGGCATTAAAGCCCGCCTGGAGACTGCCGTTGACACTGGTCGCGGTAAACGGACCAAAATTGATACCCAGAATATTATAGGTATAGGTCACGGTAAACTGTGCTTGCAGCCCCAGCGCGGTCAGCTTATCCAGTATTGCATCATCGGTGCTGTTATCCTCGTAATATCGGGCCCGGGTATACAGCTTGACCTGATTTTCCAGCAGTTGCTGATCGTTCAGACGCAGGGTATCGGCGGCATCGCCCACCGAGGTGGCCAGTTCAGTTTTTGCAGCCTGAGTGACGGCTAACAGCTGTGTTAACGCATCTTCGGCAATCTTGCTGGCAGCGGTATCCAGATCACTGTAACTCACCGCAAAGGCCGCATCACCGTAACTCAGAGAAGCGGCTTTCAGGTTATCTTCCAACAGCTGGTTTTCCGCCGTGGTGATATTATCCAGGCTAAGGGCACTGGTGATGCGGCTCAGCTGTTCAAAACCGCTGCTGTGTTGCAGCAGGTTTTTATCGATAGTGACATCGGCATCGCTGGCGTCCTGTTCACGGTCAAGAATGATCGAGTCTGCACCCGCATCACCAAACAGGTACACCTGATCAGCGATCTGATCCATGCGACCATTGTTGCCTACGGTAATCTGATCATCGCCAGCATTACCATGTACCACAACCTCTGCAGCGGTCTGCAGAATACGGATATCGTCACGCTCACTGCCCCCCTGCACCAGCAGCTTGTCGTTCAGGGAAAGGGTGGCCGCAGACCCCAGTAAGTTGTTATCGATCTCAAGCACCGAACCATTCACCGGATCCTGTTCACTCAGATTCAGAGTGATCTCATTGATACCGGTCATATGCAGTTCCGGAGCTGCGCCGATCACACCCAGGGTGTTCATCGCATCGGCGCGCACCGTCTGTACCTGGGTCACCGCGCCAGCAGAGAAATCGACCGTCAGTGCTGAGGTGGTTTTCAGTGTCAGGGCGGTCAGATCTTTCAACTCGGTAACATTGCCACTGATATCAAACAGTACCGTTTCCTTATGCTGGGCCTCAAACGCCACCGTATCGCCGTTCGCGGTTTTAATCCCCTTCAACTCATAGAGTTTTTCACCATCGCTGTAATCACCGTCACCATTGGGATCAGCGCGGGTCGGATCAGGATGGTTGACGATGACCCAGTCGAGCGTCAGGTTAAACTGGGCCGCCAGATCGATCAGCTCATCCCGGGCATAACTGATCGATCCGTCGCTCTGCAGGGTATTCTGGATGTTGAAATAGCTGAGCCCTTCAGGAATCACCAGTTGACTCAGTTGATCGCCCGCCAGCTGGCTGACCAGTCCGGTATCGTAATAGCGATCCTGGAAGCGGATATAATCACCCGCGGCACTGGACAACAGTTCCTGAGCCACGGCACTGGTGCTGCTGTCTGCCAGCATAGTGCCGACAAAATCGGTAGCGCCGCTGCTCAGCGCAAACTGACTGTAATCGAAGCTGACTTCCTTGCGTTGCAACTCGGTATTGGCAAAACGGATATTACTGGCACCCTGCTGGTTATTGACAATAACCTGGTCGTTAGTGCCTTCGCCACCATCGATCAGCACTGGCGAAACAAACGCATTGATATCGTAAGACTCAGGCATCGTGACCTGAATAGTGCGGGCGGGATTGGTCACTATAAAGGGCACGACCCGGTCCACCTCATCGATCCGATAGAACGGCATACCACTGACCAGGCCGGCGTAGAGGTAGTTGCCCTCAGCATCCTGATCCACTTCGAAGCCTTCGACACCGGAATAAAACAGATCACTGTTTTTCGGGTAGTTCAGATCGATGATCTGTTCCGGACCACCGATCTGAATGGTATCGCTGCCGGTACCGGTTTTCACCACCATATCACCGATCAGCCCCATATCGACGCCATACAGATAAACCGTATCGTCACCACCACCGGTGAGCAGTTGCAAGCGTTCGATATTCAGCAGCTTCTGCAGTTTGACACCGGCACCATAGATCCGTTGTACCGTCTCACCGGTGGTGGCATCCTGCTCTACATAGACATAGAAGGTGTCACTCAGTACGGTGCCCACCAGCGCAACGGAGTCAAAACCTGCACCACCATCTATCGCGATGTTGGCATTCTCAACATACACCAGAGTGTCGACATCCACTTCCCGGGTGTCATTGGGGTTCTGCCCCTGCGACACCCCGGAAACACTGGCGGTACCACTATCAAGATCCAGCAGTTCTCCATCATCATCCAGTGTCAGCAGAGCTTTGACAAAGAAAGTATCATCACCGTTGTCACCATACAGTCCGATATCTGCGGCATTATGGTTTACTTCAAAGTAATCATCGCCCTCGCCACCAAAGAAGGCAGAACCATTAACGTTAGCACCATCGGTGATCTCCAGCACGATGGTGACCTCCTGCCCTTCGACCAGCACTGTATCGGTACTCAGCACCGAGCCGACATAAAACAGATCGTCACCATCATCACCGTAGACATCAACCTGCGCGGCGGTGCCGTCAGAGATGAACTTATCCTGTTCATCCCCCCCATGGACGGTAACCTCCTCTACGGAGTTGTAATTCACCACCTGATAATCGTTACCCGCGGAGAGGCTGGCGGTATTCACCTGCATCAGTGAATCTTCGTCATCCAGGTTCACTTTGGTGAAGTTGTTACTGGCATCAAAGTGAGCGATCAGCAATCCGTCTCCATGATCACCGTAGCTGTCCCAGCGGTTATCGGTAAAACGCTTATCAACATCTTCATCACGCTTGTACACAGTATCCAGCTGAATAGTGTCCTTACCTGCGCTTCCGCTGTACAGCAGCGTATCGGTGCCGCTGGCTCCGGTATCATTAATATTCAGGTACTGACGTCCATTCGCCAGTTGCGCCAGTTCTAAGGTGTAGCTGTCCCCCCCTTTTCCACCGTCGAGAATACCGCCGCCGGACCAGTTGGTCAGTTCAAAACGGTTGGCACTGTCGAGCCCTGTCAGCTCCACGTTTTCGAAAATCTGGGCAAAAATTTCAGTTTCATTGCCATACTGATTCGACAGAGCGGAATCATCGATCACCAGCAGATTATCACTCAGGGTAAAGTAGGCATCGCGGGTCTCCACCAGCACATCCACATCACCGGCATTATTGCTATCGCCGATCACGCTCTGCTCGTAAAACTTATCAACCCCTACCGCCCCGGTCAGCCGGTCTGAGCCGGTACCACCGACAATCACATCTGAAGTTCCCGCCAGACTGGAACCGACAATCGTATCGTTATCTGCACCGCCATCCAGGAACAGCTCCGACACCAGTTGCTGAGTCACCCCCTGAGCATCAATGCTGTCGTCGCCGCCCAGGGTTTCCAGCTTGCTCTGGTCGCTGGCTTCAAGGTCGTAAACATCAACAATGACATGGCTGGTCGGATTACCCGCCACATCGCTGCCCCCATCAAGCTGTTCGTAGCGGATCGCGGTTTGTGCTTCACCGTCAATGCCGGTCGATTCCACCGTACTGACCAGATAGTTATCGGCACTCTCAGTCCCCTCTACGTGTACCGTATCGATGGCATTATCATCACTGACCTGCAGAATCTTGAAGTCCTGGGTTTCACTGCCATCCACCAGATCACCGTCAGCATTTCGAACCTTAACGGTGCGACTCTCTGTCACCAGAGTCCGGGTGGTGCCGGTACTGACCTTAACACTGTCAGTCGGGGTATTTTTCAGGTTGCCGACGTAAATATCATCGGCTCCCCGGCCAGTGTCCAGACTCAGGGTTTCGACACCGCTGCTGGTCAGGGTTACTGCAGCATCACTACCGTGCTGCCAGGCGATATTAGTGTTGCCTGCGGCATCACTCACCTGCACCGTATCGGTCTGAGCATCATCAACAATGTAGTTGCTGGTATCGGTCTCATAAAACTGCTCGGGATTGATCTGATAGCCGGCCATAAAGATCTCGTCGGTACCACTGCCCCCGGCAAAACTGTCGGCGCCATCTCCGGTTTCCCAGTTGAGACCATCGTCTCCGGCCCCCGCAACAATAATATCGGCCCCGGTTCCGGCATCGATATAGTCGTTGCCATCTCCGCTATCGATATTATCGGCGCCAGCACCGGCATCGATGGTGTCATCACCGGCACCGGTAATAATCCTGTCCGCACCATCACCGCCCAGCACCCGGTCAGCCCCGTCTCCGGCATCGATATAGTTCGAGAAACCAGCGGTGAGTCCGGTGGTGCCAACGCTATCCCCTTCGGCCCAGATAAAGTCATCACCGCTGCCGCCATAGAGGATATCGACCCCTTTCTTTGAACGGATATTGTCGTTACCGCTGCCGCCGTCGATAGTATCGGCCATATCGGTACCGATCAGGGTATCATTGCCATCCTCGCCAAACAGCTTACGGCTGCGGTTGTCATTCTGCTTACCCGTGATAATGATGTAATCATCGCCACCCGCCCCATGGATCTCAAGATCCGCATCAATACTGCTATCGATTTCGAAAATATCCTGGCCATCGGTACCGCTGGAGACAATCTTAGTCACCAGATTCGGGTCGAAATACTCGGTATGGCCATTACCGGTAACCATGATCATCGCAACCGGGTTATCCACACTGTCATTGGTCAGATCAACATCGGCCATGGTGACGGTGTACTGTTCCTGCGCGGCACGATTACCATCAGCGTCTTTATAGGCCAGAGTCATCACGCCATTCTGAATGGTTGCCACTTCCGGATCCGGAAACTCGGGACAGGTCCATTCAAAGGTCGCCAGGGTGACCTCGACAAAACGCTTACTCGCCTCAAACAGAGTAATTTTTGAGCCGAACACCTTCACCCCGACCCACAGGTAGGCTTCCAGGAACGCTTTGATCGCCCCCTCCATATCAAACAAACAGAGGGGGTTGTGCTGAATAATGGTGCCGATCTCATCGAAGCGGATCTTGCCGTCATAGATTGCCGGCGGCTGATTCTCTCCCCCGGTGCCGGACTTTGGCAGATCATGCAGGTTCAGGCCGATCTGCGCTTCAATCCCCCCCAGTACACCCGCTTCTACCAGACCACCAATCCCCAACGCCGCTCCGGCCGCAAAGGTCACGTTCAGCACTACCTCAGGAATATCATTGTTTTCCTGCAGAACACCGGTATCGCTGACGGCCCAGTCGGCGATAAAGAAACCATCAAATATATCGCCAAGATTCCCAACCGCCGCATCAAAATCATAATCCGATGCTTCGAATTTAGTAAACCAGCTACGGATGCCGGTGGTATCAAAGCCGAAGAAGAAGTCACTGTAAGCTTCCAGTGATCCCTTGATGACCGCATTCAGGCCGGTAAAGATCGGGAAGGACTGCTCATATTCCACCAGGAAATCGATATCTGGAGTATCGTAGATAAACAGATCAACATCTTTGCCAAGCAGCAATCCGATCGCCGTCATCGGGTCGTACATAATCGGGAACATGATCGAGCCGGGAGAACTACCCAACTGGGTGACCAGTTTTTTCTGTGACGCCGAAGCGCTGCTGTTATTTACCGCATCGGTAGAGTTCTGTTGGGTCCCTTTCTGATTGAAATCCGTCGTGGCGATGGCAGTGCTGTCTGAGGTAACCAGACTTCCGCCCAGTTCGAACGTACCAAAGTTCACTTCAATCGGGGTATTACTCTGGGCCGCTTCCGACGCCAGAGTGATGAAATCAGATACCGCTTTCAGTGCGGTAATGGTGGTTCTCAGGGTATCGCCGGTGCCCGGACTCTTGGCATTCATAGCGATTACGGCGATATCCAGCAGATTGAGTTTGGCAACGCCCAGATCCACATCGGTGGTGAGAATATCAATCACCCGACGTAACTCGGAATCCTTACCCAGGAACGGGTCCAGCTCCAGCGCGATCGGACCGATAAAGCCACTGAACAGATCACCGACATCGATGGTGACATCTTCCAACACCACCTGTGGTGCTTCAAAGAAGCTGGCACTGAAGCTGCTGCCGGTACTCCAGCTAATATTCGCCAGTTCCTGATCGTAATGGACGGTAGTATGGGCTCCCGGCAGGGAGATACTCTGGCCACCAAAGTCCATATCCAGCGTTGCAAACAGATCGACATTGGCATCGGCCGAGATCAGGGCAGCCATCTCCAGCGCCTCGCCTACCCGCCAACGATCATCGTCATTATCGGTCAGGTCGATGGTAATCTTCCCGCGCAGCCCCGAATTCCCATCACTGTCATCAACTTCGGTCAGGCTCATCTGCAGGAAGCCCAGCGTTCCCATCAGGCTGGTGCCGTCACTAAGGGAGGCATCCAGGGTCAGCCCCAACTCCTCTCCTGCCTCGGTGACACCAGCGGTGTCAAGAAAGAAACCACTCTGATCAAGACCAAATCCCAGCCCAAAGAAGTAATCCAGACTGATCTCAATCTTATCATTCGGCCCGGTTTTCAGCCCCAGCCCCGGAGCTGACAGATCGAAGTTGATCGGTGCTTCCAGATAGCGTTTTTCGATAATCGTCGGATCAGCCGCGCTGTATCTCACCCGATAGGCGGCCAGCCCCTCAAACACACTACCGGCCAGCAGTACGTTAAACGTCAGCGCGCCTTCCGGAGTCAGCTCCAGACCGATATCATCGGCACTGAGAACATCTCGGTACATCAGATTGCCCAGCTCATCAAACAGCGGATTGCCATCGGTATCGGTGGCAGCCACCTGGAGATAATCACCCAGCTCATTAAACATCGCGGTGCGGATCAGACTGATCACATCATCGCCGTTGGTCGCGGCATCCTCGAGAGATTTTCCCAGCGAACCGCTGGCATAAACACCTCCGCTTTTAACCCCCAGCATGCTATCGCGCAGCTGATCGACAAAGGCGCCGGAGTCTTTCAGCACATCGCCAATAAAGGGCAGCCCAAGCTGTCCCAACTGATCAGCCATTACCGATTTGATACCGCCAAACATCCCTTCCAGTCCGGCCAGAATAGTGGCCGGATCATTGAGGAAGGCGATCAGATTAAAACCGGCGAAATTGGGAGCGATCACCTCCTGTCCGGAGAGACCGCTGAGATCAAAATCAAACCCTGCATGTAACACATTATCGGCATAACCGTCGCCGTTCAGATCCGCCTGCGAACCTCCCATCGGCAGGCTGCCGGTGCCCAGGAACATCGGCAGATCGATATTCGCTTCACCCCCGGCACTGAAGTCGAAATCAGCGATATCAAAGCCACTCAACTGATAACGACCATTGCTGACCTGGGGCAACACAATAGCGGCCGCAGCCTCGACAATAGCACTGCCATCTTCGATCCAGAACCCGATAGCTGGCAGAGAGTCGCTGATGCTCAGCGATGCTTCGACATCAATGTTTTCGCCGCCGGCCCGGGCTTCGATGGCGATCTGAGTATCATCCCCGATAAAGGCGTAATCCTGAATATCCAGACCGGACGGGCCGCTATTCAGTGCTACCGCCTTAACATATTCCTGTACTGCAAACTCAAGATCCAGGTTGATGTCCAGATCGGCATCCACCAGCAGGGTTCCGTCAGCCGCCATGGTAATGCCCAGCTGCGCCGGGTCAAAGCCGGCAGGCAGATCGAGGAACGCCGCCAGATCCGCCAGATCAAAATCAAACCCCAGAGCCAGTTCCGGCAGGCTCATCGCGGCCAGCAGATCGGCCAGATTAACATCAAAGTCGAAGCCGATATCCAGGCTGAAGCCGTCCCAGCCGAAATCAAACTGCGGCAAGGCCAGTGCCGGGAAATCCGGCAGCAGCTTAGCCAGTTCGGCATTCAGATAGTCCGCCAGCCCCTGTAGTCCCAACGTCAGATCGAAGCTATCCAGCGGCGCCAGCAGGTTGTCAAGGAAGTTCTGTAATCCCAGATCCAGGCCGGGAATATTCTTGAAAATATCATCAAAGGAGAGATTGATACCCGGTATCTGCATACTGAAATCAAAGTTATCCACCAGATAGCTCAGGCCGCTGCGCAACATCGTAAACAGCTGATCCATACTGATGGAACTCAGATCAAGCAGCTCACTCAGGTCAGGCAGTTCCCAGTCCAGATTGGCAAACAGGCCGGTCAGATCAGCCAGACTGGGGAACGTTGGAAACTCAGGCGTTGTCAGTACAATCGTTGGCAGGGTCGGCAGATCGATCCCCAGCCCGGAGACATCCACAGACACCGGCAGTTCAGCGGTAATACCGGTGGCCGGCCCGGTTTTCAGCGCAAACAGGGAATCGAGACTCACCGCAGGCACACCGCTATCCAGCGCATCCAGCAGGATCTGCTCACTCAGGTCTCCCTGAGCTGTCAGCCCCAGATCCAGCGTCATCGCCAGTGAACCGTCAGCGACCGAGGCCGCAATAATGCCAAAATCCAGCCCGGCATTGATAGCACTGTCCGACAGGCTCACCGTCAGGTTCAGGGTCGGGTCAGCGACATGGAAACTCAGATTGGAGTCCGGCACTGCCGGATCCGCCGGGAGCACGCCAAAAGCAAAATCAAAGGTTCCGGTGGTGGTAACATCCGGATTAAGATCAACCGTCAATCCGGGAATGGTACTCAGTGAACCACCCAGATCGAGCCCCAGAGACTCAGTGCTCTGGAACAGATCAAGGGTGGTGGCGAACTCCAGCAGCCGGGTATTTTCACTGATCCGGAATAAGGGATTACCACCACTGTCAGTCAGCGCCAGCAGGGTATCAGTATTGCTGCTGTTGCCATCGTTTACGGTGGCCGCCACATCACCCCAGAACAGCGTTTTCAGCGCATCGATACGGATCTGCAGTTGCTCTCCGATCACCGTGGTGAAGTCGACCACAGTCCCATCGCCATGTTTCAGCAGATCGCCCAGTGCGGTACCGATCAGGGGCAGATCCAGTTGCATCAGGTTACTGAATTCGGTGTAACCGCTGGAGAGACCATCAACCACCGCTTTCAGCGCCTCCAGGCCACTGATGATATCGTCCTGCACCGCCGTCGACAGGGTCACATTGGCCTGTTGCAGGGTATCTGCGGCTTTAACCCCGGCAAAACGTTCGACATTGAAATCGGTGGTCAGGGTGTTGCTGCCATCGGTGACGGTGACGGCATGGGTCAGCGCACTGCTCAGATCCACTTCTGTGGCATCCACACGTCCGTTATTAAACGTCAGCGGCGCGGATACTGCGGAGAAATCCAGCGTATCATCTCCCTCATCCAGAGCATCGATAACACTGTCCAGACCAAAACCGGCATCAAAGACATAGATATCGTCGCCGGCGCCGCCCTGTAGCGAGTCATCTCCTGCGCCACCGTTGAGAATATTGGCCAGTGCATCACCGATCAGCGTATCGTCACCAGCACCACCGGTAAGATTTTCAATCCCCACCAGCCCCGCCAGGGTCTGAACCGTGGTATCCGCTTTCTCATGGGTTACGGTGCCTGCAGACAGATCGGCGACAATCGCAAAATCACTCTGGTCATAGGTAATAAAGCTGACCGTATCGTTGCCATCACTGCCACCATCAATACTATGCTGACGGCCGGCGTCGCCATCCAGCTCGCCCCAGGTGCCAACATAGAAATGGTTATCGCCGGCATCGCCGGTGAGTGAGTCGGCCCCGCCGCTGAATGATCCGTAGATATCTTCAATACCGGAGACAGCGGTGAAACCGGTGGCCGTGCCGTTTTCCAGATCAACGCTGACAGAGGATTTATAACCACCGCTGATATCACTGCCATTAAAATAGTCCAGCAGATCCTGGCCGCCGCCGGTGTTCAGCGTGCCATCAAAGGTGACCCCGTCGTTGACGATGACGGTATCGTCACCTGCACTGCTATGGCGATTAATGGTCCAGCCGCTGCCGGCCTGATTGAGCTGTATTTTATTGCTCAGCGGGCCCCCCAGCGCAACGGCAATCGATAGATTGGTTCCGCTTGTTGCATCATCGCTGAAAGTCAGCTTCAGATCTTTGCTGATCGCCGTCAGATCAAGAGTATTACTGCCACTACTGTCACTGATGGTATCGGTCTGAGTCGGTGACAGGCCGATATCCAGCTTGCCCCATTGACTGTCGACCTGATAGGTATCATCACCGATCCCGCCCTCGAGACTGTCACTGCCAGTTCCTCCGATCAGGATATCGGCACCACCAGCCCCTTTCAGGGTATCGTCACCAGCCCCACCCGCCAGCGTGTTGGCTCCGCCATCACCGCTGAGGCTATCGTCATAGTCGCTGCCCGTCAGGTGGTTAATATTGCTCAGCGTGCCGCCCACCAGTTTTTGATTGATATCGGCCACCGCGGTGGCGGTTGCCGCTGTCAGATCGACTGCCACCGCTTCATCATAATCAGAGAAATCAAGGGTTGCCGTGCCGGTTGCCGAGAAACCGGTCAGGTTGCCCGACAGACTGGCACCCGCGGCAAAAAGGTACTGGTTATCGCCCTGGCCGCCAATCAGGTTTTCTACCCCCCGGGCTGTGACGCTATAGACGACATCATTGACCACTGTGGTCACCGTCACCAGAGTGACACCATTATCATCGCTGATGACAAACTTCAGGTCGGTAGTCACCGCAGAGAAATCCAGTGTACCGTTAGCCGACGCGGTATCATCCAGACTGATACTGCGACTGCCACCCTGCCACCAGTTGTTGCGGAACTCATAGCGGTTATTACCGCTACCGCCCAGCAGACTCTCAATATAAGGCATACTGGTTGCGGCAACCGCCAGTGTGTTGCTGGCGGTATCCGCTACCGCCAGTGCACCGGCATCAAAGCTGAAGGTCAGATCCTGAGTAACCGCCAGAATCGCATCCACTGCAGCCAGATCAGCCGTCGCCGCAACGGCATCCATTCCGGCAAAACTGATCGTATCTGCGCCGCCGTTAACCCCTTCAGTAATACCGCTATCCTGGCCCCAGCCATCGCTGAAATAGTAACGGTCATCGCCCTTGCCACCATCAAAGCTGTCGCTGCCAGCACCACCGCTGAACGTGTCATCACCGCTTCCGCCAGACAGCGTGTCTGCCTGAGCACCTCCGATCAGATAATCATCACCACGCCCACCGGAAAGACTCTGTCCCGCGGCATCAGCCACCAGCAGATCCTGTTTCACACTGCCAATGATCTCAAAACTACCGCTTACCACTCCGCTTATACCGGGCGGTGCGGTATTGGTTTTCAGGTCAATCGCCACACCAAAGCGACTGTAGTCGATAATATTGGTCGCTGCGCCGCCGGTAATATCACCACTAAAACTGGCGCCCTTTTCAAAGATAAAGGTATTCGTGCCTGCTCCACCGGTAATGGTATCCGCATTGGCGACGATCACCCGGTGTCCGCCACTGCGGTTAGCCGTATCGGCTATTTCGACGGAACCGTCCGCCCGGAAGGTAAAGTAAAGATCGCTGGTTACCGCACTGAAGTTTAGATTAACCGTCGCCGTCTCCGTCGCCTCAATCAGCAGTTGATCGGCCCAGCTATTCTGGAAATTGAAGTTATTAATCGCACTGCCGGCGATCAGTTTTTCCACCTGTTTCACCGCCGATACGGTTTTTCCGGTGGCCGAGATGGTGGCACCGGTCGCCGCCATATCATTCAGGGTAAAGGTGAGATCGGCACTGACAAGGCTGAAATCCAGGCTATCGGTTCCGCCACTGGCGCTTTCAGTTACGCGGGTACCATTCCAGTCCGCGGCATCGCTGAACTGGTATATATCATCACCACTACCACCGCTGAGATCATCGCCACCAGCACTCGCCAGCAGGGTATCATTGCCTGCGCCACCTTCAACAGTATCGGTCGCCGCGCCACCGTCAAGCCAGTCATCCCCGGCATCTCCCCGCAGAGTATCGATACCGGCGTTACCGCTTAACGCATCATCCCCTTTGCCACCGGAGAGGTCATCGGCACCACTGCCCCCTTTAAGGAAATCGGTGGTTTTGCCGCCAACCACGGCATCAATATTAAGCATACCATCAAGGGCAAAACTATCGATTGCGGTTGCCTTACCGTTCTGATCAGCATTGCTGCCGAAATCAACCAGCACCGCTCCGGTATAGCTTTTATCTGATATCAGCCCGGCGTCGGGATCGGTGTAACTCAGTGTATTCGTCCCGGCCCCACCATCCAGATAGCCTTTCAGCTCCGCCCCTTTCTGCACATAGAAGGTGTCATTACCGGAACCGCCGATAATATTCTCAATATAACTGGCGGTAATCATCACCGTACCGGAGGAATTTTTTACCTCAACGACCTGATCTTTTTTGATGGTGATAGTCAGATTCGCACTGATACCGGACAGATCGAGGGTATCGGTTCCCTCATTCTTAACCTCGGACACCGTCACTTTACTGACAGGCAGCGTATTGAAATCATAAGTATCATTCCCCGCCAGCCCCTTGATAGTCCCGGTCGGGTTAGTCAGAATATCATTACCGGTGGTGGGCGTTGTCGCCAATACCCCGCGCATTACCTCACTGCTCAGGCTCGTCGCTTCAATCTGCCCTGTGTGCTGCTCCAGATCCCAGTCGGCACCCGGGGCATTCCCGGTATCATCATCCGATGCCGCAACATCCGCCCCGGTTATCAGAGACAGTTGTTCGATAAACTGAACCCCCTCAACACCCTCGGCCACATCACAGCCGTACAACAGCAGATCACCATCGGCGCTCAGGGCATTGCCCCAGCGTTTAATCTGTTGCTGATTCTGCCGCAGTTGCTGGCTGTTCAGCTGGGCATTCCCCAGAAACAGGGCACCTGCTGCACCATGACTGAGTAGATGAATAGCCGCCACCTGGTCAAAATAGTCGAGGATTGAGCTGATCTGAGCGATACCATCCTGAGTAGAATCCAGGACAAAAACCTTGACTTCACGCCCGGCATTAAAGCGCACCTGATCGTCGACAGACAGACCTATGAGGCTGGCCGGATTTTCTGCAGCACTCTCGTCCTGTTCAGCGTCAGACACTGGCAACGGCTGCATCACATCGCCGTTACTGACCGTATTCATTACCTGCTGCAGATCACTTTCAGGACGATTAAACAGCTCATTGATAACCGACTCGATCTGAGGGACGCTGGCATCAACAATAACAATCTCTTTCGCCTGAACTTGCTGTGCCAGATAGAGCGCTGCGGGGGACAGCGCGACATCAGTGGCGTCAGCAGATTCGGCATCCTTCGAGACACTATCCGCATCATCCGATTGCGCTGCGTCGGCTTCGGGGGCTGAGTCATCAGACGGTTCATCGGCCGCCGGATTTTCTGCAGTATCGTCTCCTGATGGAAGCGCTTCAGCGTTTACCCCGGCACTACTGTTCGCCTTAACCAGCGTGTCAGCCAGGCGGGTCAGGGAACTGTCAACGGCGATGGTTTCAGGTTCAAACTCAGCGCTGCCTGCCACCTCCGGCTGCAGTTCTGAGGCAATAACATCTGCGCTACCCGGTTGCTGCAGATCACTGGCAACAATACCCAGATCCGCGGAAAGCAGTACCCGGTTTTCCAGCGCCTCCAGCTGCAGCTTCTGCTTCTGCTTCGACGCTTTGCGCGCCTTCTTGCTTTTGCCCTTACCAAAGAAATTGTTCACAGCAACGCCCCCGCGTTATAAAACATATGCTATGCCCTTACCTGGAAATCAGGCAAAAACAGAAAAACGGCTAACTGAGTTAGCTTTTCAACCAGTTATTGACAAGGATCAGGTCATCCTGAGTCAACACACCCACCAGCGCCTTAAGACGCAAGCCGTTGATCAGATAATCATATTTGGCGCGGGACAGGTCCCGTTTGGCGGAATACAGATCCCTCTCAGCATCCAGTACACTGATCGCTGTTTCTATACGTGCTTTGTAGGATTCACGGCGCAGATCAAGGGTCGCCTGCTGTGCGTTAACCGCTTGTTGCAGCGCTTTAACACGTTTGACCGCATTCACCACTCCCCAGTAAGTCTCTTTGGATTGGCGACGGGCATCCCGCATAATCCGGATCAGCTCCTCTTCGGCACTGTGATAGCGGGCAACCGCCTCACGCTTCTGCGAACTCACTGAGCCACCGGAGTAGATTGGCAGATTGAAGCGCAGGGTTAACTCCTGCGTTTCAACCTCACTGGCCCCACCAAACAGCGAGCCGCCAACATCCTCGTAGTGATTCCTGAACTCAGCATCCAGTGTAGGAAAGTGACCGGCATTCTGACGTTTCACTTCCTGACGGGCGACATCCACCGCTTCACGCTGAGCCACCAGGGCCGGATTATTGGTGATAGCACTTTGCAACCAGTACTGTTCATCAGCAGGAAACGGTAGGGACAGGTCGATACTTGAACGCAACGCCGACAGTGCTGAGAAATCCCTGCCAGTCATCTCGTAAAGCGCTTCATAGGCGTCCCGCAGGGCGATATCCGCGGCAGCATAATCCGCCTCCACAGAAGCCACCCGGGCCTCCGCATCATAGCGATCCACCTTACGCCCGACCGCAGCGTTTTCACGCCCCCGCGCTTGCTCAAGCTGTCGCTGGGCAGCATTCAGCTCGGCCTGTAAAAAGCCCAGCTCATCTCTGGCGGCCAGGGCCTGCATATAGGCTTCTGACACCCGCAGCATAAGGTCCTGTTGTGCACTGATCAGCTCCGCATCAGCCTGACGCAGTTCCGTTTTGGCCTGACCGATACGAATATAGTTGGCATAGCGGAAAATGGGCTGACTAATCGTCAGGGACCAGGCGGTAGAGGGGAATGAGGTATCGCCCCCCTGATACACTGTATTATCACTACTGATAATTTTCTGTTTGTTTTCAACCTTCTGATAGTCAAAATTGACTGAAGGCCGGTAGCCCGCCCAGGCCTGAGTGATCACTTCCTGACTGGCCTGATGGTCAAACTGGGCGGAGCGGAGTTGCGGGTCACCGTCCAGTGCCGCCTGATAGAGCTGGAGAAGATCCTCGGCCTGGGCCGGGGCAGAACAGAGCAATACAGAACAGAAACCCGCAGCAGCAATAGCACGGATCATTTTTTTGTTTTCCATGGTTCCCCCTCGACCTCATCCTGAGGAGTCTCCGCCTGGCAACCTTGCAGGAGAGTGAGCGTCCATTGCTACACATGATATTAGTTTATAAACAGCAACATAGATTGAATTTTAATCCGCATGAAGTATGGCCAGATAACCACCATTATTCAAACAAAAAGAGATTATAATAGTATATTGTTACTGGTTTCAAAATAACCCACTTTAAATCAAGCAATTAAAATAAAATCTTTCCAAAACAAGAAATTAGAACACCCTAATATACCCCGTCAGACTTGACAGTACCTGGGTTTCAAACAAGCAAATGATACAGCGACACAGGTGTCTGTAATAGAACACAGGACTGCTGTTTCAATAACGCCACGCCAGAATCGCAACCACCGCCACCCACCAGCAACAGGCCGTCCCCTCTCGGTGTGAAAGACTCGCTGCGTTTCAATCGATAACCGCCATCACTACGCTTCAGCCTGAAGCGTGTTATTTACGTGACGTTTTACCCCGCAACTTCTTCAACTTCCGTTTTTTAGCCCGGTTGCTCAGGCCTTTTGAGGGTTTTCTGGATAACCGGATCACTTCCAGTTCAGATTCGCTTAATCGTGCGCCACCTGGATTACCCGGCTTCGCCTCTAACTTTTGCCGCGACCCCTGCCCCGCTTTCGGCTCAGTTGCGCGTTTACGGGAGGGCTTAGCCGAGGCTTTCCGATCTGCCGCACCACCCCAGGGTGTTTCGCTCTCAGCCCCTTTTCGTGAAGATGAGCGTTTAGGGCGGGCGGACCCCGTTCTTTCCGGCTCGGCGCGGCCTGATCCTGACTTGTCTGAGTGACGGCTACCCGAAGGTCTGCGCCCCTGGCGACTTTCCAGCTCAGCCATGGCAATCTTTCCGGAGCGTAGCAGCTCGCGCTTACTCAACTTCTTTGGTTCAGGCTTTGTATTATCACCTGACTCGCCGGTCCCGACGCCCTGTTTGTCCGCCGCATCGAGTTTTTTCACCAGATCAAAATCGATCTTGCGGTCATCCAGATCCACTCTGGCCACCAGCACCTGCACCCGGTCACCGAGACGGAAGGACTTTCCGCTACGCTCACCATAGAGACGCTGCAGGGCAGCATCGTAGTGGTAATAGTCCCCCGGCAGCGCCGAGATATGGATCAGGCCTTCAACATAGACCTCCTCCAGCTCAACAAACACACCAAAGCCGGTCACCGCAGAGATAACCCCACTGAACTCCTCGCCGACACAGTCCTGCATATACTCACATTTCAGCCAGGCCATCACATCCCGGGTGGCATCATCGGCACGCCGCTCGGTCATCGAGCAGTGTTCACCTAACTCAACCATCTGTTCCATGGTGTAGCGGTGCATAAAACGCTTATCAGGACGGAAGTTGGCTGGCCGGGTGATATGCCGGCTATCACTATCGGAGTGGATCAGCCCGCGAATCGCCCGGTGCACCAGCAGATCAGGGTAGCGGCGAATCGGCGAGGTGAAATGGGTATAGGCCGGATAGTTCAGACCAAAATGCCCCTTATGCTCAGGACTGTAAACCGCCTGCGACATTGAACGCAGCATCATCACCTGAATAACATGTTTATCGATCCGTCCTTCCAGCGACTCAGACAGCGCCTGATAGTCTGGCGGGGTTGGCTCATCGCCGCCCCCCAGACTCAAGCCCAGCGGCCCGAGATAGGTACGCAGCGCCTGCAACTTCGACTCTTTCGGGCCATCATGCACCCGGAACAGCGCGGGCTGTTTCAGCTTCTGCAACATCTGCGCGGAAGCAACGTTGGCACACAACATACACTCTTCAATAATCTTATGGGCATCGTTGCGCACCACCGGAACGATCTTCTCGATCTTACGCTCTTCGCTGAACAGAATTCGTGTTTCGGTGGTTTCAAAGTCGATCGCACCCCGCTCCTCCCGGGCCTTGCGCAGGGTACAGTACAGCTCATGCAGATCTTCGATATGGGGCAGCACCTCAGCATACTGCTGACGCATCGCGGCACCGAAATCGGAATCCGGCTCCTCCAGCATCGCCCCCACCTTGGTGTAGGTCAGTCGTGCTTTGGAGCGGATCACCGCCTCGTAGAACGTATATTCACTAAGATTACCACTGGCGCTGATGGTCATCTCACACACCATCGCCAGCCGGTTCACATCGGGGTTCAGCGAGCACAGCCCGTTGGACAACATCTCCGGCAACATCGGCACCACAAACTCGGGGAAATACACCGAGTTACCCCGTTTATGCGCCTCAATATCCAGCTGACTACCGGGATGAACATAGGATGACACATCGGCGATGGCGACCCACAGCCGCCAGCCACCGGCGCGTTTCGGCTCACAGTAGACCGCATCATCAAAATCTTTGGCATCCTCACCATCAATGGTTACCAGAGGCAGATCACGCAGATCGATGCGGTTCTCGACGGCGGAATCGGGCACCTCGGGGCCAAACTCGCTGACCTCCTGACGGATCGCATCGGTCCATTCGTTAGGGATATCATAGTTATGGATGGCAACCTTGATCTCCATTCCCGGTGCCATATGATCACCCAGCACCTCGGTGACCCGCGCAGTGGCTTTGGCACGCTTCGATGGCGGCGTGATCAGTTCAACCACCACCAGTTGCCCCTGTTTATACTCCAGACCGCTATCAGGGTCGGGCAGAATCTGAATATCATTGGTGATGCGCTGGTTTTCCGGGGTCATATAACCGAACCCACCATGACCATGAAAACGCCCTACCAGCTTGCGGGTTTTGCGCTCCAGGACTTCGACAATCGCCCCCTCGACCCGCCCTTTACGGTCTTCACCGGTGGCCCGCACCAACACCCGGTCGCCATCAAACACCTGACGCATCTCCCGCGCCGAGAGAAAGATATCATCGCCGCCTTCGTCCGGAACCAGAAAGCCAAAACCATCCCGATGCCCCATAATGCGTCCGGCCACCAGATCCAGCTTACTCAGCAGCACATACTGGGCTTTGCGGTTGCGCATCAGTTGGCCATCCCGCTCCATCGCTCTTAAACGGCGGCGCAGTGCTTCGGCGGAATCTTCATCCTCTATGTTCAGTAAATTTTCCAACTGGGGACGGGTAAGCGGTTCACCCTGCTCAGCCAGCAGCTGCATAATCAGCTCCCGGCTGGCTATCGGGCGATCATATTTTTCCGCTTCGCGGTCGGCATAAGGGTCTTCAGAAAAGTGCTTTGAATCAGACATTAATCATCTTCTGTTATATCCGTTTTGAATAACTATACTCCAACCATTACTGAATCTGGAGCGTTTTCCTGTTCCTGCAGTTTAGTCAACCAGTTGCAAACCGGTAACCCGGAGGTGGCCGGACCAGTTAACAAAAAACCGGCTGATAGCCGGTTTTTTTAACACTACAAAATGCAATTTATGGCATTTCGTCGATCTCATCACCATCCGGCTTCTCTGGCGGGATCAGATCCTCTTTACAGATGCCCAGCATAATCAGGATGTTCGCCGCCACATAGATAGAGGAGTAGGTACCGATAAAGACACCCACCAGCAACGCAACCGCAAAGCCAAAGATCATCTCACCACCAAACACCGCCAGCGCCACCAGCACCAGCAGGGTGGTCAGAGAGGTGACCAGCGTACGACCCAGGGTCTGACTCAGGGAGACGTTCATAATCTCAATCGGCTCGCTCTTACGCATCCGGCGGAAGTTCTCACGGATACGGTCCGACACGACAATGGTATCGTTAAGCGAGTAACCGATTACCGCCAGAATGGCGGCCAGCACGGTCAGATCAAAGTCCAGTTGCAGCACGGAGAAGAAGCCCAGCACAATCAGCACGTCATGGGCCAGAGCGGTCACCGCACCCACAGAGAACTTCAGCTGAAAGCGGAAGGCGACATAGACCATCACCATAAACAGCGCCAGCAACATCCCCAGGCCGCCCTGTTCACGCAGCTCTTCCCCCACCTGAGCACCCACATACTCGTTACGGCGCAGGGTCAGTTCTTGAGCCTCACCGCTCTGCAGCGTCTGAAGAACCATATCTCCCAGTTTCGGATCGTGAGCTACGCCCATGCGGATCAGAATATCGACGGGAGAGCCAAAGGTTTGCACAATAGCATCTTCATAGCCGGCATTCTTCAGCTTATCGCGGATGCCGTTGAGGTCTGGCTCCTGCTGATATCCCACTTCGATCAGTGAACCACCGGTGAAATCAAGACCGAACTTAAGCCCGTTGACCGCCAGCGAAGCAACCGAGATCAGCAACAGGGTGATCGAAAATGCAGCAGCGATTTTTCGCAGCCCCATAAAGTTATAAATTTTTTCAGTCGTCATCTTACTCTACTCCGTCAGATCGACAGTTTCTTCAGCGTACGACCGCCGTAGGCCAGATTAACCAGCATCCGGGTAACCATGATCGCGGTGAACATGGAGGTCAGGATGCCGACCGACAGGGTGATCGCGAACCCTTTCACCGGGCCGGAGCCCATCGCGAACAGAATCACCGCAGCCAGCAGAGTGGTAATGTTGGCGTCAAATATGGTGGAGAATGCGCGGTCAAAACCGGCGTTGATCGCCGACTGTGGAGGCATACCATTTTTCAGCTCCTCCCGTATTCGCGAGAAAATCAGTACGTTAGCATCCACCGCCATCCCCACGGTCAGTACGATACCCGCGATCCCCGGCAGAGTCAGGGTTGCCGACAGAATCGACATCACTGCCAGCAGCATCACCAGGTTAAGCGTCAGGGCAATATTGGCCAGCAGACCAAATACCCGGTAGTACGCCAGCATAAACAGCAGCACCAGGGCAAAACCGATCTGCACCGACATCATCCCCAGCTCAATGTTCTGCTCACCCAGGCTCGGACCGACAGTACGCTCCTCGACAAAGTAGATAGGTGCCGCCAGCGCACCGGCCCGCAGCAGCAACGCCAGCTCAGAGGACTCTGTAGCGCTGTCCAGTCCGGTTATACGGAACTGGTTTCCCAGAATACTCTGAATGGTTGCCAGTGAGATAATCTTCTTCTCGACATAGGGGATCCGCTTGGTCACCTGCTCACCATCGACGGTTTCAGAGAGGGTACGGCTCTTATGTTCAACAAACAGCACCGCCATACGCCGCTTGATCGCGTTACGGGTGGTACGGTTCATCAGCTGGCCACCTTTGGCGTCCAGAGTGATATTCACCTGCGGCTGACCATTTTCATCGAAGGATGACTGGGCGTTAGACACGCTGGAACCGGTGATGATGACATCTTTTTCCAGGGTCGCTTCACGGTTCTCATTACGGAACTCATAGGTTTCAGTGGTCACCCGGGGGGCATCGGTTTTCGCTTCCAGACGGAACTCAAGGTTCGCAGTCTTACCGATAATCCGTTTCGCCGCAGCGGCATCCTGAATACCCGGCAGCTGAACCACGATACGGTTACGTCCCTGACGCTGCACCAGCGGCTCGGCAACACCCAACTCATTCACCCGGTTACGCAGGGTGGTCAGGTTCTGCTTGATGGCATAGTCTTCGATCTCACGAACCTTGCTCTCCACCAGAGTAATGGAGAGGTAGAAAGCGTCATCCCTGTCCTCGGTGTTGATGAGAAATTCGGAATAATCTTTACGCAGCAGGGTCGCCGCCTGATCGCGCACATCGGCCGCTGAGAACTTCAGTTCCAGACTGCCATCTTCACGATGCTCTACCGAGCGATAACGCAGTTTCTCGGTACGCAGCTTGGTTTTAATCTCACTGACATAGACATCCAGACGCTGTGCCACTGCGGACACCATATCCACTTCCAGCAGGAAGTGCACACCACCGCGCAGGTCGAGCCCCAGTTTCATCGGGCCTGCACCAATCGATCTGAGCCACTCCGGCGTGGTTGGCGCCAGGTTGAGGGCCACAATATACTTATCACCCAGCGTACGGCTGATAACCTCTTTTGCCTCAAGCTGAGTGCGGCTGTCTTTGAAACGAATCAGACCGCCCTGTTCTGTCAGCTCTTCACCTTTAACGTTGATATTGGCCTGCTGCAAGACCTCTGTCATCTGATCCAGCAACGGCTGATTGACTACATTTGATTCCCGGGTACCGGAAAGCTGAACAGCATAATCGTCGGGAAAAAGGTTGGGCGCGGCATAAAGACCACAAACCAGCAGTACCAGCACGATCAGCGCATTTTTCCACAGTGGATATTTATTGAGCATGGCGCTCTGTCCCTAACTAGCCCGGCTATCAGATCAAACGCTTATGCCTGCAAACGTTTGTCTCTGACCGGGCACCAATGTTTAGATTTTAACGTTTTAACCAGCGCAAACGACAGCCTGCGCCATCTCAGCTCTAATCACATAAAAACAACGCCACGATAGTGGCGTTTGGTTATGGATTTGTTACTAGATCTGCTTAATGGTGCCTTTTGGCAGCGCAGCACTGACATGAGTTTTCTGGAAAGTCAGCTCAGTCGTGTCATTCACGCTTAATACCACGTAGTCTTCATTAAGACGTACAACCTTACCGATCAGACCACCGGCGGTGATCACTTCATCACCTTTACTCAGTCCGCTCAGCAGTGCTTTATGCTCTTTGGCACGCTTGGCCTGTGGACGCCACATAAACATGTAAAAAATGACACCGAAGCCAACCAGAAAGATCAGGTTGAACATACTTGGATCTAAACCACCCGGTGCGGCGGCTGCTTCAGCGTAAGCTGGAGAGATAAAAAAGCTCATCAAGGCTTCTCCTAATACTTATTAAAATCAATAAATTAAAGTCAAATCTCATTATCAAGAGGCGGTGTTTCCATCCCCTTTAAATGGTAGAACTGGTCAACAAAGTCGTCCAATTTACCCTGTTCAATCGCCTGACGCAATCCAGCCATAAGTTCCTGATAATAGTGCAGGTTGTGGATAGTGTTCAGCTGCGAACCGACGATCTCCTTGCACTTATCAAGATGGTGCAGATAAGCACGGCTGAAATTCTGACAGGTATAGCAACTGCACTGTTCATCTAATGGCCGGGTATCGGTTTTATTGGCGGAGTTTCGCAGCTTCACCACCCCGTGACGGGTAAACAGGTGACCGTTACGGGCGTTGCGGGTCGGCATCACGCAGTCAAACATATCCACACCACGGCGCACACCTTCGACAATATCCTCGGGCTTACCCACCCCCATCAGGTAGCGGGGTTTATCCTCTGGCATCTTATACGCCAGATGATCCAGCACCTTCACCATCTCCTCTTTCGGCTCGCCCACTGACAAACCACCAATGGCATAACCATCAAAGCCGATCTCATTCAGTCCCTCGATCGACTCATCCCGCAGGTGCGGATACATCCCCCCCTGCACGATACCAAACAGAGCCGACGGACTGTCACCATGGGCTTCTTTAGACCGTTTCGCCCAGCGCAGAGAGAGCCGCATCGAATCCGCGGCTTCAATTTCAGTGGCTGGGTATGGGGTACATTCATCGAAGATCATCACGATATCAGAGCCCAGGTCGCGCTGAACCTGCATCGACTCTTCCGGCCCCATGAACACTCTGGAGCCATTCACCGGCGATTGGAAATGTACCCCCGCTTCGGTAATCTTGCGCATCGCCCCCAGACTGAACACCTGAAAACCACCGGAGTCGGTCAGAATCGGGCCTTTCCAGTTCATAAAGTCATGCAGATCACCGTGGGCTTTGACGACCTCGGTACCGGGGCGCAACATCAGATGAAAGGTGTTACCAAGAATGATCTGCGCACCGATCGCCTCAATATCTTTCGGCAACATCCCCTTCACCGAGCCATAAGTCCCCACTGGCATAAACGCCGGCGTCTCGACATCCCCCCGGGGAAAGCTTAAGCGGCCGCGCCGGGCCTTGCCATCGGTCGCCAGACGCTCAAACGTCATAAAACATTCTCTGGTCACAATCGGTCCTAAATAAGTTACCTGAACTCAGGTTTCGCCTGGGGAGTTTTGCGGTCTTCTCCCTATATAAGGCTGAATAATATAAATTAAAGGCTCATCACTGCTTTTCGGTTCAGTCCGCGCCATTGTGGCGGGTCTTTTTCGACAAAAACATCGCATCGCCATAACTGAAGAAACGATAGCGCTGCGCCACCGCCTCTTTATACGCCGCCATCATCTGTTCATAACCGGCAAACGCCGACACCAGCATCAGCAGGGTCGACTCCGGCAGATGGAAGTTGGTGATCAGCAGATCCACGGTGCGAAACCGATAGCCGGGAAAGATAAAGATATCGGTATCACCAAAAAACGGCTGAATCTCACCCGTCTGACTGGCCGTTTCCAGACAGCGTACCGAGGTCGTACCCACCGCCAGCACCCGGTTGCCCCGGGCTTTGGTGTCACGCACCGCCTGACACACCGCTTCCGGCACTTCGATATATTCAGCATGCATCTTGTGATCCTGAATATTCTCGACCTTGACCGGCCGGAAGGTACCTGCGCCCACATGCAGGGTCACGAAAGCTTTATTAACACCCTTTTCTTCCAGACTGGCTAACAGTGCATCATCGAAATGCAGCCCCGCTGTCGGTGCGGCCACCGCCCCCGGTTTCTCGTTATACACCGTCTGATAGCGTTCCCGGTCAGAAAGTTCATCTTCCCGTTTCATATAGGGGGGCAGCGGCATGTGTCCGAACTGTTCTAACGCTTCAATCAGATGGCCCTCTGCCAGATCAAACTCAAGCTCAAACAGATCATCATGGCGGGCCACCATGGTGGCTTTCAGGCCGCCCTCCAGGGTCAGCTCGGCACCCGGCTTGGGCGACCGGCTGGAACGGATGTGGGCCAGAGCTGAGTGTTCATCCAGCACCCGCTCAATCAGCACCTCGATCTTGCCGCCAGAGGCTTTCTCACCAAACATCCGTGCGGGAATCACCCGGGTATTGTTAAACACCACCAGATCACCGGGTTCCAGCAGATCCAGAACCTCGAAAAACTGTCGGTGCTGAAACTCACCGCTGTTGCCATCCACACAGAACAAACGGCTGTCGCTGCGCTTTTCTAATGGATAGCGGGCAATCAGCTCGTCGGGAAGATCAAAATGAAAATCTTTTACCTGCATAGATAAACGTTAACCTGAGACGCAATAAATTAGCTGAAATCGACCATCGTTTCGCTGACCGGCCGATAAAAAGGGTGCGTATCCTACCCGATTTGCGGTGAAACTTCAGCTAAATTAGACGATGAAAGATGATCTCAGGCATCAGCAGCCAGTAAAACAGAGGGGAAAGGGCGTCAGCAGTGTCAGCGCAACCGAAAACCGGCAAAAGCATCAACCCGGCTCACCGGGTCACGCCTCTCAGACAATTTTTTCAACCGGGCCGTTCAGACAACGACACGCTGCTGTTATTCAGCCCTATGTTCTTCAGGCTCAAGTACTATCGCCGGCAGCCGACACCAGAGATTCAACAGACAGAGTCCACTCATGGCACACACCGCACCAATCTCAACAGTGCCCGCCACCGATATAACATAGGCAAAGCCGTTGTAGAATCTGGCCAGCCACCAGGAACCAATATCCAGCCACAAGGCGATCCAGCCTGCAGAGATCAACAGGCTTTTCATCCATGATCGGTAACTGCTGTACGCCATGATCAGCGATACGATCACCAGAAACACCGCGATGCCAAACAGATGTATATGTGCAGTTCTTGCCATCTGGGTCCAGCTGTAGCCCCCTTCGGTGTACTGCACAATATCCTCGTAGCTGCTGAAGGGCATAGAGGTGATCGCCCTGCTCATCTGCGAGTTGCGACTATGGCACTTCTGACAGTCCTCACTGAGGATATACATCACCTCATCTTTGAAGAAATCATCATTCTTCGCCCCGCCGGCAATCCATTTCGCGATCACATCAATATCGCCATCCTCGGTGACATATTGATACATCGGGCCTTTCATCGCCGCTATCAGGCGTGAATCACTGTAGTGTGACTGAATCCTGTCCATCTCCGGGATATTGAAGCCCCGGTCATGGGATGAATAGAGTAAGCCGATCAGGGTGGTTGCACTGAGCGCCGCCAAAATAACAGTAATGAGAAAGCCAGAAAGTGCCAGCTTTGCCGAAACGTTAAGTACCGTGATACGCATAGCTTAACCTCTGATAAGTAGCATCACATAAGCGGGGTCTCTTCCCCCGCCGGAAGAAGAGACCATCTGTTGAGAAGCCGGTCATACCATCAATGCTATTACTTAAAGATCAGATCATAGGCACCTTCATGGTAGAGGTGATCAATCTGTGAATTATCAAACACCGAAACCCCAAAACTGTAAGCTTTGCTCAGGTCACTGAACTGAACATCCTGAACCCCGGCATTCTCTCCGGTTGTCACCAGCGCCCGTTTGATTTCGATGGTCCACCGGCCATCCTGCCACTCCCCTTTCGCCCAGATATCCCCGCGGGACCCGGTAAAGGGTTCAGACATAATGCCTGGAATCCGGTCACCCTCTCTGAAGGTATCGACGAAGGGCGTTTTCTGCGAAGGCGTAATGGTATAGCCATCCACATTGCCCTGTGTACGATTCATAAAAGCAGGTCCGGTCTTGTCGGCATTCACGTTATCAACATAGCCACCACCGGTTTTACTATCCCCATGACGGCCCCATTCACCATTCACTGTGGGGTCATTTACACTGTCGATGTACTGATCATCAATCAACCCCAGCGGATTCATACGCACACTTTTCCAGTGCCATATATCGATGGTCTCACCGTCGCGGGTATATTTCCGTCCCGGCGCTTTGCCGGTTTGATCAAAGCCATTAATTTTGCCGCTATCATCCTGCATATGACAGGCGACATCACAGCCTTTCTTGGCGAATCCCCGGGCATTGATGTTCCACAACAGCGCCAGTTTATCTTCATAAAAAACGTTATCGTGACCCGTCTGATCCTTCCCCTTCAGTTGCTTCCAACTGCCATCAGCCTGCTTTTCCCAGGGAAAGCGCGCCAGACTTTTAGTCGGATCGTCATATTGAACCAGGAGGTAGATAAAATGCTCGTCGTAGAGGGATTTCAGTCGTACATTAACACTGCTCATACCACCATAGTTATCGGCTTTATAGGGCAGATTATCAAGCTGAACACTCAACTCAGGGGCTTTATCCCATGCACTTTCAGCCATGCCATCAAGGATGATGGTGGTATCCGTCTTTACACTGGTCAGTGTCTCGTTGGCGGCCTGCACGGCACTACTTAGCGCACAACTTAAAGCGGCGCCACTCAGTAGTACCAGTGACCCTATATAACCGGCCGGAGTTTGCATAAAGCTTCGCATAGCTTAATCCTCTCTCTGAGTTGATATAGCGGAGCCCCCCCTCCCCTTTTTTTAAACCCTTACGCTACAGCTAAGTCTATAAACGCCGAAAGTGCGAACCCGGAAGCCAAATGAACCGGCTATACGCCATGATCATATTGATCGGCTGTGCAGCTGCGCGACCACTCTGGCCACACTGCAAGCCCGCCGCGTTACCCGCAAACCCTTACAGTTTGTCCGTCTTTCTGCGTCGCTAATCCGGGTACAATGGCGCCCTGATGTAATACCCTACACCCATAAACCCAAAGGCTCCGGATTTACGTTCCGATCGGCTGAGGAGAACAAAAATGTCACAGACCATCGTCTGCGCAATGTATAAGTTTGTTGCGCTGGAAGATTTCGAAAACCTGCGCGAACCGCTGCATCAGGTAATGCGGGATAACGGCGTCCGCGGCACCCTGCTACTGGCCAGTGAAGGGATTAACGGCACCGTTGCCGGTAGCCGCGAAGGCATTGATGCCCTGCTGGCCTGGCTGCAGAACGATCCCCGACTGGCCGATATCGTCTACAAAGAATCTCTGGACGACAGCAATCCGTTTCACCGCACCAAGGTGAAGCTGAAAAAAGAGATCGTCACCATGGGCGTTGAGGGGATCGACCCGAAACGGGTGGTCGGTACCTACGTCAAACCCCGGGACTGGAACGCACTGATCTCAGACCCGGATGTGGTGTTAGTAGATACCCGCAACGACTATGAGGTTCAGGTGGGCACCTTTAAGGGGGCGATCAACCCCAATACAGAGACCTTTCGCGAGTTTCCTCAGTATGTGAAAGAACATCTCGATCCACAGAAAAACCGTAAGGTGGCGATGTTCTGCACCGGCGGTATCCGCTGTGAAAAATCCACCGCCTACCTGAAAGAGCAGGGCTTTGATGAGGTTTACCATCTGGAGGGCGGTATCCTCAAATACCTCGAAGAGGTACCCCAGGACAGCTCCCTATGGGAAGGGGAATGCTTCGTGTTTGATAATCGGGTGACGGTGAATCATCAACTGGAAAAGGGCAGCTACGATCAGTGTCACGCCTGTCGCCTCCCCCTCACTGCCGGGCAGATACAAAGCGAAAAGTACCAGGCCGGCATCAGTTGCCCCAACTGCTATGACAGCCTCAGCGATGAGCAGCGCCAGCGCTTTATCGAACGACAGAAGCAGATGCAACTGGCACAGCAACGGGGTGAAGCCCATCTGGGGGCCGATGCCAACGAAACCAGCAGCAGACGACGCGAACTGAAATTGCAGGAACGTCTGGCGCAGCAGGAAAGCAGCTGATCCCTGGCGATGTTACCGCAGTCC
This sequence comes from Amphritea pacifica, assembly GCF_016924145.1. GTDB lineage: Bacteria > Pseudomonadota > Gammaproteobacteria > Pseudomonadales > Balneatricaceae > Amphritea > Amphritea pacifica. Next base: position 2,593 of record NZ_JAFFZO010000008.1, on the reverse strand, counting down.
GGTCTGCGTACTTATCTTCAAACACAGCCGGACTGTTTAATCATGCCTGATGACACAGCTCAATCCAGCGCTCGATCCCGGCGCTACGGTACTTATGCTTATTGATTACCAGATACAACTGGCGGCTGAAATCTCGTCCGGCGACCCACAAGGGCACCAGGGTTCCCAGCTCAAACGACTCTTGTAACGCGATGCGCGACAGGCAACCGATCCCCAGTCCCTGCGCCACCGCCTGCTTGATCCCCTCGGCGTGTTCCAGCTCCAGCAACACATTCAGATTTGGCAACAGTCCGTGCAACGCCCAGTCAAACGCCTGACGGGTACCCGACCCCTGTTCCCGCAGAATCCAGCGGGCTGACAGCAGATCGGTATCACTCAACTGCGGTTTCTGCGTCAGCGGATGATCCGGGGCACAGAACACCTCAAGGCGGTCATTGAGCCAGGGGATCACCTCCAGATCGGGGTGTTGCACTTCCCCTTCCACCAGGCCGATATCCAGATCAAAATTGATCAGCCGGGCAGCAATCGTCGAGGTGTTCGCCACCTGAAGATCCAGTTTCGCTCTGGGTTGCTCATCGAGATAGCGGGCGATCAGCCCCACCGCCAGATAGTTACCAATGGTCATGGTGGCGCCGATCTTCAGTTCACCCACCGCCTCATGCCGGGCCATATCCTGTTCCAGACTGCGGGCCCGTTCCAACAGCGATTCCGCCCGGGGACGCAGCAACCGCCCCAGCTCATTGATCTTCAGCCGCTTACCCACCCGGTCAAACAGCTGGATATCAAACTGCGCTTCCAGATCCCGCAGTGCACCACTGACCGCCGATTGCGACATCGACAGACTCTCCGCCGCGCGGGAGATATTGTCAAAATGGGCGACCGCCAGAAATACCTCCAACTGCCGTAAGCTATATTTCATAACCTGTTTTTCCGATAACTGTTACCATAATAATCGTCTTTAACAATATAGCAGACCGATCTACTATGCACTCAGGAAATAGACAGCCCCTTTTTTATAACCTGAATCAACAGTGTTATCAGTTGCATAAGTATGAGGTAGTTCCATGTCAAATATCGGTCGTGAAGAGGTTCTCAGCGTACACCACTGGAACGATACCCTGTTCAGCTTTACCACCAGCCGGGATCCCGGATTTCGCTTCAAGAACGGTCACTTCACCCTGATCGGTCTGGAGCACGAAGGCCGCCCCCTGATGCGCGCCTACAGTATCGCCAGTGCCAACCATGAAGATCAGCTGGAATTTTTCAGCATCAAGGTACAGGATGGCCCCCTGACCTCGAAACTACAGCGTATTCAGCCCGGCGACCAGATCCTGATCAGCCGCAAGCCCACCGGCACCCTGATAAATGACCACCTGCTACCCGGCAAACACCTCTATCTGATCAGCACCGGCACCGGCCTGGCCCCCTTTATGAGCATCATTAAAGATCCGGAAATTTATGAACAGTACGATAAAGTCATCCTCACCCACGGGGTTCGTCAGCTCTCCGAACTGGCCTATGCCGATGTGATTCAGGAACACCTGCCCGGCAACGAATACTTTGGCGATCTGGTGAGCGACAAACTGCTCTACTACCCCACCGTCACCCGGGAGCCGTTTCGCAATCAGGGGCGGCTGACCGACCTGATCTCCACCGGCAAGCTGACCCGCGACCTGGGCCTGCCTGACCTGAGCCTTGAGAATGATCGCTTTATGATCTGCGGCAGCCCGAGCATGCTGAAAGACACCACCAGCATCCTCGACCAGATGGGCTTTATCGAAGCCCGCCACGGCGATCTGGGGCACTATGTCATTGAGCGGGCTTTTGTGGAACGTTGAAACAGAGACGTTGCAACAGCCGTCTGATTGAATGCAGCGGCTGTGACGCAACGATTTCAAAGATATTTCACTAATCGCATTGACCGTTTGCAAACGAGCCGTATAATACGCTCCACGTTTGTGCCAGTGTGATGGAATTGGTAGACATAGGGGATTCAAAATCCCCCGCCCTTAAAAGCGTGCCGGTTCGAGTCCGGCCACTGGTACCATGAACGTTTGAAGAGAAAGCCTTGCTCATTCTTAAGTAGAAAAGCAGGGCTTTTTTGTATCTGGAGTTTGGGCAGGAAACACATAGGGGATTCGCTTTCTAAAAGATCTTGGCCCGCCCTTAAAAGCGTGCCGGTTCGAGTCCGGCCACTGGTACCATGAACGTTTGAAGAGAAAGCCTTGCTCATTCTTAAGTAGAAAAGCAGGGCTTTTTTGTATCTGGAGTTTGGGCAGGAAACACA
>NZ_JAFFZO010000008.1:0-208 GCF_016924145.1 Amphritea pacifica | reverse complement strand
CATAGGGGATTCGCTTTCTAAAAGATCCTCGCCCGCCCTTAAAAGCAGCGTGCCGGTTCGAGTCCGGCCACTGGTACCATGAATCGGGATAGGGAGGCACCTCACAGTGCCCCTCCTCCCACACCACCGGGCATACGGGTCACGTACCACGGCGGTTCATCTCCTCATCTATTATCACGCTGCCAACGATGGCAGCCCCAAGCCTTTA
>NZ_JAFFZO010000078.1 GCF_016924145.1 Amphritea pacifica | reverse complement strand
AATCAGGCTAAAGGACTGTCGGCTAATACGATCACGCGGCTTAAAGGGAAATGGCTGGAAGAGCATGATCAATGGCGACGCCGCGACCTGAACAACAAACGTTACGTCTACTTTTGGGCGGATGGTGTGCATAGCAACGTACGAATGGATGACCGGCTGTGCCTGCTGGTGATCATCGGAGTAACAGAGCATGGCCGCAAGGAACTGGTGGGGTAATCCCCCCGAAAATTAGCGGTGCTCAAAAGTAGAATTTTCTCGTAATCTATACGCAGGAGATTCTGCATGAAAAAATCACGTTACACCGACAGCCAGATCATGGCGATTCTTAAGCAAGCTGAAGCAGGCACGCCCGTGCCAGAACTGTGCCGTGAACACGGCATGAGTTCCGCGACATTTTATAAATGGCGGGCCAGGTATGGTGGTATGGATGCTTCACTTATGGCACGCCTGAAGGAACTTGAGGAGGAAAATCGTCGCCTTAAAAAGATGTATGCCGAAGAGCGCCTTAAGGCTGAGATAGTTCAAGAAGCTTTACAAAAAAAGTGGTAAAGCCGTCTCGCCGTAAGGAGATGGCGCAACAAGCAGTCGCCACGAAGGGAACAAGTATCAGGTTGGCATGCACAGCATTTGGTATCAGTGAGACCTGTTATCGTTACCACTCCAGACTGGACTCTGAAAATGCTGAAATAGCCGATTGGCTGATTCAGTTGACCAATAAAGAGTCTGACTGGGGCTTTGGTATGTGCTTTGAGTACCTGCGTAACGTGGAAGGTTTTCGATGGAATCATAAACGGGTATATCGGATTTACTGTGAGCTGTCGCTAAATCTCAGGATACGGCCGCGGCGACGGTTAAAGAGGCATAAGCCTGAGCCTCTTAAGCAGCCTCTACGCCAGAATCAGGTCTGGTCAATGGATTTCATGCACGATCAGCTTTCGGATGGTCGTAAGTACCGTCTGTTCAACGTGATTGATGATTATCGGCGGGAAGGCCTATCGATTGAAGCAGGCTTTTCACTCCCCTCCATACGGGTCATCAGAACGCTGAACCAATTGATCGAGTGGCGAGGAAAGCCTGTGGTTCTTCGTTGTGATAATGGTCCTGAGTTCATCAGTCACGAGTTCACCAACTGGGCTAAAAAGCGAGATATTCGAATTGAATGAGATATGGTGATTTCTGGTGTATGGAGAAAGATAGAGAGGGTGGCGTATCCTGTTGATTGATCTCGCCAGATCGCAATCAACAGAAGAGAGATACGCCATGAGTAAGTTTACCCTGACAGCCCGG
>NZ_JAFFZO010000077.1 GCF_016924145.1 Amphritea pacifica | reverse complement strand
AGAATCTTCTCCGGGCTGGCCATGTGTGCCATCATCAGGAAACCGACGGTATCCATCTCCAGCTTGGCGGCCAGACCGATGTGCTGCTCAGTCACATCAGCTTCGGTACAGTGACTGGCCACCCGGATAGTATTCACACCCAGATCTTTCGCCATCCGCAGGTGATCGACCGTGCCGATCCCGGGCAACAGCAGGGCGGAGACTTTGGCGTTTTTCAGTTTCGGAATCACAGCACCGAGATACTCCTCATCGCTGTGGGCCGGGAAACCATAGTTCACCGAAGTGCCCCCCAGACCATCACCGTGGGTCACTTCGATCAGGGGCATACCGGCATCATCCAATGCCGTGGCCACACTGACCATCTGTTCCAGAGAGATCTGGTGACGCTTGGCGTGCATACCGTCCCGCAGACTCATGTCGTGGAGGACTACTTTTTTACCTTTCAGATTCATCGTTCTCTCCTCCACTTAGCCGCGTGCCGGCAGGGTAATGGTGCCGTTAGCGGCTTCTTCCGCAAACATCTCTGCTGTGCGCAGCCCCGCGGCGGTCATGATGTCCAGGTTTCCGGCATACTTCGGCAGATAATCTCCCAGACCTTCCACTTCCATAAACATAGAGACGCGGTTGCCATCAAACACCGGACCGTTGACCAGGTGGTAACCGGGCACATATTTCTGCACCTCTTTCACCATGGCGTGAACGGAGGCGGTAATGGCGGCCTGATCCGGCTCGCCTTCAGTCAGACAGTGCACGGTGTCACGCATCATCAGCGGTGGCTCAGCGGGGTTGATAATGATGATCGCTTTACCTTTTTTCGCGCCGCCGACCTTTTCCACGGCACCGGCGGTAGTACGGGTAAACTCATCGATGTTTTTGCGGGTGCCGGGACCGGCGGATTTAGAGGAGACGGTGGCGATGATTTCACCGTACTCGACTGGCTGCACGCTGGATACCGCCGCCACCATCGGAATGGTCGCCTGACCACCGCAGGTGACCATATTGACGTTCATCTCCAGGTTTTGTGCGTGTGCCCGCAGGTTGACGGGTGGCACACAGAACGGGCCAATCGCCGCCGGGGTCAGATCGATCATAATCACGCCCAGTTCGTTCAGCTTGCGGCTGTTCTCAGCATGGACATAGGCCGAAGTGGCATCGAAAGCGATGCGGATATCATCTTCGATGACGTGCGGCAGCACCCCATCAACACCGTCAGCAGTGGTTTTAATACCCATCTCCCGGGCGCGTTTCAGGCCATCGGATTCCGGGTCGATCCCCACCATCCAGACCGGTTCGATCCACTCAGACCGTTTCATCTTCATCAGCAAGTCGGTACCGAT
>NZ_JAFFZO010000076.1 GCF_016924145.1 Amphritea pacifica | reverse complement strand
CGATATTTTTTATATCTTCATTCAGGGGGATATCGTTGACGATGATATCGCCTTTCTGGTGCTCTTCCAGTCGGTTAATACAGCGGATCATGGTGGATTTACCCGACCCCGAAGGCCCGCAAATGACAATCTTCTCGCCCTGTTTAACCTCCAGGTTTATGTTTTTCAGGACATGAAACTCGCCGTACCATTTGTTCAGGTCGCGCAGTTCCACCATCAGTTTTTCAGTCGCGTGTGAATGACTCATCTCAAAATCTCTCTGTTATCAGGCGCGGTTGCCGTGGCCGGTTTGTAGTTTCTTCTCCAGATGCTGCGAATAGCGCGACATGCTGAAACAGAACACCCAGAACAACAGGGCAATAAACAAATAACTCTCGGTGGAATAACCGATCCAGTCGGGGTCCTGGTTGGCTGCCTGACCGATCGCCAGGACATCAAACAGACCGATAATCAGCACCAGACTGGTATCTTTAAACAGCGCGATAAAGGTGTTTACAATCCCCGGAATCATCAGCTTCAGCGCCTGTGGCATGATGATCAGAATCATCTTCTGCCAGTAACCCAGCCCCAGGGCATCCGCCGCTTCATACTGTCCTTTCGGGATCGCCTGCAGACCACCCCGGATCACCTCCGCCATATAGGCAGACTGGAACAGGGTGATACCGATCAGTGCCCGCAGCAGCTTGTCAAAGCTCATCCCTTCCGGGAAAAACAGCGGCAGCATAACGGACGCCATGAACAGCACGGTAATCAGCGGTACCCCCCGCCAGAGTTCGATAAAGGTGACACAGACCGATTTCACGATCGGCATATCAGACTGTCGTCCCAGTGCCAGGACAATCCCCAGCGGCAGCGACGCCACAATACCGACCACCGCCAGCACCAGGGTCAGGGTCAGGCCACCCCAGAGGTGGGTTTCAACCTGCGGCAGGCCGAATGAATTACCGTACAGCAGGAGGTAGGCAACGATGGGGTAGATCACCAGCAACCCGATGGCTACCAGCCCCTTTTTCGGTGTCTGTGGCACAATCAGCCAGATAATCGAGCCGATCATCAGCAGAAAGGCCAGCTGCGGCCGCCAGTGTTCCGCTTCCGGGTAGAAGCCGTAGAGAAACTGATCCAGCCGGTTAGCGATAAATACCCAGCAGGCACCACCGCTGGTGCAGGCGTCCCGGCTGGTTCCCACCCAGTCTGAATCGATGAAGATCCATTGAATGGTGGGCACCAGAAAGCTGATCAGAAAATAGCCCACTATCAGGGTGGCTATTGAGTTAAAAGGCCCGTTAAACAGATTTTTTCGCAGCCAGCCGACCACCCCAATCATACTGGACGGTGGGGGCAGCGTGGGTTGAATATCATATTTCATAGCATCCCCTCCTAGCGTTCTGTAAGCTG
>NZ_JAFFZO010000075.1 GCF_016924145.1 Amphritea pacifica | reverse complement strand
TGGATATTCAGGATACAGCTCGCTATAACGTCAGAATACAAATAAAGCGATTATCTTGCCCAGATATAGTAGGAATAAATGGCCCTGATTTTTTTGATTTAAAATATGCCTGTCCCAGAATATGCCAATTATCTTGCTCAGATATAGTAGGAATAAATGGCCCTGATTTTTTTGATTTAAAATATGCCTGTCCCAGAATATGTGCTCTATAACGTCAGATTAAAAATAAAGCGATTATCTTGCCAAGATATAATAGAAATAAATGGCCCTGATTTTTTTTGATCTAAAATATGCCTGTCCCAGAATATTTTTAAAACCAGTTAAGTATACAAACACTGCTGGTGAAAATGACGAAATCTGAGAAAAACTACCAAGACGTCCAGTGATATTTATGAATCAACTTTTCCTCTGAATCAAAACAAAATGAAAACTTACTAGGAGCAATCTTAACTTTGCTTTCATACCATACTTCTTTTACACAGCCCGGAATTATCTGATCTTCTGTTTTTTTGAAATCTGGTTCTACCCATGCAGTACCATCTGTTTCATAGCTAGGCTCTCCTGCAATATCAAGCAATTCGGAGTAACTACTTCCAATTTTTAATACCTCCATTGCTTCACTAGGTGTTTTCTTAAGGAACAAGATTAGAGCAGACGAAAAAATCAAACCAAAGATTGAGGTAATAGCAAATATACGTTTCATAACTCACTCAAAAAGGAGCACGGATCTAATACCATGCCCCTTTAAATTTTTTAATTAGGATTAAATTCCAACAAACCAGAAGGGATTTTGTCTGCCCCTTTAGGGATATTGTATGTTTTTCCACCCAATATTTGTTGCCACACTTCAGCTTGCCCAGTTACATCAGTTGGGAATGAGGGGCCAATAGTATATGGATCAAGCAAGCCAGCAGAAGAAAGCGCTTCATTAGTTCGCGTTGCACACGTATCTGTGGGATCAGGAATGTAACCCAAAATCCAAGGAGGCAGGTCATCTTTACTGCCCTTTAGATACTTATTAATCTCTTCTTCTTGTTTTAACGTAGTATCGATAACAATGACCACAGAATTCCTTTTTGGGGCTTCTCTTTGTAAATAATCGGTTAAGCTACTCCCAAGCTTGGTCGCATTCCCATAGCTATACATTCCATTTCCTGTCGTCGCTATTGCAGTGTGACCAAACGGATTACCACTGGTTATATAAGGGACAGGCATATTCTAAAAGCCTGATCTATACTGCTGATACCTCAAACAAGGATGTTAAGGAAATCATATGACCCGTGCCCGAAATCAGATTATTTCTACCGCAGACACTCCCTATTATCACTGTATTGCCCGCTGTGTTCGGCGGGCGTTTTTGTGTGGCGAAGACTCATTAACCGGACAGAGTTATGAACACCGTCGTCAATGGGTAAT
>NZ_JAFFZO010000074.1 GCF_016924145.1 Amphritea pacifica | reverse complement strand
CGGTCGCCAGCGAGGAGTTCTTGGTCAGGTTCAGATACTGACTGGTCAGCGGGGGGATCACCACCCGCATCGCCTGAGGAATCACAATCAGCCGCAGCGTTTTGGCTTTCGACATCCCCAGCGCGGTAGCCGCTTCCGTCTGCCCATGAGACACCGCCAGGATACCGGCCCGCACAGTTTCTGCGATAAACGATGCGGTATAGATGCTCAGGGCCAGCCACAGCGCCATCAGCTCGGGTATCACGGTGATACCGCCCTTGAAGTTAAACCCTTTCAGTTCGGGATGATCCAGTCCCAGCGGCATACCACTGAAGAGGAACAGCAGCAGCGGCACACCGACAATCAGGCCGATACCGGTGAGGAAGACCGGAAACTGCTGGCCGGTCAGTTCCTGGCGCTTGCGGGCCCAGCGGGCAATCAACCAACTGGCAATGATCGCGCCAAAGAAGCCGATAATCACCAGCCCAAAGCCATCTTCAGGCACCGGCGCCGGTACAATTAATCCCCGGTTATTGAGAAAAGAACCGAAAAATTCAAGACTCTGCCGTGGGGTTGGCAGGGTACGTAATACCGCGTAATACCAGAAAAAGATCTGCAGCAGCAGTGGGATGTTGCGAAATATTTCGATGTACAGCGCAGAAAATTTGGCGATCAGCCAGTTATCCGATAAGCGCGCCACCCCCAGAATAAAGCCCAGGATAGTCGCGGCAATAATCCCCATCACAGCGATCAGAATGGTATTTAACAGCCCCACAACAAAGGTCATGCCATAACTGGATGCTTCGCTGTAATCGATCAGGCTCATGGCGATACCAAAGCCCGCTTCGTGGGTCAGAAAATCAAAGCCGGTGGTCATACCCCGCTGTTCAAGGTTGGTCAGGGTATTCTGAATAATGGTGTAAAAGACGAAGCCCAGTGCCGTCAGTAGCAGCACCTGAAACAGTAACGACCGTTTTTTCGGGTCATTCCAGAATTTTGGTTTGCTCACCGGTGGTGCCTTTTGTGGATCAGGGCCACCGTCAGGCTTGTGACCTGATTTCGAAATGTCTGAGGACATTGTTAACTCCAGAAGTCAGTACACAGAGAGTTTTGCCCAAACCCCAGGCCTGGGCAGAAATAAAAACGGCCAGCCGTTGATCAACCACTTAACGCATAGGCGGAGCGTACTGCAGACCGCCCTCGTTCCACAGCGCGTTCAGGCCGCGATCCAGTCCCAGCGGCGAGTCTTTACCCACGTTACGCTCATACGCTTCTCCGTAGTTACCCACCTGCTTAACGATCTGGTATGCCCAGTCATCAGACAGGTCCAGACCTTTGCCTTTAGGTCCGTCCAGACCCAGCAGACGCTTAACGTTAGGATCGGTACTTTCTGCCTTCATCTTATCAACGTTAGCCGATGTCAGCCCCAGTTCCTCGGCATTGAGCATCGCATTGAAAGACCATTTCACGATATTAAACCAGGTGTCATCACCCTGACGCACAACAGGCCCCAGTGGCT
>NZ_JAFFZO010000073.1 GCF_016924145.1 Amphritea pacifica | reverse complement strand
AAAGGCTTGGGGCTGCCATCGTTGGCAGCGTGATAATAGATGAGGAGATGAACCGCCGTGGTACGTGACCCGTATGCCCGGTGGTGTGGGAGGAGGGGCACTGTGAGGTGCCTCCCTATCCCGATTAGAACTCAGTCGGAAATAGTATGAAATTCGCAATGTTAGTTATGCTTATTTTGATCTCGGGTTGCTCTACGTTCAGCAAAGTGGAAGATCGTGCCCATATAAAATGGAATTACGAATATTCTTCGGATGTCGTGCACGCCTTATTGGTGGAAAACTCCATATCTAGCTCAAATAGCGGTAAGTGTAACGTACGCTATTCTAAATTCCGGGTCATAGAGTCATTTAAAGGCAAACTCAAGACGGGTGAAACGTTCAATGCAACTGGAATATCTGCACATGAATACCGCGATGAAGGAAGTGAGCAGTTTCTTTTATTAAAGCCTTTTATCGCAACCCAATACCCAGGTTATGGTGAATGTTCTACTGAGGAATACGCTAGCTTTCTTTCAATCCATAACTGGTGTTGCTCGATAAGTAGCGAAGGAGAAAGATCGTTTGTAATGTATGACATGCTAAATTCAGAACAGTCCGGCGATCGTTATTTAGTCCCAGTTGCTGATACATTTGAAGTAATTCGAAAATTAAAGAAAAGTTCTAACAAATCAATCCAGCCGACCGCTAACGCGTCGGCTGATTGAGGCGTTACGTGTAAAAGCACATGACCACAGAGCCACTTATCAAAAACAGAAATGGAATTGCGGGCTTATACGGAGCATCAGCTTCGTGCCTTGCTTTCGTCATATTACTAATTTACGTTGCGCTATCACCAGTGGTTCCAGGCGATGACACTTCTATTCGAGGTGCGGCAATTTTAATAGGTGTCGTACCACCAATGTGGGTTGTGTTGTTTCTGTATTTTATGGGCATAAGCTTCAAAAAAAGCAGCAGGCTGAAGTTCGCACTAATCATACAGTCCGTCTGGCTGTCAGTATTATCGGGCTTGCTTTCTTATGTTGCTCTGATGCACGAAGGTTGGTCTGTCGCATTGCCACTGTTCGCTGTATCTTTTTGTCTGGGCTCGGTAATAGTTGGTATTGGCTCTTGGTGTAGCACTCTTGCAAAGTAATTAGGGTAATCCTCCCATTTTTAACTGAGGCTAAAAGTAGAAGTTAAGCCACTCTTAGTGGCGGCTTGCCTCCATTGGCTGTATGGGGGCGTTCATGATTGTAAAACCAGAGCCACTGCGTTGCATAGTCCTGTACCTCCTCCAGTGTCTCGAATAGGTGTTTGCTGACCCAACTGTATCTGATCGTGCGATTATGTCGTTCGATATAGGCATTTTGCTGAGGCTTTCCAGGCTGAATATATTCAATTCGAGTTATTGTCAAATCTGGTGTATGGGATCAGGCGGCATTCCTATCTGATTGATCCCTTACCTGTTCTCCATCCTTGAACTCAACATTATTGACTACCAGGGTCAGTAAGTTGAAACCTTTGA
>NZ_JAFFZO010000072.1 GCF_016924145.1 Amphritea pacifica | reverse complement strand
GCTGGCTGGTGCTGAAACCGTGCAGGGGGATGCTGTCGAAGTAACGATGATAGCGGTGCACCAGATGCAGCTGATAGCTGAGTATACCCTGATGGCTGGGGCTGCTGACCAGATAGCAGTCGAACTCGGGGAAAGGATGGCTGTAGAGCTCTTTATTGTTTTTATAGCGGGTGACCATGCCGGTGGCACGACTGAAGGTGAAATGCTTGACCGCTTTCATAAACCAGGGCATGGGGAGGTAGCCATGCTCAGAGGCTTCCGCATAACCCCAGATCAGGCCTGAAGGGAGGAACACATAAAAGGAAAAATCTATAAATAGTTCCATCTCAGTTTTTAAAGAGGAGCCGTTAAATATAATTTCTTGTAATGAGATAAATAAAAAAATAGGAAGGAAGATTACAATCCCTCCCTTAGCAAACATAGTGATGTAAAAGTAGATTAATCCCCAGCGATTAAGCGAGCCTACGGTGCACTGATTTTCATCCCAATAGGTCTCGCCTTTATTGTCTTTAATGCGCTGTTTGATCTCTGACGGTGTTGGCTCCTGGATCATACTGACGGGAACCGTCTCGTTGGCCCGGCTCCAGGGTAGGGGATCACCGCCCTGTAGCAGTTTAATCAGCGTGCCCTGTTCCGGGCGTGGCTTCTGCCTGGAATAGCGCTGGCTGTTCCAGGCGGTGCTGCTGTAGGGCTGTATCTGTTGGAAGTCCATTTTTATTCGTTTAGTCCGTTAGTGTTGTCAGGCCTGAGTGCCGCCTTTAAACAGATCGATCTCCGGGCCCATACTAGGCATAAAACGTTGCTCTGCACGTAGTTGAGCGATCGCCTCTTCAAACTCGTCATCATCCATTGAGAACCAGTAATCGGGTTGTCGATTGGTTTTAGCATCGTAGGCGGCGGTGGTGGGATCGCGGGGCCGGGCCGGTTCCAGCTCCGGAATATCAGGCATTGGCTGGCTGGTGTCCATATAGCGCTGGATCAGGTTCCAGATCCGTTCAAGCTCCTCCGGTTGCTGGCTGGTGCTGAAACCGTGCAGGGGGATGCTGTCGAAGTATCGATGATAGCGGTGCACCAGATGCAGCTGATAGCTGAGTATACCCTGATGGCTGGGGCTGCTGACCAGATAGCAGTCGAACTCCGGGAAAGGATGGCTGTAGAGCTCTTTATTGTTTTTATAGCGGGTGACCATGCCAGTACTACGGCTGAAGGTGAAATGTTTGACCGCTTTCATAAACCAGGGCATGGGGAGGTAGCCGCGGCCTGAGGCTTCGAAATAACCCCAGATCAGGCCTGAAGGGAGGAACACGTATACTATATATATATATATAGCTTCGAGTAATTCATTGATGGCCTTAGGATCATCAAAGTATAGATATAGTGTTATAAAAGGAAAAAGAGGGCCGAGGAAGACGCAAAAGCCTTTCGCGAACATAGTGATGTAAAAGTAGATTAATCCCCAACGATTAAGCGAGCCTATGGTGCACTGATTTTCATCCCAATAGGTCTCGCCTTTATTGTCTTCGATGCGCTGTTTAATCTCTGCAGGTGTTGGCTCCTGGATCATACTGACGGGAACCGTTTCGTTGGCCCGGCTCCACGGCAGCGGATCACCGCCCTGCAGCAGTTTAATCAGCG
>NZ_JAFFZO010000071.1 GCF_016924145.1 Amphritea pacifica | reverse complement strand
AATCGGGATAGGGAGGCACCTCACAGTGCCCCTCCTCCCACACCACCGGGCATACGGGTCACGTACCACGGCGGTTCATCTCCTCATCTATTATCACGCTGCCAACGATGGCAGCCCCAAGCCTTTAAAATATCTGTTTGGCAATGCCCTATAGAGTGCCGGACTTTTGCTTATACGCCAAGGCCCATGGGCCGATTTCGCCGTATTCCAGGCCGTCCAACGGTCTACACCCAGTCGACGCAGTTTACGATAGCCACTACGGCCCCATTGCTTCCAGATATAACACCGCAACTTCCGTCTGATCCATTTGTCGATGTCGCGCAGCGGGCTCTGCACCTCGGCTACGCCGAAGTACGCTTTCCAACCAAGCAGGTATTTCCTTAAGTCTGCGATGACATACGATAGATGATGGCCTCTCGTTCGACGGCTCAGTTCCCGTACGCGCTGCTTCAGTTTCACCAGTGCCTTGTCCGCCACTTTGATCCTGTTGCCGCGTCGGGGACTGACAGTAAATCCCAGGAAACTCCGTTTCCAAGGCCGGTCTACCGCGCTTTTATCTTCGTTTACCTTGAGCCGCAGGTGGTCTTCGATATAGCGCTGTACACTTGTTTTGATCCGCTCCGCCGCCCGGCGACTGCCCACATAGATCTGGCAGTCATCGGCGTATCGGCTAAAGCAGTGACCTCGTTTTTCCAACTCCCAGTCCAATTCATCCAGTACGATGTTCGCCAGTATCGGCGACAGCGGGCCACCTTGCGGTACGCCCTCTCGATTCGCGGTTATTTGGCCATCCTTCTGAATTGGGCTGGTCAGATATCGCCTGACCAGCTTCAGCAGCGTCCGGTCCTGGATGCGTGTTTTCAATCGCGCCATCAACCGATCATGGTTGACGGTGTCGAAGAACGCTTGCAAGTCCAGATCGATCACCCAGCTCTTCCCGTTCACGATAGTATTCTGGGCATGCCGCACGGCTTGCTGAGCATTACGCTGAGGCCTGAAACCGTAGCTGTTGGGGTGGAAAGTCGGCTCCCAAAGGGCGCTGATTATCTGCGCTATAGCCTGCTGGATAAAACGGTCGATGACCGTTGGGATCCCCAGTTTGCGCATTTTTCCATCAGCCTTCGGTATCTCGACCCGTCTGACCGCTTGTGGTCGATAGCGACCGTCGATCAGGCATTCCTTAAGGTCCGGCCAGTGGACGTGCAGATAAGCCGACAGTTGCTCTGTCGTCATCCCGTCGACGCCCGCTGCGCCTTTGTTGCGTTTGACCTGTTTCAGCGCACGTGCCAGATTGTTCCTGTCCAGCACTTGCTCCATCAGTGATGCTTCGATAATTGGCAACTGAATTGGGTTGTCATTAACACAGGCTTCACCCACTGTCGTTGACAGTGTTCCGTTAAGAAATTGGTCAGGTGCTATGTCCATGTTCTTATAACCTATCCATGCCAGAGATGTTCGGGCCTTCGGTGTGGAGAGCCACACCTACTATGCCTTCTGCTGACTTCTGCAGGGCGATCACGCTGGATTGCTTCAACGTCAGTTGCTCCCTCAACACCGTGCAGACCTCCCAGGGTAAGACACTTAACTTTCCTCGCGTAGACGCCGGATTTATAAAACATAAGCCTGTTGCAGATGGAGGGCTTGGCAGTCACGTGCCCGCTGGCCCCACTTATGTCACACCTCATATCCGGTTCTTGTTCATCGCCCCGCGATTTTGCCTTGGGCTTCCTCCAGCCAGCCCCTCGCGGGACTAACCTTGCCCTTTGGCTAACCTTCGGCTCTGCGAATACCTGGTACGAGGACTTTCACCTCGCTAGTTAAGTGCCATGCCTGGCACACACG
>NZ_JAFFZO010000070.1 GCF_016924145.1 Amphritea pacifica | reverse complement strand
TCTATCAGCTAACCAAACGCTTTTGGCGTTATATGGTCAAGCCTCACGAGCAATTAGTACTGGTTAGCTCAACGCCTCACAACGCTTACACACCCAGCCTATCAACGTCCTGGTCTTGAACGGCTCTTCAGGGGGCTCAAGGCCCCAGTGAGATCTCATCTTGAAGGGGGCTTCCCGCTTAGATGCTTTCAGCGGTTATCCTGTCCGAACATAGCTACCGGGCAATGCCATTGGCATGACAACCCGAACACCAGAGGTTCGTTCACTCCGGTCCTCTCGTACTAGGAGCAACTCTTCTCAAATCTCAAACGTCCACGGCAGATAGGGACCGAACTGTCTCACGACGTTCTAAACCCAGCTCGCGTACCACTTTAAATGGCGAACAGCCATACCCTTGGGACCGGCTTCAGCCCCAGGATGTGATGAGCCGACATCGAGGTGCCAAACACCGCCGTCGATGTGAACTCTTGGGCGGTATCAGCCTGTTATCCCCGGAGTACCTTTTATCCGTTGAGCGATGGCCCTTCCATACAGAACCACCGGATCACTAAGACCTACTTTCGTACCTGCTCGACGTGTCTGTCTCGCAGTCAAGCGCGCTTATGCCTTTATACTCGTTGCATGATTTCCGACCATGCTGAGCGCACCTTCGTACTCCTCCGTTACTCTTTGGGAGGAGACCGCCCCAGTCAAACTACCCACCACACAATGTCCTCGATCCCGATCAGGGACCTGAGTTAGAACCTCAATAGTACCAGGCTGGTATTTCAAGATTGGCTCCACATGAACTGGCGTCCACGCTTCAAAGCCTCCCAGCTATCCTACACAAGTAATATCAAAGTCCACTGCGAAGCTATAGTAAAGGTTCACGGGGTCTTTCCGTCTAGCCGCGGATATACGGCATCTTAACCGCAATTTCAATTTCACTGAGTCTCGGGTGGAGACAGTGTGGCCATCGTTACGCCATTCGTGCAGGTCGGAACTTACCCGACAAGGAATTTCGCTACCTTAGGACCGTTATAGTTACGGCCGCCGTTTACTTGGGCTTCGATCAAGAGCTTCGCCG
Organism: Amphritea pacifica; assembly: GCF_016924145.1. Lineage (GTDB taxonomy): Bacteria > Pseudomonadota > Gammaproteobacteria > Pseudomonadales > Balneatricaceae > Amphritea > Amphritea pacifica. The sequence goes on along the minus strand of NZ_JAFFZO010000070.1, from coordinate 1,221 downwards.
AAGCTAACCCCATCAATTAACCTTCAAGCACCGGGCAGGCGTCACACCCTATACGTCCACTTTCGTGTTTGCAGAGTGCTGTGTTTTTAATAAACAGTCGCAGCCACCTAGTATCTTCGACCAGCGCCAGCTGAGGGAGCAAGTCCCATCACCAGCACCGGCGTACCTTCTCCCGAAGTTACGGTACCATTTTGCCTAGTTCCTTCACCCGAGTTCTCTCAAGCGCCTTGGTATTCTCTACCTGACCACCTGTGTCGGTTTGGGGTACGATTTCTTGTTATCTGAAGCTTAGAAGTTTTTCCTGGAAGCATGGCATCAACCACTTCGTCCAAAAGAGGACTCGTCATCAATTCTCGGCATTCTCTTTTAAAGAGTGACCCGGATTTGCCTAAGTCACTTGCCTACTACCTTAAACACGGACAACCAACGCCGTGCTGGCCTAGCCTTCTCCGTCACTCCATCGCAATAACAAGAAGTACAGGAATATTAACCTGTTTCCCATCGACTACGCTCTTCAGCCTCGCCTTAGGGGTCGACTCACCCTACCCTGATTAGCATTGGATAGGAACCCTTGGTCTTCCGGCGGGGAAGTTTTTCACTCCCCTTATCGTTACTCATGTCAGCATTCGCACTTCTGATACCTCCAGGATGCCTTACAGCTTTCCCTTCAACGGCTTACAGAACGCTCCTCTACCACGCTGTAAACAGCGTCCGTAGCTTCGGTGTATGGTTTGAGCCCCGTTATATCTTCCGCGCAGGCCGACTCGACTAGTGAGCTATTACGCTTTCTTTAAAGGGTGGCTGCTTCTAAGCCAACCTCCTAGCTGTCTAAGCCTTCCCACATCGTTTCCCACTTAACCATAACTTTGGGACCTTAGCTGACGGTCTGGGTTGTTTCCCTTTTCACGACGGACGTTAGCACCCGCCGTGTGTCTCCCGTGATTGCACTCATTGGTATTCGGAGTTTGCATCGGGTTGGTAAGTCGGGATGACCCCCTAGCCGAAACAGTGCTCTACCCCCAATGGTGAGACACGAGGCGCTACCTAAATAGCTTTCGAGGAGAACCAGCTATCTCCGGGCTTGATTAGCCTTTCACTCCGATCCACAGGTCATCCGCTAACTTTTCAACGGTAGTCGGTTCGGTCCTCCAGTTGATGTTACTCAACCTTCAACCTGCCCATGGATAGATCGCCCGGTTTCGGGTCTAATCCTAGCAACTG
>NZ_JAFFZO010000007.1:88031-149889 GCF_016924145.1 Amphritea pacifica | reverse complement strand
CGGATACCCCGCCGATACTCGCCAGGCTCGGGATTGATACCGATCACTGGTTGCAACTGATGCGACCGCAAGGCATACATATCGCCACCGTTATCGGCCATAGCACGCGTATTGAAGACTACCTGAAACGGCACCAGCAGCGGCATATTGCAGGAGCAACCCAGCTGAAACGACTCTTACAATTGTAATCTATTCCAACTATTCAGACAGACAAGCAGCCTGCTCATAGGCGATGGAATACTTTTGTTTGTCAGGCATGGATATTCAGGATACAGCTCTCTATAACGTCAGATTAATAATAAAGCGATTATCTTGCTCAGATATAGTAGGAATAAATGGCCCTGATTTTTTTGATTTAAAATATGCCTGTCCCAGAATATGCAGAATATGCCCCAATCGATATATGCTTCCAGCAAAGACACAAGTCGGGCTGTAGGCGCTGGCCCAGAATGCCAACCGTGCTGGCCTAGTGTGACAATCGAAACCGGAAAGGCCTGACAGCGCTGTTGGTCAAAATGGCAACTTGCACAAGGAAAAACCCAGCGCGGTGGCTGGGTCTTTTAGTGAGAGGGTTTAAAATAAATCTGTCCTTTGTGTTATTAGAGTAGCTTCTTAGCTTCTTCAATTTCGGCAGAAGTCATTTGATTTAATAACCTATTCAAAGCCTCCTTTGACGATAATAAATCACCATCATCTTCGCTGTTCTTAATCGCAAGGCTATACCAATAGTAGGCTTTAAATAAGTCTTTGGGAACTTCAGTTCCTTCTTCAAAAGCTAATCCAATGTTTTGTTGAGCTAAGCAATATCCTCCTTCTGCTGATTTACGTAGTATATAAGGGACAGGCATATTCTAAAAGCCTGATCTATACTGCTGATACCTCAAACAAGGATGTTAAGGAAATCATATGACCCGTGCCCGAAATCAGATTATTTCTACCGCAGACACTCCCTATTACCACTGTATCGCCCGCTGTGTTCGGCGGGCGTTTTTGTGTGGCGAAGACTCATTAACCGGACAGAGTTATGAACACCGTCGTCAATGGGTAATTGACCGCCTTAAAACGCTGCAAGCCGTGTTCTGTATAGAACTGTGCGCCTACGCCGTGATGTCCAACCACTACCATCTGGTGTTATCCATCGACGAGACCCGTGTGGCCGATTTAACACTCGATGAGGTCATTGAGCGCTGGTGTGTGCTGTATAAAGGCCCACTATTGGTGCAACGCTACCGGGCGGGAGAGGCATTAGGCATCGCCGAACGGCAAACCGTCTCAGAAATAGCTGAGACCTGGCGCGCACGGTTAGCCGATATCAGTTGGTTTATGCGCAGTCTGAATGAATATATCGCCCGTAGAGCCAACCAGGAGGATAGCTGTCGGGGGCATTTCTGGGAAGCACGTTTTAAAAGTCAGGCCTTGCTGGACGAGCAGGCACTACTGAGCTGCATGGCGTATGTTGACCTGAACCCGATACGAGCAGGCATCGCCGAGACGCCCGAGCAATCGGCATTTACCTCAGTCAAACAGCGGATAGAAACCCCGCAGGAGCAAGATGCCACCGCGTTAACACTCAAACGCTTTGATCCCCGGCAGGCTGAAACAGCGGCGATCAGCTATGAACTGCATGACTATCTGGAGTTGGTTGATTATACCGGGCGGGCGGTTCATCCCACCAAGCGGGGTTATATTGCAGCGGATACTCCGCCGATACTCGTCAGACTGGGGATTGATACCGATCACTGGTTGCAACTGATGCGACCGCAAGGCATACATATCGCCACCGTTATCGGCCATAGCACGCGTATTGAAGGCTACCTGAAACGGCACCAGCAGCGGCATATTGCAGGAGCAACCCAGCTGAAACGACTCTTACAATAGTAATCTATTCCAACTATTCAGACAGACAAGCAACCTACTCATAGGCGATGGAACACGTTTGTTTGTCAGGCATGGATATTCAGGATACAGCTCGCTATAACGTCAGAATACAAATAAAGCGATTATCTTGCCCAGATATAGTAGGAATAAATGGCCCTGATTTTTTTGATTTAAAATATGCCTGTCCCAGAATATGCCGTTAACACTCAAACGCTTTGATCCCCGGCAGGCTGAAACAGCGGCGATCAGCTATGAACTGCATGACTATCTGGAGTTGGTTGATTATACCGGGCGGGCGATTCATCCCACCAAGCGGGGTTATATTACAGCGGATACCCCACCGATACTCGTCAGACTGGGGATTGATACCGATCACTGGTTGCAACTGATGCGACCGCAAGGCATACATATCGCCACCGTTATCGGCCATAGCACGCGTATTGAAGACTACCTGAAGCGGCACCAACAACGGCATATCGCCGGAGCAACCCAGCTGAAACGACTTTTACAATAGCAATCTATACCAACTATTCAGACAGACAAGCAACCTGCTCATAGGCGATGGAATACGTTTGTTTGTCAGGCATGGATATTCAGGATACAGCTCGCTATAACGTCAGAATACAAATAAAGCGATTATCTTGCCCAGATATAGTAGGAATAAATGGCCCTGATTTTTTTGATTTAAAATATGCCTGTCCCAGAATATGCCAGAATATGAGAATATGTCCCAGAATATGCTCCAGGAAGTATGGGGGCTGTTATTGACGTATAACGTTATAAGAAGAGAAGCCAGTCAGGCCGCGGTTGCGTTTGGTCGCCTGCCTTCAGAGATAAGATTTAAGCCGGTGTGTCAGTATATTGCGGTGCAGTTAATCGTGATGGCTGCGGCAAATCCTGTTTCGGGTACAGGGCGAAGACTGGGAGAATTAAGGTCGGGGATTGGAAATTTATTCTTAGAGAAGAGGCGTCCGAGGCCGACAACGCCTCGAACGGTCAAAATGTCAAAAACCCGATATCCGGTGGATCGCAATGTTGCTCCTCTTAAGTGAACAGCATTGAGCGCAATGACTGGGTCTTTCAGTGAGAGGACTTAAAATAACTTGCTCCCATCGTTTACTTTTTTATATTTCTGGTTTTAGCCATATGGCTATTAAATTCCCATCATGGTCAAGTACAGCTTTGTGCATGGTACAAAACTCTATTACCAAACGATCTTTGGAGTTAGGGTTTCCTAGACATATCCAATCAGAATTATTGTCTTTAGTAACTATCCATCCAGAAGGTTCTGTCAGGCGCTTTGAAACATGCTGATTTTCTAGTGCGGAATAATTCTTACAATCAATGTAAAGCTTTCCTTCGAAAGACTCAGGAATAGTCAAATTTGCAAATTTCCAATTAGATTTGGGAAAGTATCCATCCGCGAACATGACCGAATTGTCATCATCAACAGCCAGCTCAAGGTCATTTATCAATAATGATGAATACCCATACTTTCCATCTGATGAATGGAAAATCAGTGCATCATCTGACTTTGAATAGACGAGCCTTCCTTTATTCGTTGGCTGACTGCTCTCTGCTCGAAAAATCATATCCATTCCTAATTCGTGAAATTAAAATGTTGTACAGACCCATTTGGGCTGATAAGTAATTCCCATGTTCCAGGGCTGTTTCTAAAGCTTCCGGGTACATCCCATCGCAGTCCTGATCCTCCTTGAGGGTCTGGCCTACCCGAACCACTATTCATAATCTCTCGGATTAGAAGGGATGAGTTTAAATACGGCCTTCTAGGGCGACCATCTCTTGTGATTTCTTGGCTATGTCGCTGGTTGGTCCCGGACAGACGATAAGGAGGTCTAGGATTAGAAGCGCCATTTCCGCAATAACCAGCAGTCTGTGCATTGGTTAAGTACTGCTCTAAGTCTCGAATGTCACTCTGATTATACCGTCCTTGAGGCCCTGAAGGTCTGGCTGTTCTGTAACGAAAAGAGGGATCTATACGCCTAATCTGTTGAGCCAGTGTATTCACTCTGAGGTTTGTTATAGCTTGTCCAGGAGGGGGGGGCCAAGCACCAAATCGAGAGTTGTTTCTTAAGCCCCTCAGACCTTCAGGATCAGAGAATATTAATGGATTCCCCCCAACATACCCATAAGTATTCAGCCCACCGTCAAGCCCAATCGGATCACTCTCAATGTACCGCCCCGTATTCGGATCGTAATTCCTATAGTAGTTATAAAATAAGCCACTTTCCGTATCATAATACTGACCCGGGAACCTGATTTTGATCAGGGTGTTAATTGAATCGCCATCCGGATTATTATCGACTGGCCCCCGACCAAACGCATCCGCGTCTGAACGCCAGACTATCGCTTGTTCATCATTGCTGGCAAGCCGGGGAGTATTTAAGTGATCACTGTGTATGTAAGCCAGTTGCCTGATATGCCCATCACCATTTTGATTATATCGGACTTCGATAAATGCCAGTGGTAGCTGATCCAGCCAGAGATAATGGTTTACCGCGATAAGGCGTGTGTCGCTATACCAGGCTTCACTCAGGAGTTGACCATTGGGTGAATAGGTAAATAAAGTATACTGCTGCGCTACGAAGCTCGGGGGACGTTTTTTAAGAATGCGTTCACCCCTGGCGTTATAGAAGTATTCTGCCTGGGTGACGTTGTTGACTTTAAACTCACTGTAACGATTATTCTGGTTATAGAGATAGAACTGATCCGCTTTGATGCCACTGGTAATGTTTCCGTTTTCCGTATGTACAACCGTTCCACCAATATAATGTGTTGCTAACCGGTTACTCTCTTCTGAAAAGGTTGACCAGGCATGGCCGACCTTGATGCTGCCATCGGTCTGCTCTATATCAATAAGGCGATCAAGCCGGTTGCCTACTTCATCATAAATATATTGCTCCCGGCCTAAAACACTCTCTTCACTGGTCAATCGGTTAAGGGCGTCATATTCAAAAGGCGCGTCTGATCCGTTTGTTGTTTGCGTGATGATATTGCCTACCGGATCATATACGTAGTCCAGGGTGGTCAGAGTACTGGTATCTTGTTGAATAAGGCGGCCATCCTGATCGAAAACCCGGGTCAGTACTAAACCGTTCCCCCAGGTGAGTGCCTCGACGTCGCCAAACGGCTGGTAAGTGATATTGCTGGCAACGACCTGATCCGGAGTCGTGCCAAAATGGTAGCTGACATCGGTCACCTGGCCCGCAGGGTTCCGTTGGTAGTTGACAGAAAGGCCTGAAGGGTAAGTCAGTGTTGTCAGCTTATCGGCTAAATCCCATTGATAGCTCACACTGCTGTCGGACTGATGCTCTGCATACGCCGTATGGCGGCTTTGCTCAATCAGGTTCCCCCGGTCATCGTAAGTATAGTAATCTCCACCGGTCTGATCAGTCGAATGCGTTAGCTGGCCAATCCCTGTATGTGCTATTTGCCCTGCAGGTGTTCCAACCGGTGCTTCATCGTATATGTATGCGATATCCTGAGTAGGGTCGGCGGGAAAGTGCTTCAGCGTCAACCGGTTCAGGGCGTCATAGCTGTATTGACTAATGACACCCCGGGCATCGGTTGATTCAATGATGTTACCGGCTTCATCATAACGGTACGTGGTGATACCCGTATCCGGACTGTTGCGTTGAGTCAGGCGGTTATACTCATCGTACTGGTAGGTGGTCGTCAGGTTACGGGGATCAGTGACCGAGGTGAGGTTATCATACTGATCATAGGTTAGTTGGGTAACCTGGTTATAGGCATCTGTCTGACTGACCAGTCGCTGCAACGCATCGAAAGCCTGACCGCTTGAGTTCAGATTGGCATCGGTGGTTTGTGTCAGGTTGGAGTTAACATCGTACTGCAGGGCGGTGGTCTGCGATTGTGCCCCCACCTGTTTTAGCAGCCGCCCCATCTCATCATAGACATGACTGAGGGTGGTGCTGATCTGGCCATCCGCTGCCCGCACCTGTTCCTGGGTGCGATTACCCATGTTATCCAGAGTGTATTCGATCCGCTCCCCCAACTGATTCTCGACCGCTATTAAACGGCGGGCATCATCATATTCGTAACTGATCCAGCTGCCATCCGCGAGAGTCACTTTTGTCAGCAGACCAACAAGATCGTACTCATACGAGGTTGTGATGTCACCCGCACTACTGTGCAGTGTCTGGGTGAGTAAGCGGCCCATCCCATCGTAGCTCAGGGAACTACTGACTCCACGAGCATCAGTGACTTGTTGCGGTAAACCATAGGCGTTGTAATTACTCAGCGTTGATGCGTGCCCCAGCGCATTCACCACCCGGATCAATCGACCACGGCTATCATATTCAAACTGAGTGAGGTCTGAGACATCGGTACGAGGGCCATCTACCTGACTGACTAAACCCAGGCTATTGTATTCATAGGCCCACTGTATGCTGGCCTGAGTCGTGGATACTGACAGCAAGCCAATGCTTAAGGCTGCAGCCAGAGGGAGGTGCTTTAAGGGCATTTTCATAAGTATTATTCCTTGTCGCATTCGACTTACTGGAGGGAATCCTGTGTGGTATCGGTCAGTTGATTCGTACTGTTATAGCTGAAGCGGGTGCGCTGGCTACCTTGCACCCGCTCTAACAGCAATGGCTTAGTGCTATCCCAGACCTGGGTTGTTATCCGTTCCTGCGGCGACCCTTCCGCTTCTGCAATCAGGGTTATCAACCCCCGGTCGTTATATTCATAGCGGGTAGTGTTACCAGCCCAGTCGGTTTTGGTTTCCAGCAGGCCGGAGGGATAGTAGGTATAGGCTTTGTTCGAACCCACGCAGTTAGCGGTGGCATGGCCCTCGATCAGGGTTGGCCGTTTAAGACCTTCAATCTCGCTAAAGTGGTAGGTGGTCTGCTTACCCAGCTCGTTGGTAACGGTGGTTGAGCCATCAGTATTAAACACCAGTTCGACATGTTCTTGTCCCGCGTGTTCACTCATAATTCCACGCCCCTGATCATCATAAGCCCAGCTGGCAAAGCGTTTGCCATCGGGGCCGGTGATGCCCGTAAGATGATTCGGAAAGCGGGTATCTTCGTAGTGATACTGAGTGGTATTGCCCTCGTTATCTGTCCGGCTGAGCAGCCGGCCTTCGGCATCAAAATTAAAGCTGTGGTTAACTTCATTATTCAGCTGGGCAGAGCTGAGATGACCATTGTCGCCATAGCTTAATAGGAGAATATCGCCCAGGTGGTTTTGTATTACGGTGGTATGCTGAGTGAGAACCTTCGTCTCGCCGAATAAGGTAAATATGCTATCTGGCTTAAAATAACTGAGAGATGTTGTTTCACCTGATAAGTTTACTAAGGAGTATAACCGTCCTGTTTGATCGTAGCGCTCAATTACACCGTTAGGACGGCGCAACTCCCAGCGAGGGGAGGCTCCGCTACCTAAATCTGTAACTCGGTAAAAAATATCAGAATCGCTGAGCCATTCGCCATTATTTAAGCTAAAGATTAAACCTTTACCGCTAGGTGTCAGTAAATTTGCTTTATCGTTATTGATTATAAAGCTGGACTGAAAGCTATGGCGCCATTCTTGAGCAATACTGTTGTAATGTAATTCCAGTGGTATCACTGAACTCAAAATAGTTTCAAGCTGATATTTATTCCCTCCCCCTATACTTATTGGGTTACCGGCTTTACAGGAAGCTTCACCTTGCTCTTTTTCCGCACCATTCAGGGGAGGGGAGTAGAATACCACCATTGAATCTGATGCAGAGCAACCGCCCACACTACCGGATACACGTAGATGATTTCTTCCCTTGCTGAGGGGCGCACTTGCTTGTCCTGATTGCAGGAACTGGACGATACTTGTGAACTTCCCACTGTACTGAAAGAATACTTGACCGTTAACTGTGGCAGTTACTGATCCATAGTCACCACTATCAGCGTCGCCTGAACCGGTACCAGTAACAGTAATTGAAGCTTTTTGTGAAGTGCTTCCCGAGGCGGGAGAAGTAAAACTGAGGGAACATGCACTAGCTAAACCGGGTATCAAGCATATCGTTGCAGTGAATAGCGGCAGACTTTTAAACAGTTTATTTAACATTGTTCAATTCATCCTTGAGCGTTCTAGGTTATTAACGGGTTTCTAATATCGTACTTTTTAGCTGGTTCAGTTGATTATAGCTGAAGCGGGTACGCTGACTTCCCTGCACCCGCTCTAACAGCAATGGCTTAGTGCTATCCCAGATCTGGGTTGTTATCCGTTTCTGCGGTGACCCTTCCGCTTCCGCAATCAGGGTTATCAACCCCCGGTCGTTATATTCATAGCGGGTAGTGTTACCAGCCCAGTCGGTTTTGGTTTCCAGCAGGCCGGAAGGGTAGTAGGTATAGGCTTTGTTCGAACCCACGCAGTTAGCGGTGGCATGGCCCTCGATCAGGGTTGGCCGTTTCAGACCTTCAATCTCGGTAAAGTGATAGGTAGTTTGTTTGCCCAACTCGTTAGTGACTGTGGTTGTGCCATCGGTGTTAAACACCAGCTCGACATGCTCTTGTCCCGCGTGTTCACTCATAATCCCACGCCCCTGATCATCATAAGCCCAGCTGGCAAAGCGTTTGCCGTCTGGCCCGGTGATGCCCGTAAGATGATTCGGAAAGCGGGTATCTTCGTAGTGGTACTGAGTGGTGTTGCCCTCGTTATCTGTCCGGCTGAGCAGCCGGCCTTCGGCATCAAAATTAAAGCTGTGGTTAACTTCATTATTCAGCTGGGCTGCGCTGAGATTTCCGTTAGCGTCATAGCTAAGAACTAAGGTATCACCCAGATGATTGGTGACCGTAGTTGTTGAATCGGAGTAACTCAGCGTGGTTGTATCACCTGATAACGAAGTGATTGAGAGGAGTTGGCCAGCTTCATTGTATAATTCGGTATCGCCTTCAGGAGTTACAACCTGCCAGCGAGGTGACGTGCCTGTCCCCAAATCTGTGCTCAAATCTGTGAGTTGATAAAAGATATCGCCATCACTGGTCCACTGACCGTTAAGCAGGGTAAAAGGTAAGCCTTTTCCATCAGGCTGGACCAATAATGCAGAGCCATCCAGAACAATAACTTTTTGAGTGTAGTTATCGCTCCAATGGTAATCATCACTATTGTAACTGAGGGCTAATGGAAGCGAGTGTAAAAAAACATTTTCTAATTGGTATTTATTTCCACTGCTAATCGATATTGGATTTCCTGTTACACATGGATCTTCACCTTTTTCACGCTCGGGGTTGCAATTTACTTTGTCCCCATGTGTTATACCATAACACTGCCCACCGCTAACTTCAGGTTGGCACCAGTGAGATTGAACCCATGATAGTCCTGCTTGTGTGACTATATGAGGCGGGACCGTATACTCTCCACACCACTTTTTAGGAAGAATACTCATGCAGTAAGCATATTCCGCTTGCCAAGCCCTGTAGTTAGATAATGCAGCTTCTAATGCTTGTTGAACTGAAGGGCAAGATGATGCATGGATCGGTGATACCATTAGCACCGAACAGAAAAGCAGAAAGGCATTAACGCAAAACTTGGATTGTAAAAGTAAGCCAAAAAAATTCCTTTTCATAATTAACCCTTGTTTTGATACATATAATTAATATTTTACTGCACTAATTCTTGAGTGGTTTCTATAAGCCGGTTAGTACTGTTATAGCTGAAGCGAGTGCGCTGAATGCCTTGCACCCGTTCTAACAGCAATGGCTTAATGCTATACCAGATCTGGGTTGTTATCCGTTCCTGCGGCGACCCTTCCGCTTCAGCAATCAGGGTTATCAACCCCCGGTCGTTATATTCATAGCGGGTAGTGTTACCAGCCCAGTCGGTTTTGGTTTTCAGCAGGCCGGAAGGGTAGTAGGTATAGGCTTTGTTCGACCCGACACAGTTAGCGGTGGCATGGCCCTCGATCAGGGTTGGCCGTTTCAGACCTTCAATCTCGCTAAAGTGGTAGGTGGTCTGCTTACCCAGCTCGTTGGTAACGGTGGTTGAGCCATTAGTGTTAAACACCAGTTCGACATGCTCTTGTCCTGCGTGTTCACTCATAATTCCACGCCCCTGATCATCATAAGCCCAACTGGCAAAGCGTTTGCCATCGGGGCCGGTGATGCCTGTAAGGTGATTCGGAAAGCGGGTATCTTCGTAGTGATATTGAGTGGTATTGCCCTCGTTATCCGTCCGGCTGAGCAGCCGGCCTTTGGCATCAAAATTAAAGCTGTGGTTAACCTCATTATTCAGCAGGGCTGCGCTGAGATTTCCATTAGCATCATAGGTGAGTACTAAGGTATCACCCAGGTGGTTGGTGACTGTAGTTGTTGAATCGGAGTAACTCAGAGTAGTTGTATCACCTGATATCGAAGTAATTGAGAGGAGTTGGCCTGCCTCATTATAAAGCTCGGTATTGCCTTCGGGAGTTATAATCTGCCACCGAGGTGAATTACCGGACCCCAGATCTGTGAGTTGATAAAAAATATCGGCATCACTGGTCCAATGACCGTTAAGCAGGGAAAAAGTTAAACCTTTGCCGCCAGGCCGAATTAATAGCGATTTGCCAATGTTGAAATGATTAATTTTGGGCTGGAAATTATGCTCCCATAAATCAATGCTGCTGTTATAGCTAAGACTTAGAGTGATCGGTGCTACATAGATAGAAACTGATTGGAATTTATTTCCAGTTGCGATATTTATTGGATTACCAATCCTGCACGATGGTTTACCATCCTGTTTGGTTTTTTGTGCCGGAAAATAACATGCACTGAGCAGCCTGTTAACTGAGTAGCCTTTTTTTTGCTCTTCAGAACAATCGGGATCATATTGATTCGCTTTTAAAAAACCATTAATGATCGTTAATTTACAGTTACTATCCTGTGGGTAAGAGAGTTTTGGCGGTTTGATCGATATATCGTTTTCATCGAATAAAAATAACTGATAGTTGTACCATTCACCCCAACCAAGCTTATAGTAGTATTCATTTTTATAGAAATGTGTCGTATGCGTTAAGCAAATACCCATTACCCCACCGGGGCCACTTTCACTATATAAATTTGTAGCTAGCTTTTTACCTTTGCTTTCAGCAAACGCTTTTGCGCGGAGTTGAAGGCTGTACTTGTTGAAATCTGTCATGCAGGCACTGCCATTTTTCACCCCCATACTCGTAAACCATACCTTACCAGGATGGTAATCATTAGGGGTTGCATAATCACTCCAGCCATCAGGAACCGGTCCCCAGCCATCTTCTCCCTCGACGATTGAAACTGAAGCATTACCTCCGATACATTGTTCCAACTGAGACGCTTGTTCAGTCGTTAATGGTGCTGCAGTTGCAGTTGAGATACAGGAAAGAAAAAATAATAAAGCCGGGGCAATGCGCAATCGCGTATAGGAAGAACTCAGTTCCATGAGTGTACGTCCTTGTGTAGGTCAGTGTTCCGTTCAATTTGCCTACAATATATCTGGCGAAAGCTGGCTGAGCAAGAAAGTAGCTTTAAATAGTGGTGAAACACTCAACTCAGAGCCACGGATGAGAAGATTGAGGAATAATACAACGTCGCGCTTTTCATGGTCCGTTCACCCCAATTAATTGATTGTTTTTCCAAATGTAAAATGCCTGATTATATGTTTTAGCTTGATTATAAACTTAGTTTTTCTGTGAAGCAGATGTAAACTGAGCTATCGCACACACGCCTGATAAGCAAAAGGAATCCTCAAATGAGGATCCCTTTAGGATTAAGAACAGTAATGCCCTAAGAGCTGCTTTTTTATTTCATTCTAAATGACATTTAACACAGCCCTTTTGCAAACGCCTTTTTAATCCTTCTGTTTTAAATTCCTCTGTTTTACCCGGTCGCTATGCGGCAGATATCGGTCGTAAAGACAGGAAACTCTCCGTGCGGATGCGCTAGAATGGTGGTTATGTTTTTACGGCTGCATCAGCCTCGTTGTGTGAATTTATGGAGCCTGTGTCGACATGATCTCAGAACTTTGTATCGGTATTATTGGCGGCACTGGCCAGCTTGGCGCGGCTATCGCTCATGGGTTACTTCGCAGCGGGCTTGTTGCATCTGAGAAACTGTGGATCTCCAGCCGTTCAAATAACCGTACCGGCTTTGAATCAGTGCAATCAAAAGCAGCGATACAGTTTACCTCCTGTAATCAGGACCTGATCGACCACTGTGACATTGTGATTATCGCGGTACCGCCTGCATTGTCAGCGACGCTGGATATCAGGGTAGAGTCTCATCACGGGTTGCTAATATCTGTGGCTGCGGGGGTTACCATTGAGCAGCTTCAGCATCGCACCGGGGCTGAACGGGTGATCCGGGCGATGTCCAATCCCGCGGCGGAAAAAGGGCTGGCTTACTCTCCCTGGTGTGCCAGTCGTGGCGTGACGGCTGAGGATCGTGAAGCGACGCAGGCGCTGTTTAACGCGATTGGTCAGACAGATGAGGTTGCCAGTGAGGATCAGATCGATCAGTTCACTGCGCTGATCGGCCCGGTACCGGGGTTTGTCGCCTATTATGCGGATTGCATGGTGAATTATGCCGTTAAAACCGGTATCGATCCGGCCATAGCCGAACGGGCGGTACGGCAGCTTTTTCATGCCAGTGGGGTTGTCATGGCCACGGCAGAGGCTTCGCCAGCAGAGCAGGTTAAGGCTATGATTGACTATGCGGGCACCACCGCGGCGGGGTTAAATGCGATGCAGGCCTCACCGCTGGCCGATGCTATCGCAGAGGGGCTGGATGCTGCTTACAAGAAGTCACAGATTATATCGTCTGTTGATTGATAAGCAGATCAGGGGCTTTCTCAAGTCAGAATCTTTCTAAAATCAGAATTTTGCAAAAAAGGTTGAGGAGTTGATATGGCCGGTGGCTGGGCGCGTGATGGCGCCGTTCAGGATCAGATTGATGCCAGTGTTGAAGATGCTGTCGCGCTGGCGCGCAGCCGTTTAAATACGGGCTCCAGTGCGGCGGAAAGCTTAACTCACTGTGAAGAATGCGATCAGCCTATTCCGGAGAAACGGCGACAGGCGGTTCCCGGTATTCGCCTCTGTATTAAATGCCAGGCAGAACTGGAAAAACAGCAGGTCAGTTCGGCTGGCATCAATCGCCGTGGTAGTAAAGACAGCCAGCTCAGATAGTTAGTCTGTATTCCTTAAACACAATCCGGGCAGGCTGAACATATCACTGTAAAACCTGCCCAACTTTTAATCGTTTCTAATCGTTTCAGAGATCTTTTACCAGTCGTAAGGCATCATAGATCGCCGCATGGGTATTGCGCGCCGATATCGCATCACCGATACGGAACAGGCGGAATTTACCCGCGCTGTTTTTTTCCAGGGTCTGAGGCATGCCCGCAATCAGCTGATCGTAGTTCACTTCACCCTGGTTAATAGAGTGGGGCTTGAGGTCGAAGTACAGATCATCCAACGGCAGGGTGCCGTGGTTGACGACTACCTGATCGATGCGGCGGCTCTGAGTGAAATCGCGGCTGCCGTCATCGTAGTCGCTGCCGACTGTCGCCACCAGTTCATTGCCGTCGCGGGCCACCGAGTGCAGCCGGTAGGTGACGGTGAAGGTGACCTCCTGTTGCTGCAGGGCACGCATATAGGGTACCAGGTTCATCGCCATCACCTCGGGAGCAAAGCTGCGATCCGGTGTCATAATCTCGACTCTGGCACCGCTATTGGCGATGACTTCGGCGGCCTGCAGCGCTGCGTGATCACCGGCATCATCGTACAGCAGTACATTGGTGCCGGGTTTGACACTGCGGGAAATTATATCCCAGGTTGAAACCACCAGTTCATTGCCACTTTGAAGCACCTCAGTATCCGGCAGACCACCGGTGGCGATAATCACTTCATCGGGATCTTCCGCTAGTACCGTGTCGGCTTCGGCATAGGTATTGAAGTGGAATTTCACTCCCATCGATTCACACTGCTGCATGCGCCAGTCGATGATGCTGATCATCTCATGGCGACGTGGGCTTTGAGAGGTTAGCAGAATCTGCCCGCCGGCATCACTGGCGGCTTCAAATACGACCACCTCATGGCCCCGTTCTGCGGCAACCCGGGCGGCTTCCAGACCTCCGGGGCCGGCCCCGACAATAACAATTTTTTTCCGTTGTGTTGCTTTCGCAATCTCGTGAGGCATGCTAAGTTCACGACCGGTGGCCGCGTTATGGATACAGAAAGCAGCACCGCCCTGATAGATGCGGTCAAGGCAGTAGTTGGCACCGACGCAGGGGCGGATGCTGTCCTCTTTGCCGGCGATGATCTTACGCACTATATGGGGGTCGGTCATATGTGCCCGGGTCATGCCCACCATATCGACCTTGCCGCTGGCGATGGCATAACGGGCGGTGGCAACATCCGGAATCTTCGCAGCGTGGAAGACCGGGAAGTCGGTTGCTGAGCGGATCTCGCCGGCGAAATCCAGATGGGGAGAGTTACGCATCCCCTGAATCGGGATCACATCAGTTAGCCCTGCATCGGTGTCGATGTGACCACGCACGACGTTGAGAAAGTCGACCATGCCACAGTCTTTCAGGCGTTGCGAGATGGACAGACCATCCGCAGCGTTCAGACCGCCCGGCAGCATCTCATCACCGGTATAGCGCAGACCAACAATAAATTCATTACCTACCCGCTGGCGGATCGATTTCAGCAGATCAAAGGTAAATCTTAGACGGTTATCCAGATCGCCCCCGTAAGGGCCATCCAGCGTATTGGTCAGGGGAGACCAGAACTGATCCATCAGATGGCCATACGCCTGCAGTTCGATACCATCGAGGCCTGCCGCAACCATCCGTTCAGCCGCGTCGGTGTAATCTCTGATAATGCGATCGATATCCCAGTCTTCGATCTTTTTCGGGAACGCTTTATGAGAGGGTTCACGGTGATGGGAGGGGGAGACTGCCGGCAACCACTCGCCTTTATCCCAGCGGGTGCGGCGCCCCAGATGGGTCAGTTGAATCATCACTGCGGTGCCATGTTCATGACACTCGTCGGTCAGATCTTTCATCCAGGGCACAATCTCATCTTTATACACCAGCAGGTTATCGAAGACCGGTGGACTATCCAGCGATACCGCTGCAGAGCCGGCCGTCATTGTCAGCGCGACCCCCGCTTTGGCCCGCTCCACGTGATAGGCACGATAGCGTTCAGTGGGCATCCCGTTTTCTGAGTAGGCCGGCTCGTGAGAGGTGATCATTATGCGGTTACGCAGCTGCAGATGCTTGAGTTGATAGGGTTGCAGTAGTGGATCGTTGGACATTTCAGCCTCTCCGGATAAGTTTTTTGTAGATAAACTCACTACATATAAGTCTCTAGAGATAAGTTCTCTACACTCTGTTTTGCTAAAAAATAGACATAATGTACATTTATGTCAATAAATTGTTCATCGATGTTTTTTCACTCTGTATCAGGTAAACTGCTAAAGTCCTGTTACCTGAACCCGGCAATACCGCCGGTAGGTTTACTTAGCTTCGACACTTATGTACATTTTGACTGTCCGGCCAATCTATCCGATTCCGCAGAGCAGAAGGAACAACCCTAACCTATGAGTAGTGCACCTGATAAAACCAATGCCGAAACATCCGCAGGCAGTGGCTGGCGTGGTTCGGCAGATCTCTGGTTGCAGGCCGCCTATGATACTGTGGTTGAGACCGGGGTTGATGCTGTGCGTATTCAACCACTGGCTAAAAAGCTGAAGCTATCCCGCACCAGCTTTTACTGGTTTTTTAAAGATCGGGACGAACTGTTGAATGCCCTGTTGCAAAAGTGGCGGGATAAGAACAGTGGTAATCTGGTGGCGCAGTCGCAGGCCTATGCCGAGACCATTGCTGAAGCGATCCTGAATGTATTTGATTGCTGGCTGAATCAGGATCTGTTTGATTCTCAGTTTGAGTTCGCTGTTCGCAGCTGGGCATTGCAGTCGGCAGAGGTTGCCGAGCAGATCGGTCTGGCGGATGAAGCGCGTCTGGAAGCGTTACGGCAGATGTTTATCCGTTTTGGCTATGAACCGCTCAAAGCCGATGTTCGCGCGCGTACTATCTATCTGACGCAGATCGGTTATATTTCGATGAAATCTGACGAAGATATCTCCACCCGATTACAGCGGATCTCAGACTATGTCGAGATCTTTACCGGGCAGACACCGGAACCGCGTGAGCTGGA
Source organism: Amphritea pacifica (assembly GCF_016924145.1). Taxonomy (GTDB): domain Bacteria; phylum Pseudomonadota; class Gammaproteobacteria; order Pseudomonadales; family Balneatricaceae; genus Amphritea; species Amphritea pacifica. The sequence goes on along the minus strand of NZ_JAFFZO010000007.1, from coordinate 133,823 downwards.
ACGCTTCTATGCGCGGCATAAACAGGCAGGGGATGACTGAATATCGGGGTATGGGCTTTATATCCCCCCTAACATCAACCGCGCTTGCTGTCGGCAGGATGATAAAATCTGCTGCACCTGTTGTTGATCCCCAAGGGTTCTCGAAACCGCTACCGCCCCGATGATCATTGATGTAAGTGAGAAAATATCCTGGGCGTTTTTTACCGTATCTCTGCCGGCATAGTCCAGAATCAACTGATTCATTCTGGTATATCCCCGGGCATAGGTTTTATGGGTCTCTTTATCCCGGGAAACGATATCGGTTGCCAGAAAAGCTAAAGGGCAGGGCCTTTCCCCATTCACATGTTCAAGACTCAGATAGCCATCCAGCAGCACGCTCAGCCACTCCCGGGATGATAGTCCTTCAGGCTTTATATCGGCCAGTTTGCTGGTTGATGCGGCAAACTTCAGCGCTTCTTTATACAACTCTGATTTACTTCTGAAATGTCCGTAAAAGGCTCCACGGGTCAATGAGCAGTCCTGCATCACCCGGTCTATCGTCACGTTGTCAAAGCCTTTGGTTGAAAATAACCGGTAAGCGCTTTGCAGAATTTTTTCTCTGCTGTTTTGTTTATGTTCGCTTGAATAGGGCATCACGATTTCTCAAAGATATCTGAATATGATCTTTATCATATTTAAATTGTTGTTAGCATCAAGAGTTATTCAATCAGGAGGATTAGAAATCATGGTCTATGCAATCGCGGCGGTAACGTTGTTAACAATCTTAATCGGAGTGCTGGCGGTCAGAGCGAGATTATCCTGCGTCCGCAGTGGCGAGGTTCCGGCAGGCTATTTTAAACTGATGCAGGGTGAAGCCCTGCCTGAGCGGATGATTAAAACCGGCCGGTGTTACAACAACATGTTTGAGGTTCCCTGCCTTTTTTATGTGGTTGGCACGCTGTATATCGTATCAGGGGTGGAGAACACGGCGGGGCTTATACTTGCCTGGGCGTTTGTTTTTTTCCGGTCTGCACAGGCCTGGGTTCATCTGACCCGTAATAACGTCCGCTATCGTATGTACCTGTATGGTGGCGGAATTTTATGTGTACTGCTGCTATGGATTAATTTACTGATTGAAAGAGCATAGATAAGCCTGAAGGCGTCAGGTGTCTGTTGTTACTTTAAACCGCTCTTTATCACTTTCTGCGGCGAGAACTAACTAAATAGTAAAACAGAGTTTTAACCCATGCTGTCGTCAGGCTTTTCTACGCGTACTATTAGCTTTTGAATTGACCTAACGTGCTTTGTAAATCGATGGCCATACGAGATAATTCATTACTGGCTATTGAGGTTTGCTCCGCCCCCTTTGCTGTATGAACAGACATATCTCTTATCGCTACGATGTTGCGATTGATTTCCTCTGAAACGGCGCTCTGCTCTTCAGCGGAACTGGCTATTTGTGTGCTCATATCATTTATCCTGGATACTGATGCCGAGATGGCGATAAGTGATTCACCTGCCTTGGTTACTTGCTTCACGGCTATATTTGTCTGTTCATAACTTTTTTCAATAGCATCGACAGCCGTTTGCGAGCCCGACTGGATCTTTTCAATCATCTGATTAATCTCTTGAGTGGCGAGCTGTGTCCGGCTTGCAAGCGTTCTTACTTCATCAGCAACAACGGCAAAACCTCGTCCTTGCTCTCCCGCACGGGCTGCCTCAATCGCTGCGTTTAATGCTAATAGGTTGGTCTGCTCTGCGATACTCTTAATTACATCCAGTACCTCAGATATTTCACTACTATTCTGCGCAAGCTCCTTGATACTGATCGCTGCCCCTTCAACCTGTCTCTCCAGCACCTGAATCTGATCAATGGATTTATTAACTACCTGATTACCAGAGAGGGTTTCATCTTTAGCTTCACTTGCAGAATTGGCCGTGTAGGCAATGTTATTTGCCACCTCCTGAACCGTCGCTGTCATTTCCGTCATTGCAGCAGCGACCTGATCGGTTTCAGCTTGCTGCCGTTGAACATTTCTATTGGTTTCCATTGTGATTGCGGACATCTCTTCCGCTGCTGTTGAAAGTTGGGTTGTTGTACTGGTTATATGAGAAATCATCTCCAGTAGGTGGGACCGCATTGCTTCCATTGCAGCGGTAAGGGCTCCAATCTCATCGTTGTTTTCCACCGCTAGTCTGACGGTTAAGTCGCCGCTAGCGATGGTTTTCGATGCCTCTACCAGTTTAGAGAGAGACCGGGTTATTTTGACGCTAACCATCCCTGAGATACTTGTCATTAATAGAATGCCTGCCAGAATGATGATCAGCACTGTATTCTCAGATGCCGCAGCGGTATCACTACCTGCTTGTTGTACTTTTGTTGTATCACTTTCAATTAATTCAGTCAGAACTTCCATCTCTTTCGCCAAAGAGTCATAGGCACTATTAAATTTTCCAATATGCTTAATAGCTGATTCCTGGTCGTTAGCGGCCATATCGATAATGCTTCCAGCCGTCGCGATGTAATCTTTTAAGGCGGGCATAACGTTATTTAAAGCAGCACGCACTTCAGCGTCGGTTAAGAGTTTCTGGTTTTCAGTCAACATCTCAATAAAGGTAGATGAGTGTTCTTTGAAGTTCTCATTAATTACCTGTATTTCTTTTGAATTGCCTGTCTTAGCCGCTACGATTGCGGACATTGCATCAGAGCTTAATGCATCATGCATCATGTCCGCGGTCAGATGGTTCTTCAGTATTGTTGAGTTAACAACAATCATATTCATCGAATTGTTTAACTGTGTCATGCTCCAGTAACCGACCCCACCAGCAATAGAGAGCAAGAGAATACTTAACACCCCGAGCCCAAATAACCTTAACTTTATCGTCATATTCATGGTTGCATATCCTTATTTTTGTTTTTAGGCAGATGATAATAATCAATGTGGGCTGAGCGATAAGTATTTGATATTGTTGCAGCTTACACGTAATTATTATGTCGGATAGAATACCATTAAATTTGTAGGTCTTTTTTTACTTTCCATACCCAAATCACCATTTTGGGAGTATCTATGTTGACTGATTTAGATATACATTACGGATGAGTGGAAGGATTATATAGAGCACCAGAAAGATCGGTAATCGAGGGCTGCCTCTGTTCAACGTTATCTGGTTTAGATTCTTAGGGGATATATACTTTTCACGGCCAGCAGTAATTCAGGTAAGCATGTTACAAATCCACTGTTTCACTGGTCGGGTTCGACCGCTTCCAATACTGCTGTCCTAACATGATCATGGTTATCAGTAAGCCTAGCAAGAGGGCGTAAAGCATTGCACTGCCCAGGCAGTAGATAAACATCCCGCAGGCTATCAGGCTGATCGCTATTGCTGGCCTGCAACGTTTATCCAGTAACTTCCACGCGGCTAGCATTGAAGCGGAATACACCACCACAAAGGAGCCGTTTACCCAGTGGGCCATCAAGGTGAAATTCATTCTGGCCAGATAGCTGAGCAATAGCATTAGTGCAGAGATCAGTATAAAGGTGATCAGTGCTGTGGTGGGGACTCTATATTGGTTGAGTGAGCGTAACTGATGTGGCAGGATGCCATCATGACTGAAACTCCAGGCCAGACGGGAAAGACTGGCAAAGTAGATATTGATGGTTGCGATGCCGCTGATAAAGCCTAAGCCGCCGATAATCCAGCGACCACTGTTGCCGAACTGCAGCTCAAACAGGCCAACCATTGCCAGCGGATGTTCGGGTGCCCACATCGATAGCCAGGTGCAACCGATATAGATCAGTCCTACCAGTAAAACGCCGGTCAGGGTTGCCGGGATATAATCTTTTTGCACATCTTTAAATTCCCCCGCCAGATGGGTGACCGCTTCTATACCCAGAAAGCTCCAGATACCCAACCCTATCGCCTGCATCAGGCCGCTGTAATCGCCCACAATAACAGATTGAGACATGATGGGCGTGACATCGGTGATGGGGGCCTGAATCAGTGTCGTCACCAGCATCAGGGCAACCACCAACAGAATGGTCAGGGTCAGTCCCATCTGAATGCGGCCCGAGAGCTGTAGTCCCCGACGGTTAATATAAAACAGCAGTAGAAAAATCAGCAGCTCACCACCGAGTTGTTGTTCTGCTGAAAGCGAAATGATGGGTTCCAGAAACTTGAATGTCATCACCAGGGCTGCTGCAGCGCCGGGAGGCACTGAGAACAGAAACAGTAACCCGATAACCCTGCTGGCAAGGGGACCGAACGCCCGCTCAACAAAATAAGCGGGGCCAGCGGCGTGAGTGAAGCGTCGTCCCAGCTGGGCAAATACCCAGGTGAGTGGCAGAATACCCAGCAACAGAATAACCCAGGCCCAGATCGCTTTATTGCCGGCTGCAACGATGGTCAGTTGTGGCAGAATAAAGACCCCCGTTCCCAGCAGCGTGGTGGCAATCAGTCCCATCCCTTGCCAGCGGGTAATTGTTTGATTTAGCCTAGGCATTTTTTAGTCCGGATAACATACAGTGTGTCAGTAGAGTGTACGATCGATGATAAAACCGTTACGTCGTGGTTTACTGTCAATCTGTAGGTTTTTCACCATTTTGCCGACGTTTTGCATACTCAGGTTAACCCATGGATAGTTTTGATCAGAAAATAATCGCCGCACTTCGGCAAAATGCCCGGCAGAGCGTTTCCGCTATTGCTGAACAGGTAAATCTGTCCCGTCCCGCTGTCTCTGAAAGGATGAAGCGGATGGAAGAGCAGGGGGAGATTCTGGGCTATCAGGTGCTGACCTCGACTAAAGCCGATGAAAGCGGTCCTCTGAGAGCCTATTTTGAAATTAAGCACGGTGGTTACAAATGTCGCCCGCTGGTACAGCTGGTGATGCAGTACCCTGAGGTAAAGTACTGTCATGGTATTAGCGGCGAAGTGGATCTGCTGGTGTATATCGAGTTTTCAGAGATGCAGCGTTTGCATGAGATTCTTGCTGAAATTGATAATAAATTACCGCAGGGCGCTAAAATTGTTACCCATATGGTACTGCAAACCTGGGAACAATCACCCGGTTGATGCTCATCAGGGATTAGCAGGTTTTTTCACTTATTATCTGTTCTTGCTTCTGAGCTCGACGGTATTGCCTTCAGGGTCCTGAATATAGGTGGATAGTCCGAAGCCTTCACTGCCATAGCGTTCAGTGAAATCACCGAAGGCTATTTTATGCTCTTTGAGGTGTTTGCGGATCTCATCTTCAGAGATGGGCTCGAGTAGCAGGCAGAAGTGATCCAGATTGTTCTCGGTTGGCGCCGGTGCGCCACCACCTTCGCGTCCCAGTTCACTGTCTACTATCACCAGGTCGATCAGCGCAGTGCCTGCGCGCAGTTGTACCAGCCCGGTTTTGGGGGGCAACTCGCGCTCGACAATGCAACCCAGCACACCGCAGTAAAATGCCAGCATCTCTTCCAGTTGAGTGGTGCGTAAAACGATATGATCAATTCCGGCAATGTTGAGTGTCATACCCACCTCATATAAAGCAGTGTTAGTAAACAGTTCAGTGACTAGTAAGTTAAATTAAATAGTTTCGGTTTTAAAGCTCTTATACGACCAGGCGCCGACCTGCAGTTTGCGATATTGGGTGGGTGATATACCCATCACCTTCTTGAAAACGCGGGAGAAGTAATAGGCGTCTTCATAGCCCACCATAAAGGCCACCTCAGCAATGGTTCTGCTACTGATATCCAGCAGGTGACAGGCGCGTTCAATTTTCAGGTGGATAAAGTGGTTAATTGGTGTGGTGCCGGTGATATCTCTATACTTCTTAATAAAGTGATATTTTGACAGGTTAACGCTGGCCGCCAGGGTATCGATATCCAGCTGTTCATGAATACGGGCCTGCATCAGGCTGTGAATTTTTTCCAGATCGAAACTGTCGGCATCCTGGCTGCGTACCAGCGGCTGTAACAGTGCAATATGAGTGAGTATCTGCCGCAACTGGTTTGCCGCATTGATAAAGGCGTTCAGATGGTAGCTGCTATGCCGTGCTTCCAGCAGGGCATCGAACTCGCTCACCAGACTACTGTGTAATCCTAAGTGAACCACCGGCTTCTGTTCTGAGATCTGCAGATGGGCAATAAAGTCATCCGCCAGTCCTCCCTCAAAATGACACCAGTAGATGGTCCAGGGGATATTCAGACTGGATGCATATTGGTGAGCTGTGCCCCGGGGTAACAGAATCAGATCACCGCTATTTACCGCAATATTCTTCTGGTTAACGCGAATTTTACCTTTGCCGTCGAGGCAATATATCAGCAGATGGTCATCATGTTCCAGGCGTTCCATACGGTGCCCTACTGCTTGCTTGTAATAGCCGGCACCGAGTGGGTAAAGATCCTTTGAAAGCCTGTTATTGCTAAGTTTTTCGATGATTTTGTGGGGCATGATAAAGCGGATGCTCTGGGGCGGCAGAGGCCAGTTTGACGGTGTGCTCATCGGGGCTGCTCGACTAATGTAGTATAGGGCATTAAGGGTTTATAAGGGTATTCATGTATTAAATAGCAATATAGTCCATTAATATAGCAACATTATGAATCATCTGCAGTCGGAAGCTGTGCTTTAATTGAATCCATGGTGCCCCCTCTGTATTCAGGAAAACGGTTCCGTTCTAACCGTGACAAGAACAAGCAAGAACTGAATTATAAAAACTAAACTATAAAAAGGTGCAAAACATGTCTCAGCAAGTCCCTCTACTGATCAATGGTGAACTGCTTCAGAGCCGCAGTGAAAACTGGATTCCTGTGACCAATCCTGCAACTCAGGAAGTCATTGCCCGGGTGCCTTGTGCCACCGCGGATGAAGTGGATCAGGCGGTCGAAGCCGCAAAAGCCGCGTTTGAATCCTGGAAAGAGACCCCTGTCGGTGAGCGTGCCCGTCTGATGCTGCGTTATCAGGCGTTGCTGAAAGAGAATCATGATCAGATTGCTGAGCTGCTGTCACAGGAAACCGGTAAAACCTTTGAAGATGCCAAAGGTGATGTATGGCGCGGTATTGAAGTGGTTGAACACGCCTGTAATATTGCTTCACTGAGCATGGGGGAGACGGTTGAAAACGTTGCCCGCAAGATCGACTGTTACAGCATTACTCAACCGCTGGGTGTGTGTGTGGGTATCACCCCGTTTAACTTCCCGGCGATGATTCCTCTGTGGATGTTCCCGATGGCAATCGCCTGTGGTAACACCTTTGTCCTGAAACCATCCGAACAAGACCCGCTGACGCCGATGCGTCTGGCAGAGCTGTTTAAAGAAGCCGGTGCCCCGGATGGTCTGCTGCAGGTTGTTCACGGCACGAAAGAGGTTGTTGATCAGTTGCTGACTCACAAAGACACCCCTGCAATCTCCTTCGTCGGCTCGGTGGCTGTCGGTGAGCATATCTACCGTACCGGTACTGATAAGATGAAACGGGTACAGGCGTTTGCCGGGGCTAAGAACCATATGGTGATTATGCCGGATGCCGCTAAAAACCAGGTAGTCAACAGCATTGCCGGAGCCTCTGTCGGTGCCGCAGGCCAGCGTTGTATGGCGATTTCAGTCGCAGTATTTGTAGGTAATTCACGGGAGTGGATTCCAGAGGTTCGTGATGCCCTGGCTAAAGTGCGTCCCGGTGTCTGGAATGACCCTGAAGCGGGTTATGGCCCACAGATTAACCCTCAGGCCAAACAACGAATTCTGAGCTTTATTCAGGAAGGTAAAGATGCCGGTGCCGAGTGTATTCTGGATGGTTCTGAGTGTGTCGTTGAAGGATTCCCCGACGGGAACTGGGTTGGCCCAACCATGTTCAGAGGTGTCACCCGGGATATGTCCATCTATCAGGAAGAGATCTTTGGTCCGGTACTGATCACACTGGAAGTGGATACGCTTGAAGAAGCGATCGCACTGATCAACGAAAACCCTTACGGTAATGGTACTTCCATCTTTACCTCATCCGGTGCGGCTGCGCGTAAGTATCAGCACGAGATTAAAGTGGGTCAGGTGGGTATCAACGTACCGGTACCCGTGCCACTGCCTATGTTCTCGTTCACTGGCTGGAGAAAATCGTTCTACGGTGATCAGCATGCCTATGGCAAGCAGGCGGTTAAGTTCTACACCGAGACTAAAACCGTCACTGCACGCTGGTTTGAGGATGATATTGATACCGGGGTTAATACCACGATACATCTGAAATAATTTTTGTCGCCTGAGCTATTGCGCTTGGTGACTCTGCGTTAAAAGCTGGCTTAAAGTGCTCAGCGGCAGTTAACTGCCACAACGTCCGAAGGACGGCCCGTAAGGGTGAGCTTTGCGAATATTGACAACAGTCAACTCCGCCTTTGCGCCAGTTTTTGCCTTGATTCACCGGCGCTCATTACGCTCAGCCAACAAAAATGGGATTTGTCGTTAAATACACTCTGACTCTTCAGAGTAATAATAAGAATCTACCTGTGTTAAGTACGGAGCATCTATGGATTTTGAACTGAATGAGGAACAGGTGGCGTTTGCCGATATGGCTCGCGCGTTTGCTCAGAATGAACTGGAACCCAATGCCGGCGAGTGGGATCTGCATCAGACCTTTCCGGTTGATGTGCTTAAAGCTGCGGGAGAGCTTGGTTTCTGCGGCCTGTATTCCCATGAGGATGTTGGCGGTCTGGGCCTGAGCCGGTTAGATTCCAGCATTATCTTTGAACAGCTGGCGATGGGATGTACCTCAACTACCGCCTTTATCACGATTCATAATATGGCCACCTGGATGATCTCCGAGTTTGGCGCAGAGGATGTGCGTCAGCAGTGGTGTCCGCAACTGACCGCCGGTGAGAAGCTGGCATCCTACTGCCTGACGGAACCCAATGCCGGTTCCGATGCCGGGTCGTTGAAAACCTCTGCCCGCCGTGATGGCGATGACTATCTGTTGAATGGCAGCAAAATCTTCATCTCTGGTGCCGGTGCAACCGACTGCCTGGTGGTGATGGCGCGCACCGGAGAGGAAGGGCCGAAAGGGATCTCCGCGTTTGCCGTTGATGCCACACTGCCCGGCATCACCTATGGCCGTAAAGAGGAGAAGATGGGCTGGAATAGTCAGCCAACCCGGATGATCACCTTTGAGGATGTGCGTATCCCAGCCTCTGCGATTCTCGGTCAGGAAGGCGATGGTTTCAGGATCGCGATGCGGGGCCTGGATGGTGGGCGCATCAATATTGCCACCTGCTCTGTGGGTACCGCTCAGCAGGCGTTGAATAAAGCCACCGAATATATGCATGAGCGAAAGCAGTTTGGTCAGTCGCTGGCGAACTTCCAGGCGCTGCAGTTTAAACTGGCTAACGCTGCCACCGAGTTGGTGGCTGCCCGGCAGATGGTGCGTATGGCGGCAACCCGTCTGGATAATAACCATCCTGATAAAACCACCTACTGTGCCATGGCGAAGCGTTTTGCCACTGATGTGGGCTATAACGTTGCCGATGAAGCGCTGCAGATTTTTGGGGGGAACGGTTATATCAAAGAGTATCCGATGGAACGCTTCCTGCGGGATAACCGGGTGCACCGGATTCTTGAAGGCACTAACGAGATTATGAATGTGATTATCGCCCGTCGTTTGCTAATGCAGAATGCCGCAGAACTGCTGTAAATCGCGGGTTAGATTAACCAGAACCGGGGTCGTTAGCTTCCCGGATAAAGAACAGAGTTGAACAGAAAGGAAGATCACCATGACCGACAAGCTGATAGTTGAGAAGCGGGGCAGTATTGCCCTGCTGACAATGAATAATCCGCCAGCTAATACCTGGACAGAAGAGAGCCTTAAAGGGCTTAAAACGCTGGTGGAAGAGCTGAACGCTGATCGTGATATCTATAGTCTGGTGATTACCGGACAGGGCGAAAAATTCTTCTCAGCCGGCGCGGACCTGAACCTGTTTGCCGAGGGCGATCGCAGTGTTGCCCGGGATATAGCGCGTTATTTTGGTGAAGCGTTTGAAACCCTGAGCCAGTTCCGCGGTGTCTCTATCGCAGCCATCAATGGTTTTGCCATGGGTGGTGGTATGGAGGTCGCACTGGCCTGTGATATCCGTATCGCCGAAGAGCAGTCACAGATGGCGCTGCCGGAAGCCAAAGTAGGCTTGCTGCCCTGTGCCGGTGGCACCCAGAACCTCACTATGCTGGTGGGTGAGGGCTGGACCAAGCGGATGATTCTCTGCGGGGAGCGCATTAAAGCTGCGAAAGCTCAGGAGATCGGTCTGGTGGAAGAGGTGGTGCCGCAGGGGCAGGCGTTGGAAAAAGCGCTGGAGCTGGCGGCGAACGTGGCTCAGCAGAGCCCGACAGCGGTGGCTTCCTGTAAGAAGCTGATCCAGAACAACCGCACCCAGCACTGGGATGCCGGTTATATTCTTGAGCGGGAACTGTTTGTCGATCTGTTCTTTACCGAAGATCAGAAAGAGGGGGTGAATGCCTTCCTGGGTAAGCGTGCCCCCCAGTGGAAAAACCGCTAAGCGGTATACAGGAGAGAATTGATGAGCTGTGTACTGTTTAATGAATACCCGACCCGCGATGGCAAAAAAATTGTTGAGATCCAGCTGAACGCAGAACGGAGCCTTAATGCGCTGACGCTGGAGATGATCGATCTGATTCAGCCAAAACTGGATCAATGGAAAACCGATGATGCAGTGGTCGCTGTACTCCTCGATAGCGCCGGAGAGAAAGCTTTCTGTGCCGGGGGTGATGTGGTCAACCTGTACAAGTCGATGACCGGTGATGGTGATCCGCAGTTTCCAACCGATTTTTTTACCCGGGAATATATTCTCGATTACACCATTCACACCTATCCCAAACCGATTATCTGTTGGGGCCATGGCATTGTGATGGGCGGTGGTATGGGGCTGATGAACGGCTGTAGCCACCGTATCGTCACCGAGAAAACCCATATGGCGATGCCCGAAGTGACTATTGGCCTTTATCCTGATGTTGGTGGGAGCTGGTTTTTGAACCATATGCCGGGTCGTACCGGTCTGTTTCTTGGCCTCACCGGCAACCCGATGAATGCCGCCGATGCTTTGTTCCTGGGGTTGGCGGACCGGTTTATCGCCGCAGAACTGCGTAGCCAGATGCTGGATGGACTGCAGGCGGAAAGCTGGGACGGTTGTGCCCATGCGGCAACCAATCGGGTGCTGCGTGATCTGGAGCAGCAGTCTCAGGCGGCGTTTAATGCGGACTCACCGGTGCAGAATCACTACTCGTTTATTCAGCAGATTACCGACAAAGACTCTCTGCCGGAGCTGGTTGAAGGGTTGTTGGCGGTCGACAGCGATGACAAGTGGATCAACCGGGCACAGAAAGCGATCAGTCATGGCAGTCCACTGGCGATTCATATCATCAGGCGGCAGATGGAGGTGACTAAACATATGTCGCTGAAACAGGTGTTTGAAAGTGAAATGATTCTGTCGGTGCAGTGCTGTAAGCAGCGGGAGTTTCCCGAAGGTGTACGGGCACTATTAGTGGATAAAGATGGCGCTCCGCAATGGACCTATAAAACCGTCGGGGAGGTTGATCCGGCATTTGTCGATCAGTTCTTTGAATCCCCGTGGGCGGTTAACCCACTGGCGTCACTCTAATTTAGCCGTGTAACGAAAACGTTAATAAGAATTAAAAGAGGCAAAGTGTTATGGCAACTATCGGATTTATCGGTCTGGGCAACATGGGCGGACCCATGGCGATCAACCTGCTGAAAGCAGGTCATGAAGTAAAGGCGTTCGACCTGTCTCAGGCAGCAGTAGAGCACGTCGTATCAGAGGGCGGTACCGCTGTGGCTTCTGCCGTTGAGGCGGCTACCGGTGCTGATTTTGTGATCTCCATGCTGCCTGCCGGGGTGCATGTGCAGGGGCTCTATCTGACAGGGGAGGCCCCGCTGCTGGATGTGGTCTCTGACAATGCGCTGATTATTGATTCCTCAACCATTGATGCCGCCACGGCGCAGCGGGTTTCAGCGGCGGCGACAGAGCGGGGACTGAGCTTTATCGATGCACCGGTATCCGGTGGTGTCGGCGGCGCTATCGCCGGGACCCTGGCGTTTATGGTCGGCGCAACCGATGAGCAGTTTGCTAAAGCAAAACCGATTCTGGAGTGTATGGGTAAGAATATCTTCCATGCCGGTCAGAGTGGTGCAGGCCAGATCGCTAAAGCGTGCAACAATATGATGTTGTCGATCCTGATGGCGGGTACCAGTGAAGCGCTGAACATGGGGATGAAAAATGGCCTCGATCCAGCGGTGCTCTCTGAAATCATGAAACAGAGCTCTGGAAATAACTGGGCGCTTCAGGTATACAACCCGGTCCCCGGGGTGATGGAGGGGGTGCCCTCTTCCAACAATTATCAGGGCGGTTTTCAGGTCGATCTGATGTTTAAGGATCTGGGGCTGGCGATGGAGCTGAGTCAGCAGAGTAACTCGCCGGTGCCAATGGGATCTGCGGCGCGCTCACTGTTCTCGCTGCATAAGTCCAAAGGCAACGGCGGTCTGGATTTCTCCAGCATTTTAAAGCTCTATCAGGACAGCTGATTTTCTCATGATTTAACATCAGCAACCGCATACTGCCGGTAATGCCTGCCGGCAGACTCCCTCTATAAAAACAAAACCGGAGTAGGTCATGGGTTACAACGACGAATACCGGGCTGCACAGCAGAACCCCGAAGCATACTGGGCTGAGCAGGCTAAACGCATCAACTGGTTTAAACAACCTGAAACGATCCTCAAAAAAACGCCTAATGGCACATTTTGCTGGTATCCGGATGGCGAACTGAACAGTTGTTATCTGGCGCTGGATCAGCATCTGCACAGCCGGGGTGATCAGGTGGCACTCTATTACGACTCACCGGCGACCGACAGTAAACAACAGATCACCTACCGCGAACTGCATCAGAAAGTGGCGCTGTTTGCCGGAACCCTGAAAAAGCTGGGGGTGGAAAAAGGCGATACCGTGGTGATATATATGCCGATGATTCCGGAAGCTGCAGTGGCGATGCTCGCCTGCGCCCGGTTAGGGGCGGTGCATTCGGTGGTGTTCGGTGGCTTTGCTGCCAATGAGATGGCGATCCGTATCGACGATGCGAAACCCAAACTGATTCTGACCGCATCCTGCGGTATCGAGTTTGATAAGAAAATTGCCTATAAACCCCTGGTCGATAAAGCGATTGATCTGGCAACTCATCAGCCCGCCTATACGATTGTCTGTCAGCGGCCGATGTTGCAGGCAGAGATGAATCCGGAGCGTGATCTCGACTGGTATGCGTGCCAGCAAGATGCTGAACCCGCCGATTGTGTCCCCGTGAAAGGGAGCGACCCGCTGTATATTCTCTATACCTCAGGCACCACCGGCGCGCCGAAAGGGATCGTGCGGGATAACGGTGGCCACGCCGTGGCGCTTAACTATGCCCTGCATAATGTCTATGGTATGAACCCCGGTGATGTTTGGTGGGGGGCCTCGGATATTGGCTGGGTGGTAGGACACTCCTTTATTGTTTATGGCCCGCTGATGGGCGGCTGCAGTGCGATCTTCTTTGAAGGTAAACCGATCAAAACCCCTGACGCCGGAACTTTCTGGCGGGTGATCGATGAGTACCGGGTGAATTCCATGTTCTGTGCACCGACCGCATTCCGGGCGATTCGCAAGGAAGATCCGGAAGGTGAGCTGGCGCAGAAGTATGACCTTTCCAGCCTTAACTGGGTGTTTGTCGCCGGTGAAAAACTCGATTCCTCCACCTATCAATGGCTTGACGGGTTGCTGCAGGTGCCGGTGATCGATCACTGGTGGCAGACCGAAACCGGCTGGCCAATGACTGCGCCAATGATGGGCTGGGATAACCCCTCAGCGGCGCGGCTGGGATCAACCAATAAACCGATTCCCGGTTATGATATTCAGGTGGTTGATGGCGAAGGACAGCTGGTTGAGCCGAATGAAACCGGTAATATTGTGGTCACCCTGCCGATGCCGCCGGGGGTTGCCTGGGATATCTGGAATCAACCGCAGCGCTTTACCGATTCCTATCTCACCGCTTTTCCGGGCTATTACCACACCGGCGATGGCGGCTTCAAGGATGAGGATGGCTACGTTTACATCACCGGGCGTACCGATGATGTGATCAATGTCTCAGGTCATCGTTTGTCAACGGGAGAGATGGAAGAGGTGGTCTCATCCCATCCCGCAGTGGCCGAGTGTGCGGTGATCGGTGTCAACGATGCCCTCAAAGGCCAGGTTCCCGCAGGGCTGATTGTGCTGAAGGCGGGTGTGGAAATAGATGAATCACAGCTGCAAGCCGAACTGGTACAGATGGTGCGTGATCAGGTGGGGGCGCTGGCCTGCTTCCGCCGGGCTGTTGTGGTACAACGTCTGCCGAAAACCCGATCCGGCAAGATTTTGCGTGCCATTCTGCGCAAGATAGCAGCCAGTGATGAGTATAAGATGCCCTCGACCATTGATGATGAGAGTATTCTGGCGGAGATCACTGAGATGATGGATCGCGCGGGGATGAGGTAAGAGCCGTTGCTCGTAGCTCGACGTCACAAAAGGCGTGACTTGTTCGTTGCTCGATAAAAGCCTTCTTTTTAAGTGAAGGTCTGAATTTGAGTGATGAACTTTGTAGGAAAGTTGTTGCATAGGTTTTGTGCCGGGCAATAACGAGCAACGGGATCCTCCCCTTTTAGGGTTGTTGTGTAATAGCGGTCTCGCTGTAGAATGAAAGCAAGCCCATGTTTTTTCTGGGTAGAAGAAACTTTATTGATAATAGACATGCAAAGGCGGTAGACAGATGAAAGTGCTGGTAACTGTCAAACGTGTTATCGACTACAACGTAAAAGTACGCGTCAAGTCGGATAACAGTGACGTTGATCTGAATAATGTAAAAATGGCGATGAATCCCTTTTGTGAGATCGCTGTAGAGGAAGCCGTACGTCTGAAGGAAGCGGGTGTCGCATCTGAAGTTGTCGTGGTCTCTCTGGGCCCCCAGGCCGCACAGGAGCAGCTCCGTACCGCTCTGGCGCTGGGCGCTGACCGGGGTATTCTGGTGCAGTCCGATGAAAACCTGGAGTCACTGACAGTCGCCAAACTGTTGGCGAAGGTGATCGGGGAGGAGCAGCCAGGGCTGGTGATCATGGGTAAGCAGGCGATCGACACTGATAACAATCAGACCGGTCAGATGCTGGCTGCTCTGACGGGGATGCCTCAGGGTACCTTTGCATCAGAAGTTAAAGTGTCCGGTGATAAGGTTCAGGTCACCCGTGAAGTGGATGGTGGTCTGCAAACGGTTGAACTGACTATGCCGGCGATTGTTACCACCGATCTTCGTCTGAATGAGCCCCGCTATGCTTCTCTGCCCAATATCATGAAAGCCAAGCGCAAACCGCTGGAAACCAAAACCCCGGAGGATCTGGGCGTGGCGGTTAAAGCGCATACTCAGCTGTTGAAAGTTGAGCCACCTGCACAGCGTCAGGCGGGTATTAAGGTTACCTCCGTGGAGGAGCTGGTGGACAAACTGAAGAATGAAGCGAAGGTGATCTGATGGCTACTCTGATTATTGCTGAACACGATAACCAGTCACTTAAAGGTGCAACCCTTAACGCGGTTACGGCCGCCACTCAGATTGGTGGGGATGTCCATATTCTGGTGGCTGGAGCGGGATGTCAGGGCGTTGCCGATGCTGCAGCCAGTGTTGCCGGTATCAGTAAAGTGTTGCTGGCGGATAATGCTGCCTATGAGCATCAGCTGGCAGAAAATGTCAGCCTGCTGGTCGCTGAACTGGGAACTGATTACAGCCATGTTATCGCACCGGCCACCACGGCGGGTAAAAACCTGATGCCACGGGTGGCCGCTTTGCTGGATGTTGCTCAGCTTTCCGATGTGATCCGTGTTGATAGCGAAGATACCTTTGCCCGGCCTATCTATGCTGGCAATGCGATTGCTACCGTTAAATCCCTTGATGCAATCAAAGTGATTACTATCCGCGGCACCGGTTTTGATGCAGCTGCGGCTGAAGGTGGTTCAGCTGTTATAGAGGCGGTTACTGCGGTCCATGACGCCGGTATCTCAACCTTTATCGGCGAAGAGATGGCTAAGAGCGATCGTCCGGAGCTGACCGCAGCGAGTGTTATCGTTTCCGGTGGCCGGGGCATGGGTAATGGTGAGAACTTTGCACTGCTTGAGTCTCTGGCGGATAAACTGGGGGCGGCTGTGGGGGCTTCCCGGGCAGCGGTCGATGCCGGCTTTGTGCCGAATGATATGCAGGTGGGTCAGACCGGTAAAATTGTTGCGCCGGATCTGTATATTGCGGTTGGGATCTCCGGGGCGATTCAGCATCTGGCCGGGATGAAAGACTCCAAAGTTATTGTTGCTATCAACAAAGACGAAGAGGCTCCGATCTTCTCTGTAGCTGATTATGGTCTGGTGGCTGATCTGTTTGATGCGGTGCCTGAGCTGGATGGTAAACTGTAAGTTTTTCCCCTGGATATCTGCTTAGTTGTTGCTAAGTAGTGTTTGACGCTGTTGGGTGGTAAAGCCACCTTTGACGGGATAAGAGCTCGCTTTTTTCAGTAAAAGCGGGCTTTTTTTATGGCTGTTCAGAGCGCTTTAGCTGTATTAGAAGACTAAAATCGGGTATCTTTACCGGCTGTTTCAGACATCGATTTCAAGAACGATATCAATAATCTCTGCTGGGGGCGGGTAAGCGAGCCGGACAGAGAGAATGACAAGTAAAGTGGATCCATAATGATTATCAAACCGAAGATTCGTGGCTTTATCTGTACCACAACACATCCAACAGGTTGTGAGCGCAATATTCAGGAACAGATCGATTACACTAAAGCGCAGGGACCAATCAAAAACGGACCCAAGCGGGTGCTGGTGATCGGTTCTTCCAGTGGTTACGGTATGTCGTCACGCATCTCCGCCGCATTTGGTTGTGGTGCAGCCACCATCGGTGTGTTTTTTGAAAAGCCTGCCAGCGACAGAAAGACCGGTACAGCCGGTTGGTATAATGCGGCTTTTTTCGATCAGAAAGCCCATGATGCAGGGCTCTATGCCAAGAGCCTGAATGGTGATGCTTTCTCCAATGAAGCCAAACAGAAAACCATTGATCTGATTAAAGAGGATCTGGGACAGATCGATCTGGTGGTCTACTCGCTGGCTTCTCCGGTCCGTAAGCTGCCAGAAACCGGAGAGGTCATCCGTTCCTGCCTGAAACCTATCGGCGAAACCTATCGTTCTACTGCCATTGATACCAACAAAGATGTGATTATCGAAGCAGAAGTTGAACCGGCTACCGAACAGGAAGTGGCTGATACCGTAACCGTTATGGGCGGGCAGGACTGGGAGCTGTGGATCAGCGCGCTGGATGATGCCGGAGTCCTTGCTGAAGGGTGTAAGACCGTCGCCTACAGCTATATTGGTACCGATATTACCTGGCCTATCTACTGGGATGGTGCTCTGGGGCAGGCGAAGAAAGATGTGGACCGCGCAGCGGCGGCGCTCAACAGTAAACTGTCAGAGAAGGGTGGTAGTGCCAACGTTGCGGTGCTTAAATCAGTTGTCACCCAGGCCAGTTCTGCGATTCCTGTGATGCCTTTGTATCTCTCGATGGTGTTTAAGATTATGCGTGCCGAGGGTGTTCATGAAGGCTGTATGGAACAGGTGTTCCGTCTGTTCAACACCGCTATTGCTGGTGATACTGGCAAAATGGATGATGAAAACCGGATGCGCATGGACGACTGGGAACTGCGGGATGATATTCAGCAGAAATGTCGCGAGCTGTGGCCGACGATTACTACAGAGAACCTGTTCGAAAAGACGGACTATCAACTGTATAAGGATGAGTTTCTGAAACTGTTTGGTTTCGGTGTTGCGGGCGTTGATTATGACGCGGATGTCAGCCCCCTGGTTGAATTTGATGTCATCGATATCTGACAGGTCAGTGTTATCAGTCAATAGTTAAAAGCGGCCTGTTGCCGCTTTTTTGTTGTGTGCACCTGATGATTCCTGGCTGTCCTGATTTTGAGATAGGTCAACAATGAACCCGAAATGGGGACTCATAGCTTTGATAACGTCTGGGTTTGTGTGTGTAATAGACTTAATCCATTTATAAAGTGAGTGATCCTGATGACAGTGTCGATTAGCAAGCGTCTTACGATCATGGGGACTGCCCCTGTTATCCTCTTAGCGGTTATTCTGCTGATATTGACTGTTTTTGAAAATAATGAGTTGCGCCATGAACAGCTTCAGATCACTGAAAGTAAGCTGATAGAGATGAAACGCGCAGAGTTGGAGTCGCTGAATAAGGTCGCCTTTAACTCTATCAAGCATATCTATGATGCAGGGGGGACGCTGGAAGATGCTCTGCCAATTCTGCGGGCTCTTAAGTATGGCAAGAATGGTTACTTTTTTGGCTATACCGATAAAGGTGTGCGGGTCTTTATGGGGGATATGGATAAGTCGATCGGTAAAAATTTCTGGGATCTGCAGGACTCCAATGGCGTATATATTCTCCGTGAGCTGATCAAAGCAGGCAAGCAGGGGGGCGGTTTTGTGACCTATCACTTCCCTAAGCCGGGTCAAACGATAGCCGAAGCGAAACTCTCATATGCTATCTATCTGGACCGCTGGAATCTGATGATAGGCGCGGGCTTTTATCTTGATGATGTCGAGACGATCCTGGCAGATGTTGATACTGCTTCCTTAAACAGCCTTGATACGCTGTTGATCTACTTTGCTCTGGCGAGCGTCGTTTTAGTGGTGCTGGCAGTCATCTTCAGTTCAGTTGTCAAAGCCTCGATAATGCGCCCTCTGTACAGTATTAATGAATCGATGAAATCGTTGTCCACTGGAGAGGGGGATCTGACCTCCCGTCTCAAAATTGATGGCGATCATGAGCTGGGTGATCTGGCCCGGAGCTTTAACCGGTTTATTGAAACCCTGCAGAAGATGGTTGGCGAAGTGATTGCGCTGTCTGCCGGAGTGACTCAGCGCTCTGCAGCGATTAGTAAACAGATGGAGCAGGTCTCCAATCTGCTGCATCAGCAGCAGGTACAGATTGAACACTCCGCCTCGGCGATGTCCCAGATGTCCGCAACGGCTCAGGATATTGCCCATAACACTGCGGAAACCGCTAACTCCACCAATGAGTCCCGGGATAACCTCAACCAGGCCGAAGGCAGTGTGGTTGAACTGACCGGTGCGGTGAAAACGCTGGCAGATGATGTCGCGGGCTCTAACCAGGCTATTTCGACGCTGGAGAATAACGTGCAGGATATTATCTCTGTGGTTGGTGTCATCCAGGAGATAGCGGAACAAACCAACCTGTTAGCATTGAATGCAGCGATTGAAGCGGCCCGTGCGGGTGAGCAGGGGCGTGGTTTTGCGGTAGTGGCCGATGAAGTTCGTACGCTGGCAACCCGTACTCAGGCGAGCACTTTGCAGGTTCATGAGAGTATCGAAAAGCTCAAGTTGGCATCCAGTGATGCCGTCAAAACGATGCAGCACAGCTTTAAACAATCGGATCTGGCGGTAACCCAGTCAGAGAAGGGGATGTCAGAACTGTCAAAAGTTTCCGGACATATGGACCTGATTCAGGAGATGTCTGTGGTGATCGCCACGGCCGCAGAAGAGCAGAGTCAGGTGTGTGAAAACCTGAATCAGACCGTTACCGAGATTGCCGGCCATTCGGAGATGTCTTCACAGATCGCCCGGGAGAATAATCAGGCGGTACAGGATCTGGCCCAGGAGGCCGGTAAACTGCAGAAACTGGTGGGTCGGTTTAAAGTCGCATAAGTCGTTTTAACCCTCGTTATTTTATTCAGGGGCTTCGGCCCCTTTTTTTGTGGGCTGAGTTTTGTGAGCAGAGAGTTATGTTGTCAGTGCAGATGAATACAATGGTTCGTCCGGCAGTGTGACTGAATCAGTCTTTAAGCAGCGCAGTAAACAGAGTAAAAATACTTAAATAGAGGTCAGGTTGGAAAATCTTCCTGTTTTGGCTCTGTGGGTAGAAAATCAACCAGGTTTATACCACTTTAGGATGACAATAAGCCTAAGGGATGATGACAATTTACTGCAACGCACAAGATTTTTTCGTAGGAATGCGTATAATCAGCGACACAGTTTCTGCCTGAGATATGAGTTGTTCTGGTGTTATTGAAGCGGGCAACGTATCTATCATGGCTAGCTAAGATAGTTTCAGACTTATCAACGAGTTATATCCTTATTTTTTGTGTTGATATATAACTGTCAGGCCACAAGCCCGCCCCTGAAATCATCTTAGCCTCCATTATTTATAATTGAATGGCGAAGTTAGTATGACCTCAAAATCTGTTGATGTGCTGCTGGTTGGTGCAGGTGCGATGAGCACCACTCTGGGGGTTCTGCTCAAGCAGCTGGATCCATCTCTGACAATCACCATGGTTGAGCGGTTAGACCATGTAGCTGAAGAAAGTACCGATGCAATGAATAACGCAGGTACTGGTCATGCAGCTTATTGTGAACTGAATTATACCTCTCAAAACGATGATGGCAGTATCAATACCGACAAGGCATTTGCTATTAACGCCGCGTTTGAAACCAGCTTGCAGTTCTGGTCCTATCTGGTAGAGCAGGGACACCTTCCCGAGCCACATAACTTTATCAATAATGTACCGCATCAGAGTTTTGTGATGGGTGAAGAGAATGTGGCATTTCTGCGTCGTCGGTTTGAAATACTGAGTGCGACACCGCAGTTTTCTGAAATGGAATACTCCGAAGATCCCGACGTGCTGCGTCAGTGGATGCCACTGATCATGAAAAACCGGGATATTACAGAACCGGTTGCCGCGACCCGCGTACGGTATGGCTCCGATGTTAACTTTGGTGCTTTAGCCCGCAACATGGTCAGGTATCTGGAACAGCAGGAAGGGTTTGATCTGCAGCTGAGTCACTCTGTTGAAGATCTGTCTCAGTACAGCGATGGCGACTGGCGGGTTGAGCTTAAAAATGGCCATACCGGCGAAAAAGAGCATATCCGCACAAAATTTCTCTTTTTTGGCGCTGGCGGTGGGGCTTTACCTCTGCTACAGATGTCTGGTATTCCCGAAGGTGATGGCTATGGCGGTTTTCCTGTCAGCGGTCAGTGGCTGGTGTGCAAGAAACCGGAGATCGTTGAGCAGCATATGGCTAAGGTCTATGGGCAGGCGCCGATCGGTGCGCCTCCCATGTCGGTTCCCCATCTCGATAGTCGTATTATTGATGGCAAACGCGCGTTACTGTTTGGTCCGTTCGCGGGCTTTACCACTAAGTTCCTGAAGAAAGGCTCTGCGCTGGATATGCCGCTGAGTATGCGGCTTAACAATCTGAAACCGATTATGCAGGTGGGGGCTAAAAATATGGACCTGACCCGTTATCTGATCAGTGAGGTGATGCAGTCTCACTCAGACCGGGTGGACTCACTGCGCCGTTTTTACCCGGAAGCGAAAGATGAAGACTGGGAACTCTCTTATGCGGGTCAGCGGGTTCAGATCATTAAGAAGAATGAAAAAGGTCAGGGTAAGCTGGAGTTTGGCACAGAGGTTATCTCCTCTGCAGATAAACGATTGGCAGCACTGCTGGGGGCATCTCCCGGTGCTTCTACTGCAACGCCGACTATGATCAATGTGATTGAACGTTGCTTCCCTGAACGGCTGGCCACGCCGGAGTGGCAGGCAAAGATGAAACAGATGGTGCCTTCATACGGACAGTCATT
This sequence comes from Amphritea pacifica, assembly GCF_016924145.1. GTDB lineage: Bacteria > Pseudomonadota > Gammaproteobacteria > Pseudomonadales > Balneatricaceae > Amphritea > Amphritea pacifica. The sequence continues at coordinate 112,092 of NZ_JAFFZO010000007.1, read as the reverse complement.
AATAGAGGATGGCCAGTTACTGCGGTCAGTGCGTAAGCGGACCCTCTCCACGCTGAATCTTGATCGCGACTATCAGGCCTGACCGCTGTTTTTAAAAGTCAAAACCACTCTTCGGAGTGGTTTTTTTATGCCTGTATTTAACTTTAGGGTTTTATTTATTAGTTTTATCTAATATATTCTGTTGCATCAATGGGGGCATACTGTAATGGAGAAAATTATGAAAGGAACGGTACTGGCTGCAGGGGTGTTAAGTTGCATTATTGCACTGACAACGGTTGCTGCTGAAAAACCTGAAAAAGCATCGGCGCAGACTACACTTGATCTGTATGCAACGCCTTCTGAGACCTGGGATGTGCTGCAAAAGGATAGCTCAGCGATTCTGGTGGATGTGCGTGATCCGGTTGAGGTGATGTTTACCGGTTTTGCCACCCCAACCCGTATTCATGTGCCGCTGATGATTGCCAATTCAAAAGGCTGGAACGACAAGAAAAGCAGTTGGGCGATGGAAAAAAATCCTGCGTTTAATGCTCAGTTGACCGACAAACTTAATCAGCTCGGTGCTAACAAGGATACCCCTATCTTTATGATGTGCCGCTCCGGATCACGCAGCGCCTCCGCTGTTAATCTGCTCGCCGCTCAGGGGTATAGCAATGTCTGGTCAGTGGTGAATGGTTTTGAAGGGGGGGTGTTGAAAGAGGGCGATTCCAAAGGGGTTCGTGCTGTTAATGGCTGGCGTAATTCCGGTCTCCCCTGGAGCTATAAGGTCGACCCTCCAGTTGCCTGGCACCCTGCTGAATAATTAAACGGATTGAAGGATTAAACCGAAATGAGAAAAATTGTAATCTCTGCGGTACTGGCCGCAACTCTGGTCGCTCCGATCATGGTTTCTGCAGCAGAAACCGTGGATAAAGTGCTGATCACCCTCACCAGTGCTGAGCAGCAAACCCGGGGCATGGCGATGGTGCTGGGTAACATGATGCAGGCGAAAGGCGCTAAAGTCAGTGTGTTGTTGTGTGATAGTGCGGGTGATATGGCCCTTAAAGAGTATAAATCCGAGCCATTAAAGCCTAAGAATGTTACCCCTGAGCAACTGATGCAGAAGCTGATCTCTGGTGGCGCTAAAGTTGATGTATGCGCGCTCTATCTGCCCAATAAAGGTGTTGGGATGGAGGCTTTACTGGACGGAGTGGGTGCTGCTAAACCGCCGGTGATGGCGGCTGCTCTCATTGATCCGGACACACGGGTGTTTAATTTCTGAATCGCCTGATACCTCGTATGGCCAAAGCGCACTGTCTGTTTTGCTGTGCGCTTTTTTATTGCTGCAAGCATCGTCGACAGGTGTTTTACTCTCTATACTGAGAGAATGAAAACCCTGCCACTATTTCCACTGCCTGTGGTGCTGTTTCCCGGAACTTTATTGCCACTACAGATCTTTGAACTGCGTTATCGTCGCATGGTTAAAGAGTGTCTTGCCCGTCAGGAACCGCTGGTTATTCTTCAGGCCCGACATCCCTCCACTCCGGATATCGATTTTTATACTACGGGTACAACGGGGAGCATCCTCGATTGGCAGCCGCTTGCGAACCAGATGATCGGTATTGAGTTGCAGGGGGAGCAAAGGGTCCGGGTTGCTGCAATAAAGAAAGAGAGTGATGGACTGTTGCTGGGGGAGGTGGAGTATCTTTGCTCCGCTGATCCGGTCGACTTAGCACCGCAATCGACCCGGTTGTCGGAGATTATCGCTCATCTTGCAGAGCATCCTCTGTTATCATTCAGTCCGGCCCGGGTGAGTGCTGAAACTGCTGATGCTTTCAGCTATCAGTTAGCAGCGATGCTGCCTTTTTCAGGCGCTGACAAGCAGCGCTTACTGGAACTCGATGATCCTGTGGCACGACTGGAATCGATTTATACTCTTCTCAAGGAATACTGATGCTTGATCTGATTCAAACGGCGCTGGTGAGTCGTCGCCCGCTACTGGAAACCCTGCATGCGGAAAACAGCGACTGCTACCGATTGTTTCATGGTATTAATGAGGGGATTCCCGGCCTGACAGTTGATCGCTACGGTCCGCAGTTACTGATTCAGACCTTTCATGAGCCGGTCACAGAGGAGCAGTGCGAACAGATTCACCGTGCGGTAGAAAAGTTTCTTGGTTGCACGCTTGAGCGGGTGTATAACGACCGCAGCTCAGCGAACTCACGCCGCAGCGATGATTTTCGTGTTGATGACTGGGAGGGTGTTGCCCATGAACTGGGTATCAGCTACCGGATAAAGGGCAAGCACGAAGGCCAGGACCCTCTGCTATTTCTCGATATGCGCGCGGGTCGTCGCTGGATACAGAAGAATGCTGCCGGGAAGTCTGTTTTAAATCTGTTCTCTTATACCTGCGGGGTCGGCGTGGTTGCCGCTGCGGCCGGGGCCAGTCGCGTATTGAATGTGGATTTTTCAACCCGCTCGCTGGCTATCGGTCGGGAGAACGCCCGGCTTAACAACCTAAGTGATCAGCAGATCGATTTTTTCCAGAGTGACTTCTTTACCGCTGTGAAACAGCTGGCAGGTATTCCGGTTAAGCAGAGAGTAGGACGGGGACGAAAACCTAAACCCTTTCCACGGATTCAGCAGGAAAAATTTGATCTGGTATTTCTGGATCCCCCACGCTGGGCGAAAAGTACATTTGGTACTGTGGATCTGATCCGCGATTATCCCAGTGTGCTGAAACCGGCATTGCTGGCAACGAAACCGGGTGGCCAACTGGTGTGTGCCAATAATGTTGCCAGTGTTGATTATGAGGTGTGGCTGGATATTGTTCAGCGTTGTGCCGTTAAAGCCGGCTGTCCCGTAAAGCAGGTTACCCGGTTAACTCCGGAAAGTGACTTTCCCTCTCCGGATGGAAGATTTCCCCTGAAACTGGCGGTGTTACAACTCTGAATTTATCCGTTTGCTGTAACGGGCCAGTAACTGATGCAGGTGATCATCAATCTGTCCGTTAGCTGTTTCCCGGTCAGCTGCTGAAAAGCTGTCGAGATCGATGTAGGCGCTGCAGTTGCGGCCACTGTTCTTAGCCAGAGACAGGGCTTCATCGGCGCGTTTGATGGAGTTTTCGATGTCGCATTGGGCGCTTAGCTGGGTGATGCCGAAAGACGCTGTTATCTGAATATTTCCCTGTGTCGTCATAATGGGGGTGTCAGCCAGTTTACGTCTGACCCGCTCAATCCCCTTTTGCGCCTCGGCAATCTTTATATCGGGTAAGACAAACAGAAACTCCCCCCGCCATAACGTGCCAGGGAATCACTTTGTCGGGTAAATGAGTGAAGTACTGCGGCAACCTGAGACAGGGCGCTATCGCCAGCATCGTGTCCGTACCGATCATTGACCCGTTTAAAGTGATCAATATCAACTAAGGCGATACAGCAGCTTCGGCTACTGTCCCGGGACATTCTGTTTTTCTCGTAGTTGAGTACAGAGTAGATGCTGCGTCGATTCATTAACCCGGTGACGATATCAAACTGGTTAGTGGTGACAACGCTGAATTCGAACAGTGTCAGCACCTCAAGTATAAAGGCTTCCTGCGCCTCTATCAGGGTTTTATAAAGCAGCAGGTTGACCGGTTGTTGCGATTGCAGGCCGGTCAGTAACTGGTTGGCAACGGCATGAAAATTTTTGTGCTGGATATCGAGATCAAGAAAAAACGGATGATGGAATTTCGGATTATCAAGAATCCGCTTAATCCACTGACCAAACTGGCAATGGGAATGGGAGCAGCAGCAATAGTCCTCCTCTTTAAGAGCCGTATCCTGTGAAATCAGGGCAAGATTCAGGGAGTTAAACCAGCGCTGGTGCTGATGGAACACCGTACGGATATCAGCAGACAGGCGGACAAACTCTTGCTGATCAATTTTTTCTAACAGGTCGTCTAATACTGACATGACGGCTTTCTCACGGGGCTCTGTTTTTACTATTGCTATACCATCCGGTTAAAGCAACTAAGAAGACTGCGTGAGATCAATGATCCGACGGCTTTGGCTGAAGTAAGCCGGAATTACGCATAGTACACAACCTGTACTCCAATCGTTGATGGGATAGCCAACCCTAACAGATGAAAACATCTCATTCCATTGTCCTTATGATGTGGGTCTGACCGACAGTATATTCTGGCTCTAAAGTATGCTTTTATGGCTGGCAGTGATCAGATCCGGTGAGCTTCCAGCGTGATGCCGGTGATCCGGGGGCCTAACAGAACAACCCGGCCCCGTGCCCGGTCTTCACCGGTCGCGGTAAATTCAAACAGATAGGAGCGCCAGATTCTGATCTTGCCGTTGTCATCCCGTTTCAGCCAGATTCCCCGCAGATAGACACTCTGATCCAGTAATTGAAGGTCCAGTTCACGGCAGTGGTTAGTGGCCGCTTTGAGTGCGATCTCCTTCACTTTCAGCGACTGCCACCAGTGCAGCAAAAGCAGTACAATAAGGGTAAGCCAGAACAGGTCTCCCAGATCAAGATACATCAGTTTTTCTCCCGTCCTAACCATACCGAGCCGATACCGCCACTGATAACCAGTGCTGCGCCAATAACAGAGATCATATCAGGAACCTGCTGCCAGAAAAGCCAGCCCAGCAAACCGGCAAACAGTACGCCAAAATAACTGATCGGTGCAATCACGGTTGCTTTGGCATAGCTGTAGGCTTTGGTGTAAAGCCACATGGTGCACCAGATCGACAGACTGATGCCGATCATCAGCGGCACACTGGCGAGTGGCACCGGTTGCCAGCCAGCTAATGCCAGCGGCAGAGAGAAGAGTGCTGAGAGTGCAAAATAGTAGAACAGAATACGACTGGTGGGTTCTGAAAGGGCCAGTACCCGGGTGGTGACAATGGAAACCGATAGCAGCAGGCAGGAAGCCACAGCGGCCAGGTGCCAGGGGTTTAAGCGGCTACCATCGGGCTTGAGTACCAGCGCAATACCCAGAAAACCGATGACTATGGGCAACCAGTTTAGCAGCGGCATCCGGTATTGTAGCCATACCAGCACTAGTAACGGCACCATCAGGGGGGCCGCATTGCGCAGCAGAGAGGCTTCGCCCAGGGGAATATTATTCAGTGCCAGATAGTAGGTGTAGAAACAGAGCCAGCCGGAGAGCCCCCGAATCAGATGTAACCAGGGTTTTTCGGTTTTGAGTGCCCGGAACCCTTTCCGCCCCAGCCAGGGCAGCATCATCAGGGTGCAGATACAGTACTGAACCAGTACGATCTGTTCGATTGAGACAAAACCCGCGGTATATTTGGTCGCGGCGGCGGCCAGGCTCATTAACAGGGTGGTTGCCATTGCCAGGGCTGCACCGCGAATAAGGTTGGAATATTGTTGAGGCAAGGTTGTCTATCCTGTTGCTTTAATTACAATAGCTTATTACATCTACTTCCCGGGAATATCCATGGAACTGCTGATCGGCTTTGTTGAGACAAACTGGGTTAACGTTGTTGCACTCATCTGGTTTCTTGCCTGTTTCAAGGGTTACAACACCTACACCCGGCGCAGAGCCAGAGATACCCACTGTCTCGCCAGTGTGATGCATAACTATCGCCTGGAGTGGATGAACCGGATGCTTCATCGTGAAGTGCGTATCGCCGATGCGGCGGCGATTACCAATCTGGAGCGTAGCGTATCATTTTTTGCCTCATCAACCATGCTTATTTTGGCGGGCCTGATGACCGTACTTGGGTCCACCGAGAAAGCGATCGATGTGGTTGGCGATCTGCCGTTTGTCAATCATGCGACCAAGGCGGAGTGGGAGTTGAAACTGCTGGTGCTGATAGGCCTGTTTATCTACGCCTTTTTCAAATTTACCTGGAGTCTGCGTCAGTATGGTTTCACCTCGGTGATGATGGGGGGCGCTCCACAGCCCGATGATGCCACAGAGCCTGAGCTGAAAGCCCATGCGAACCGATTGGCCGTCATGAGTTCGATGGCCGCTAATAACTTTAATCTGGGGCTGCGCACCTACTATTTCAGCCTCTCTGTTCTCGCCTGGTTTATCAACCCCTGGTTATTTATGCTGATGGTTACCGGCGTGGTCTTTATCCTCTATCGCCGGGAGTTTAACTCCAGTACCCTGCGTCAACTGGTGATCAGCCGGATGGAATAATTTGTCCTGCTTTTGCGATATAGCCCCTTGAAAAGAGAGGGGCTGTCCCCATCTTTAGTGTCAACGATTTTCGTTTTAACAGTAAATCTTTGTAACAGTAAGATTGGGAATTGATAGATGAGCACAGAAACTCAGCAGGAAACTCTTGGCTTTCAAACCGAAGTGAAGCAACTGCTTCACCTGATGATTCATTCTCTGTATTCAAATAAAGAGATCTTTCTTCGGGAACTGATCTCCAACGCTTCCGATGCAGCGGATAAACTGCGGTTTGAAGCACTGTCTAATGACGACCTCTATGAGGGTGATGGCGATCTGCGTATTCGCATCGAATTTGATGAGAAGGCAAAAACCATCACCATCGATGACAACGGCATCGGTATGACCCGTCAGGATGTGATTGAGCATCTGGGAACCATCGCAAAATCCGGAACCTCTCAGTTCCTCTCTCAACTGAGTGGCGATCAGAAAAAAGACTCGCAGCTGATCGGTCAGTTCGGGGTTGGCTTCTACTCTGCATTTATCGTCGCAAAAGAGGTGGAAGTGATTACCCGCCGTGCCGGCCAGCCCGCTTCTGAAGGGGTTCACTGGGTGTCTCAGGGTGAGGGTGAGTTCACCGTAGGAACCGTTGAAAAAGCGCAACGTGGTACCACCATTATTCTGCACCTGAAAGATGAAGAGCTGGAGTTCGCGAATAGCTTCCGTCTGCGCAGCCTGGTGCGTAAGTACTCTGATCATATCTCTCTGCCGGTGATTATGCAGAAAGAAGCGGCACCGGTCGAAGAGGGGGAAGAACCCGCAGCACCCGAGGATGAAACTGTTAACTCCGCTACCGCGCTCTGGACCCGCTCTAAAAGTGATATCAGCGAAGAGGAGTTTAAGGAGTTCTACAAGCATATCTCCCATGACTTCCAGGACCCACTGAAGTGGAGCCATAACCGGGTCGAGGGTAAGCTGGATTACACCAGCCTGCTCTATGTGCCGGCTCATGCCCCCTATGATCTGTGGAACCGTGACACCCCCCGTGGCCTGAAACTCTACGTCCAGCGGGTCTTCATTATGGATCAGGCAGACCAGTTCCTGCCGATGTATCTGCGCTTTATCAAAGGTGTGGTGGATACCAGTGATCTGTCATTGAATGTCTCCCGTGAAATTCTACAGAAAGACCCTGTGGTCGATAAGCTGAAAACTCAACTGACCAAGCGTGCGCTGGATATGCTGGGTAAACTGGCTAAAAACGATCCTGAGCAATATGCGACATTCTGGACTGAGTTCGGTGAAGTGCTGAAAGAGGGGCCGGCGGAAGATCACGCGAACAAAGATACTATTCTTAAGTTGCTGCGTTTTGCATCAACCCATAATGACTCCTCCGTACAGAATGTCTCGCTGGAAGACTATGTTTCCCGGATGCAGGAAGGTCAGGAGAAGATCTACTACGCAGTTGCAGAAAACTACAACACGGCGAAGAACAGCCCTCACCTCGAGATCTTCCGCAAGAAGGGGATCGAAGTGCTGCTGATGTCTGACCGTGTTGATGAGTGGCTGATGAGTCAGCTGTTCGACTTCGACGGTAAGTCCTTCCAGGATGTCAGCAAAGGCGAACTGGATCTGGGTGAAACTGAGAATGAAGAGGAGAAGAAAGCTCACGAAGAGACCGCCAAAGAGCTGGAAGGCCTGGTTGAGCGTCTGAAGAGCAGCCTTGATGCTCAGGTCAGTGAAGTGCGCATCACCCATCGTCTGACTGAGTCCCCTGCCTGCGTGGTGCTGGGTGCTTATGATATGGGTATTCAGATGCGTAAGATTATGGAGGCAGCAGGTCAGGCAGTACCGGAAAGCAAGCCGATCTTTGAGATCAACCCCGAGCACCCGCTGATCAGCAAGCTGGATAACGAGACCGATGAAGACCGCTTCAGCGAGCTGGCACTGGTGGTGTTTGAACAGGCGCAACTGGCCGCCGGTGGGCAACTGGATGATCCGGCCGCCTATGTCGGTCGTCTCAATAAACTGCTGCTTAATCTGATCAGCTAATCCGATAGGCTGTTACTAAAGGCGACCACTGGTCGCCTTTTTTATGTCTGTTACACTGATATAATTACTCGATTACGCATTTGAAAAAGATGCGCCAGAACAATAAGTATATGCAGGGCGTAAGCCCTTGCCGGGATCTGAAATGAGTGATGATATTGCTAATCTGCGAAAATTTGTGGCCCCTGAAATCGTCTTTGGAGCAGGCGCGAGAAAAACAGTCGCCAACTTTGCCCGCTCGTTTGGTGCCCGCAAAATTCTGCTGGTCTCCGATCCCGGCGTTCAGGCTGCCGGTTGGGTAACAGAGGTCGCTCAGGACCTGCAGATGGGTGGGTTTGAGTATGAGCTGTTTACCGACGTTTCCCCTAATCCCCGTTCCGAAGAGGTGATGAAAGGTGCTCAGCTCTATACCCAGCATGGCTGCAATCTGATTGTTGCCGTTGGCGGTGGCAGCCCGATGGATTGCGCGAAAGGGATCGGCATTGTGGCGACCCACAACCGTCATATTCTGGAATTTGAAGGGGTCGATACGATTGAGATGGCAATCCCGCCGCTGATCTTTATCCCCACCACCGCCGGGACCTCTGCCGATGTTTCTCAGTTTGCCATTATCAATGACCAGCAGGAGAGGATGAAAATCTCCATTGTCAGCAAAGCGGTGGTCCCGGATGTTTCTCTGATCGATCCGGAGACAACCGTCACTATGGACCCCTTTCTGACCGCCTGCACCGGCGTGGATGCGCTGGTACATGCAATAGAGGCATTTGTCTCCACCGGTTCAGGCCCGCTGACCGATATGCATGCCCTGGATGCAATCAGATTGGTGAATGACAATCTGGTGGCGCTGGTAAAGGATCCCACAGACCTGAAACTGAGGGAGCAGGTGATGTTAGGGAGTATGAAAGCGGGGCTGGCGTTTTCCAATGCAATTCTCGGGGCTGTACACGCGATGTCACACAGTCTGGGAGGCTTTCTCGATCTGCCCCACGGGATGTGTAACGCCATGTTGCTGGAACATGTGATCGGTTTTAACTTTAAATCCGCCGAAGATAAGTTCCGGGTGGTTGCTGAAACCATGGGGATCGACACCCGGGGGATGAATAACCTGATGGTGCATAAACGTCTGCAGGATCGGGTGATACAGCTCAAACGTGATGTGGGGTTAGTTGAAGGGCTGGCATCCCGGGGCGTTAATCTCAGCGATATACCTGAACTGTCTGCTAAGGCGATCAAAGACCCCTGTATTCTGACCAATCCACGCAGGTCCAGTAAGCGGGATGTCGAGGTGGTCTATGAAGAAGCGCTTTGAGGCTGAGCACTCTTCCAGTGATAAACTCACGATAGAACGGCTGATGGGGCTGGGTGGCCAGTCAGCGCGTAAGAGCCACTATCCAGAACTGGTTGCCAAACTTGAAGAGCTGGAAGAGGAACGAAATCGGTATAAGTCGATCTTTGAGCATGCTCAGCATGGTATTTTTCAGGCCCGGCTGGACAGCGGTCTGGTGGCGGCGAATCCGGCACTGGCGAGAATTTGTGGTTATACCGACCCGCAGCAGCTGTGCAGGCGGGTTGAGTCATTTGCCTCGGGTCTGCTGTTTGATAAAGATGAATATCCGCTGCTGCTGGAAAAACTCAAACTATATGGCAAGCTGTTCGGCTATGAGACCCGGTTGTTGCGTCAGGATGGCAGTGCTGTCGATGTGTCGCTCAATGTGCTGTTAAAAGATGATGACCAGGGCAGCCTGATGGAAGCGTTTGTTGCCGATATTACTGAGCGTAAGAAAGCTCAGGATAAACTCAAGAAACTCAACGAAGAGCTGGAGCAGCGGGTTGAGGATCGTACCCGGGAGCTGGTTTCCCTGAATCAGCAACTGGTCAGCGAGATCAATGAACGCAGTAGTATAGAGCAGGCACTTAAAGTGGCCCGGGATGCTGCAGAGCAGGCGAATAAGAGTAAAGACAAATATCTGGCGGCCGCCAGTCACGATCTGTTGCAGCCCCTGAATGCCGCACGGTTACTGGTTTCCACTTTGCAGGAACGGGAGCTGGCTGAAGAAAATAATCATCTGGTTGAGCGGATCCATATAGCCCTTGAGGGTGCGGAGGAGCTGCTGAGTGATCTGCTGGATATCGCTCGTCTGGATCAGAACGCGGTGCAACCGGATCTGACCAGTATCCCTCTGGATTATCTGTTCCGCATGTTGCAGGTGGAGTTTCAGCCGGTGGCCGAACAGCGCTCTGTTTCGTTGCGGGTGCTGAGTAGTGGTCTCAATATTCGCAGTGATACCCGTCTGTTGATGCGGGTGCTGCGCAATTTTCTCAGCAATGCGTTTCGCTATACCCCGGCGGGCAGGGTTGTGCTGGGGGCGCGTCGTCGGGGAGATCATCTTGAATTGCAGGTGTGGGATACCGGTCCTGGTATTGCGGAAGATAAGCTCGGGGATATCTTCAGAGAGTTTCAACAGATCGATCATCAGTATCAGACCGGCCGTAAAGGAGTCGGTCTGGGACTGGCGATTGTTGAACGGATTGCCGGAATGCTCGACCACCCGATCAGAGTCAGCTCCACGCCGGGTAAGGGCACCATGTTCAGTGTCTCGGTACCGATCAGTAGTGAACCGGTGCAGCCGATCCTACAACCACAACAGATACCGCAGCAGGATCTTAGTGGCCGCCCGATTCTGGTGATCGATAATGAACAGGATATTCTGGTCAGCATGCAGGCACTGCTGGAGCAGTGGCACTGCGAGGTTTGCATGGCTATTGACCCGGCAGAAGCGATTGAAAACTATCTCAGTAAAGGGGTAAAACCGCAGCTGATTCTGGCCGATTATCATCTGAACAATGATGCCACCGGTGTTGAAGCTGTTGATCAGGTGCGACGCTATGCCGGTTATGATATTCCCGCTGCTATTATTACCGCTGACCGCTCTCCGGAAGGGCGTAAGCTCTTTCGTGAACGGCAATTGCCGGTGCTGAATAAGCCGGTTAAGCCGGGTAAACTGAGGGCGTTGATCAGCCACCTGCTACAGCCCCCTCAACAGGTTGCGGAGTCGTGTATTGATGGATCGTGAGCAGCTGGAGCGGTGTCACGAGGCACTGACTAAACTGAAACAGCAACTGAGCGAGGAGATAGCCAGTCTGGAACAGAGTGCCAGGCCTGTCCAGCTGGATCAGCAGGCGGTTGGCCGGGTCTCCCGGGGTGATGCGATGCAACAACAGAGTATGGCGCTGGCCAATCTTGAACAGTGTCGTCAGCGGATGCAGGAAGTGATGCATGCAGAACAGCGTTTCAGCGAGGCTGAGTATGGTTACTGCGAACATTGCGATAGTGTGATCAGTCTGTCGCGCCTGCTGGCCCGCCCCGAAAGCCGCTTTTGTCTTGGCTGTCAGTCAGCGTTGGAGCGCACTCAATGATCGTTTTGCACTTGTCTTATCCGCAGAGTAAGCTGGATTTCATATGCTGAATAAGCGCTTTTAATAATCAGTGATACAGCCGATGGCCTCTAAAAAATCAAAGGATATTGCTGAAACCCCTGAGCTGGCGGATGAAGCCTGGGTCAGTGTTATCCAGAAAATGGATGAAACCTATGCTGACCTGGTGCATTACCAGGTTGAGATAGAGCGGAAAAACCTTGAACTGGAGCAGACCCAGGGGTTTCTCGACAGTGTCCAGAGCGCCATGAATGACGTGCTGATCGTGTGCGATAAACAGGGTGTTATTCAGCAGGTTAACAGTGCTCTGGAGCAACTGACCGGTGAGCAGGCCGACCGTCTGATAGGTAAACCCTTCGTCGAGCTGGTTGCCCAGCCTTATCAGACTAAAATTACCGCTATGCAGAATCAGCTACGGCTGACACCGGTGCGGGACTGTGAGGTGGAGCTGGTGGGGCATGAGGGGGGGGTGCCGCTGGCCATGAACTGCAGCCCTCGTAAAGATAAACGAGGCCGGATGGCGGGTATGGTGATGGTTGGCCGCCCCTTGGGGGAGCTGCAGAAAGCCTACAAAGAGCTGAATAAAACCCATGCAGAGCTTAAGCTGGCACAGGAGCGCCTGATTCAGTCAGAAAAGATGGCATCCCTGGGGCGCCTGGTGGCTGGTGTTGCTCACGAGCTGAATAATCCGATCAGTTTCGTCTACGGTAATATGCATGCCTTACGCCGATACACCGAAAAACTGGTGACCTACTTTAATGCGGTGAGTGAAAACAGCAGTAGAGCAGAGTTGCGGGAACTGCGGGAAAATCTGCGTCTCGACAGAGCGATTCAGGATCTGAATTCGCTGGTCGCCGGCACCATGGAAGGCGCGGACCGGGTGCGGGATATTGTCCGTGATCTGCGCCAGTTCTCCTCCTGTCAGGAAGCGGAGAAAACCCTGTTTGATTTCAATCACGTGATTAAAACGGCGCTGCACTGGATTATCAAAGAGAGCAATCGTCCGGTGCAGGTCGATCTCAATCTTCCGGCTCAGTTGATGGCGCTGGGGCATTCCGGGCAGATACACCAGGTGATTGTCAATCTGATTCAGAACGCCGTCGATGCGATGCAGCAGCAACCCCAGGCGCGGCTCGAACTCAGTGCAGGAGAAACCGCTGAACGGGTGTGGTTCACCATACTTGATAGCGGTCCCGGCCTGCCAGAGGAACACTTGTCCCGTGTATTTGATCCCTTCTTTACCACTAAACCGGTGGGGGAGGGAACCGGACTCGGTCTCTCCATCAGTTATGGCATTGTCACTGAGCATGGAGGCAAATTATCGCTTCATAATTATCCTTCCGGGGGCGTGATGGTGCGATTGGAACTGCCTAAGCAAGCGCCGTTATCAGGAGACCGGGAGGATATAAATGGCTAATCTACTCTGGCTACAGTCCGGTGGATGTGGCGGCTGTAGCATGTCTCTGTTGAATGCTGAATCGCCGGATCTGATGACCACGCTTGATGCTGCCGGAATCCGTTTGCTGTGGCACCCCTCCCTCAGTGAGGAGAGTGGATCGGAAGTGATCGCGATATTGCAGCAGGTGATTGATGGAGCGATTCCGCTGGATATCCTCTGTATAGAGGGTTCGATGTTGATGGGGCCGATGGGCACGGGCCGTTTTCACCTGATGGGAGGCACTGGGGTGCCAATGATCAACTGGGTACGGCAACTGGCAGAAAAAGCGCAATATACCATTGCCGTCGGCAGTTGTGCGGCTTATGGTGGCATCAGTGCCGCCGGTGATAACGTTACCGAAGCGACCGGTCTGCAGTTTGATGGGGATCTTAGTGGTGGTTTGCTGGGGGCTGATTACCGCTCCGCCAGTGGTGACAAAGTGATCAATGTCGCCGGATGCCCCACCCATCCAAACTGGGTGACTGATACCCTGCTACAGATCGCCCTTGATGAATTTGATCCCGGGCAGGTGGACAATCTGGGACGTCCCCGAAGCTATGCAGATCACCTGGTTCACCATGGCTGCACCCGCAATGAGTATTACGAATATAAGGCCAGTGCCGAACAGCCTGGGCAGCAGGGTTGTATGATGGAGAATATGGGGTGCCTTGGCACCCAGGCTCATGCGGACTGTAATATTCGTCCCTGGAATGGCGAAGGTTCGTGTACCAGTGGGGGGTACGCCTGCATTAACTGCACCGCCCCTGAGTTTGAAGAGCCCTCTTATGCGTTCACCAAAACCCGTAAAATTGCCGGTATTCCGGTGGGCTTGCCCACCGATATGCCGAAAGCCTGGTTTGTCGCACTGGCATCACTTTCCAAAGCGGCAACCCCGGAGCGACTGAAAACTAACGCTGTCTCTGAGCGGATCATCTATCCCCCCAGTAAGCAGAAACATGAAAAACAGTAACCGTAGTAAGCTGAGCTGATGAGTCGAATTCTGGTAGGCCCGTTTAACCGGGTGGAAGGGGATCTTGAAATTACACTGGATATCGCTGACGGCCGGGTTGACAGTGCAAAGGTTAACTCGACCATGTATCGCGGTTTTGAACAGATATTACAGGGCAAAAACCCGCTCGATGCGCTGGTTTATACGCCCAGGATCTGTGGTATCTGTTCGGTCAGTCAGTCGGTGGCCTGCGCCTATGCACTGGCTGATGCGATGCAGATGGGGATGCCGCGTAATGGTGAACTCTGCACCAATCTGATCCTTGCCAATGAAAATATGGCAGACCTTTTAACTCATTTCTATCTCTTCTTTATGCCGGATTTTGCCCGGCCCGTTTATGCTGCCCAACCCTGGTATGAAACCGTGGAGCGACGTTATCGTGCGGCGAGCGGGGAGGCGGCCCGGGAGATGCTGCCTGCCCGGGCAGAGTTTCTCCACCTGATGGGCCTGCTGGCGGGCAAGTGGCCCCATAGTCTGAGTATTCAGCCGGGTGGCAGCGCCAAACCGGTAGAAGCCCATGACCGGTTGAAAATGCTGGCAATACTGGCCGGTTTTCGCCGGTTTCTGGAACGCCGCCTGTTTGGCGACACACTGGAGACCATCAGTCAGCTGAACTCGGTGGCTGAGCTGTCGCAGTGGGCGGCCCAGAAACCCTGGCAAAGTTCTGATCTGCGAACCTTTCTGCACCTGTCTCTACAGCTGCAACTGGATCAGTTGGGAGCTACGACCGTGCCGTTTATGAGTTACGGCAACTATCCGTTGGAGGGGGAACGGCTGTTCCGTCCCGGTGTTATCGATGCCCAGGGGACGCGAACACCGCTGGATAGCAACCAGATTACTGAAGATCTCTCTCATGCCTGGCTGACCGGGCAGGACAGGCCTCAGCACCCAGAACAGGGCGTGACTCAGCCCTCTCTGGAGAATCAACAGGGCTACAGCTGGTGTAAAGCCCCGCGTTTGGATGGACAGGTGATGGAAACCGGTGCCCTGGCCCGTCAACTGAACAACGGACACCCTCTGATGATGGACCTGGCTGCCCGTAGCGGCGCTAATGTCCATAACCGGATACTGGCAAGATTATTGGAGCTGGCTATAGTGGTACCGCAGATGGAACGCTGGGCGCGGCAGATCGATCCCTCAGAGCGGTTTTGTTTGCATAGTGCGATGCCTGATAGCGCCGTCGGTGTCGGTATGGTCGAAGCCGCCCGTGGCAGTCTGGGACACTGGATCGGTGTTGAGAAGGGGCGAATCAGTAATTACCAGATTATCGCGCCGACTACCTGGAACTTCTCTCCCCGGGATAGTCAGGGAGTTCCCGGTGCGCTGGAACAGGCGTTACAGGGCACACCGCTGCCGGATGGCGAGAAAGACCCGGTGTCAGTGCAACATATCGTCCGCTCGTTCGATCCCTGCATGGTCTGTACGGTGCATTAAAGGTTTTCAGACTATCATCGCGCCGACCTGGCTTTGACTCTGCCTGTGGACACGGGTGACAACCTGGCCAACATAGATCAGCGCAGGGGCCTTAATCTGGTTAGCGGTGATCGTTGCTGCCATCTGCTTAAGGGGTGTTTCGATGGCGCGTTGCTCGTTATGGGTGCCATTTTCGACGATCAGAACCGGATAGTCTTCCGCTAATCCCGCTTTGATCAGCTCAGAACTGATCATCGCAGCTTTCGAAACGCCCATATAGAACACCAGGGTTTCATCGGTCCTCGCCAGGTTGCTCCAGTCGATCTCGTGGTTCTGGCTGAACTGCGCCGTAATCAGTCTCAGCCGGGTCGATAGCCCCCGTTCGGTCAGCGGGAAGCCCAGGCTGGCTGCGCAACCGGAGGCGGCAGTGATACCGGGAACGATGCTGTAGGGGATGTTTTCGCACCGCAGTGCATCAAGTTCCTCTCCAAGCCGGCCAAACACCAGAGGGTCGCCCCCTTTCAGACGCACCACATGTTTGCCTTTTATGGCATGTTGCACCAGTATGGAGCATATTTCCGCCTGGCTGGCACTGTGATTGCCCATTCGTTTACCTACATAGATCAACTCAGGGTGGCCCGTTATGCCTGCCAATAGCTCCTGACTGACTAGTGCATCATAGACGATGATGTCGGCTTCATTGATGAGTCGCCAGGCTTTCAGCGTTAATAGTTCAGGGTCGCCGGGGCCCGCGCCAATCAGGTCTACCCGCCCCATTGGTGCAGGTTTAAGCGGGCTGTGAAGCCTCAATGGGCTGCCGCTTAAACGGCCTCTGTTGCCGATCCACTCGCGCAGGTAGCGCATAAAATCCAGACTTATCATGAGTGCTCACTCCCGTTTTCGATGAACAAAAAAAGCCCAAAGCTCGTATGAGCTTTGGGCTTCGTTACCCGACGAAAACAATATCGTCATCTTATTTGTCGTTAATCAGTAATAAAGCAAAGAGCATGCCTGATCTGTTTAATCTGTGCTTCAGGAGGATGGCACTGTAATTGCTGCAGTTTGTTCAGAAACATTACATTGAATGCTTAACTGTCAGGTAACCTTCTGAACCTATGAAACAAACTGCTGTTTCCCCCGAATCATTTTTTCTGGCTGCAAAACAGTCCGAGATCAATACCATTACTGAACTCAAATCGATGCTCAGATGGGTAACGCTGATCTGTGAGTTTATTCATCAGTTGCAGCGTGAACGGGGGCTCTCAAACCGGCTGTTAGCCGGGGGCGGTGAAAAAACCAGACCGCAGATGATGGCGCAGCTGGCGCAGACTGATCATGCCCGCGAAGCGATGAATGAGGGGCTGGTGGGGGTTTATCAAACCGCCATAGAGTGCACCATGAGTGCGAAGCTGCTCAACCTGATCGCTTCCGCTTTGCTGGCGTTAGAGGGATTACCAGCGCTGCGGACTGATATAGAAAAGTCACGGATGCAACCGGTTGATGCTACGGCCTGTTATAGTCGCCTGATAGAAAACCTGTTGCTGATTGTTTTCGAGGTGGCAGATCATGCCACCGATCCGGATGTAACCCAGGGGTTGAGCA
Organism: Amphritea pacifica; assembly: GCF_016924145.1. Classification (GTDB taxonomy): domain Bacteria; phylum Pseudomonadota; class Gammaproteobacteria; order Pseudomonadales; family Balneatricaceae; genus Amphritea; species Amphritea pacifica. The sequence goes on along the minus strand of NZ_JAFFZO010000007.1, from coordinate 95,034 downwards.
CGCTGTTTCATCTGATACAGGGGAAGGAACTGGTGGGGCAGGAGCGTGCCTGGACCGTTGTGGGGTTTGCCAGAGGCAGTTTTTCAAGCCGGTTATGTGAGCGGCTTGAGCGGGTGAAACAGCAGCAGGTTGAAATTTTCAGTGGCTTCCAGCAAACCGCCAGCGCTGAGTTAAATACCGCCCTGTCTCAGCTTGAAAGCAGCGATCTGATTGCTGATTTCAAACAGCTGAGAACCCTCAGAGACCGATTGCAGGATGGTCAGCAGGTGAACCCTGAACTTGCGGATACCTGGTATGAAAAAGCCACACTGTATATTGATGAACTTCATGGGCTTGAAATTCAGGCAACCGAACAGATTCTGACACTCTGTGATAACCGGGTCGATCTGGCAAAGCGTAACCGCTCTGCAGCACAGGACCAGATTGCGGCACTGACCAGTATCAACCCGAACAGAGACGAAGTCATCGGGCGGGGGCTTTTGAACGCGGCGAATCCTTCGCATCCGATTCAATCGTTGATTTTAGAACAACGCAAGCAGATTCTCGATCTGACCTCGGATCTGCAACGGGCTAAAGAGGCGCTTGAAGCGAGAAAACTGGTTGAGAGAGCCAAATCAATCCTCAAAGACAATATGAATCTGGATGAAGAGGCGGCCTACCGTACGCTGCAAAAAAGTGCCATGGATCAGAAACTGCCGATTCAGCAGGTTGCGCTGGCAATCATCGAAGCCTATAAGCGATCAACCTATCGCTGATCTGATTCTTCCAGACTGAAGGGGGTTAGCGTACCCCCATCGCCTGCATCAGAAAGATCACCCCACACCCTACAGCGATCATTACCAGATTGTACGGCAATTGGTTGCGGATGATTTCACTGTCTGTCGCATGAAAGCGGGACTTCATTATAAAGTTCAGGCCGCTGAAGGTGCTGCCAGACATCGCCAGTGCGGTCCCCAGGATATAACTGATTGCCATCAGGTTCGGCGTGGTTGTGATATCGGCCAGTAAACCCGCGAAGATCGCGACCAGAGCCAACTGATGGATACCCAGATAGGCCAGACCGACGATCATCATCAGCACCAGAGAAGCAACCCCGGCATTGGTTTCAGTGAACGGCAGGCTGATCAGGCCCACCCCGATACAGGCTTTTACCCCCGCAGCGAGTACCCCGGCAGCCATAAACAGACTGATCTCTGCCCGGCTTTCAGAGAGCTTTGCGGTAATGTGCTGCGACATTTTCTCAGTCGATCTGGCGATACCCGTTCGCAACGTCAGCAAGCTGACAGGGACAATAATGGACAGCAGTGATACCAGAAACACCGTGGGCAGTTGAGGCTGTTGCCAACTGAGTAGCAGAATCATCCCGATCAGCGCAAAAGGCATTGCCAGCGTTTCTCGTTTCAGGGGAAATCCCGCATAGCTTTGCAACGCAGTGGTTGCCCGGACACGGGCTTCAAGCGAACTGAGGAACAGACCGGCCGTTGCGATAGCGATAGAGAAAGGGTAGATCTGTGACAGTTCAACACCGGGTACCTGCTCCAGCACCAGGGGTAATATGCTAAGAAAGGGTGACCAGAGCACCGCCATGCCGAAACCCCGGCTGAGCACCAGTTGCGACAGCTGATCGATCCCCTCATGTTTTTTAATCTGGTCACCGACAACGATCACTGAAGAGAAGTTGGCGACCGATGAGAAGAAATGCATTCCTAATAGCGTCGTGACAAAGCTGCGCAGGCCAGGTTTGCTGACTTCACAGCCAACATTGCTTGCCATGCCGATGAAGCTGATCGCCGTGAGTAACATGGCCAGCTTCAGATGGGCACCAAACAGGGGTTGCAACGACATATCCGACCCCTGGCTCCAGGCCAGCAGCGCTGCCGCTATGCCCGCAACAAACAGCATTACAATCTGTTTGCGCTGCTTGGGCTTAAGCCGTGGTGCTTCGATGACTATATAGATCCAGCACAGCAGGGTTGCCACGCCGGCTAAGCCCAAAGGCAGCACTGTATTTGTCAGTGTCAGCAGGCACATCATTAAAACAGTGATGCCGGCTATGCGCGCTCCCGGCCAGTGGCTGCTCAGATTTTTGGTAATACTCTTGGTGGTCATCCTATAACCTGCAAATAAAAGCTGGAATTTACTTAATATATTAAGTATATTATCGTTAATATGTTAGCCTTTCCAGTGTGGAAGATAAAATGGACAGGGTAATCGGCAAACAATTTTCAGGCTGCAGTTATTGATTGCAGCGGTCAGCATTATGATGGAAGGTCAGATATGTTAACAGAACAGCAGATAAAAATAGCCGCAGAGAAGCTCTATCAGGCAGAGAAGGATCGTGTTCAGATCCCAGCCCTGACACTCGATTATCCTGATATGACTATGGCTGATGCCTATGCTGTGCAGAAAACCTGGGTCGATCAGAAGATTGCCAACGGTGCTAAGGTTAAAGGGTACAAGATCGGACTTACCTCACGGGCAATGCAGATGGCGGTGAATATCGATCAGCCGGATTACGGTGTGCTGCTGGATGATATGTTCTTCGCCGATGGGGCTGAGATCAAAGCGTCTGATTTCCTCGATCCCCGTATCGAAGTGGAACTGGCTTTCGTACTTAAAGATCGACTGGAAGGTGACGATGTCACCATCTTTGATGTGCTCAATGCCACCGATTATGTGATTCCCTCGCTGGAGCTGATCGCCGCCCGTTGTCACCGTACTGACCCTGAAACGGGCTATACCCGCAAAGTGTACGACACGATCGCCGATAACGCCGCGAATGGCGGCATCATTCTCGGTGGCCGGCCGATTAAACCGATGGATATCGATCTGCGCTGGGCCGGAGCTTTGCTCTATCTGAATGGTCAGATTGAAGAGACCGGTATTGCCGCAGGCGTATTGGGTCATCCGGCCAATGGTATCTGCTGGGTATGTAAACGCTTCGCCCCTCATGGTGTAGCGCTGGAACCGGGTCAGGTGATTCTGGCCGGTTCATTTACCCGCCCGGTACCGGTAAAAGCGGGTGATACTGTGCATGCAGATTACGGCCCACTGGGCGGTATCTCAGTGAAGTTTGTTTAAGAGGTGGCTATGGAACTTCCTGTTAATAAATTCAAGCAGGGCCTTAAAGGCGATAAACCGTTATGGGGGCTGTGGTTGGGGCTGCCCGACGCAACCTGCGCTGAGCTGGTTGCCGGGGCCGGGTTTGACTGGCTTCTGATCGACAGCGAGCACGCACCCTTTGAACTGGACTCAACGATGCGTCATCTGCAGGCGATTGCCCCCTACGGTGTACCTGCGATTGTGCGTCCGGAGGAGGGCCGTACCGCATTGCTGAAACGGATTCTGGATATCGGTGCGCAAACCGTTCTGGTACCCATGTGTGACACCGCAGAGCAGGCGCGGGAGCTGGTTAAAGCGGTTAAATATCCACCCATGGGTGTGCGGGGGCTGGGGAGTTCACTGGCCCGGGCGGCTAACTGGAACCGTATCCCCGGTTATCTGCAAAAAGCCAACGATGAGATCTGTCTGATCGTCCAGGCTGAGACGGTGACCGCCATGGCCAACCTCGAAGAGATCGCTGCGGTTGAGGGGGTGGATGCGGTGTTTATCGGACCCTCTGATCTGTCAGCGTCGATGGGCCATATCGGTAATCCCGATCACCCTGAGGTGGTCGAGGCGATTGAAAATGGCTTTAAGGTGATCAATGCGGCGGGCAAAGCGGCGGGGCTGCTGTGTATCAACCCGGCTAAAGCGCATCACTATGTTGAGAAGGGTGCGAAGTTTGTCGGTGTGGGAGTCGATACGTTGTTACTGGGCAATGCGGCCAGACAACTGGCAGAAAGCTTTCAGTCCGGGGACAACAAATCTGATTCCACTGGCTCCAGCGGATATTAAATTCAGGCACAAGTTTAGGTACAGGTTTAGGTGAAAGTGTAATGAGTAAAAATCCAATCGTGAAAGGTAAGTTAGTCTGTGTGGCGCTGAACGATGCTGAACAGTTCAATGCTATGCAAGCCGAATTCGCTGAAGCACCGTATAAAGGTGCCCCACAACAGCCGGTTCTCTATTTTAAACCCCACAACACCTGGAGTACCGATGGTGCCGTGGTTGAGTGGGCGCAGGTTGATGGTTCACCCGCTGAGCAGATGGTGGTGGGTGCTTCACTGGCCGTGGTGTTTGGCAAAGAGTGCTGCCGTGTCAGCGAAACAGAGGCGCTGGACTATGTCGAGGGCTACACCCTGGTGCATGACTTCTCGCTGGTAGAGCAGAACTACTACCGCCCTGATATCAAAGGTAAGTGTCTGGATACCTCTGCACCTATCGGTGCTGATGTGGTTGCCGTTGCCGACCCGCAGGCTCTGACGGTCGTTACGTCGGTGAATGGCACGGTCGTCAATGAGACGCCTGTTTCTCAGCTGGTGCGCGGCGTTGCTGAGCTGATCAGCACAATCTCCTACATCATGACACTGCAGCCGGGCGATGTGATCGCAGTGGGTTTCCCGGGCCAGCGGGCAACCGTTGCACCGGGCGACAAGGTCCACTCCGTGATTGACGGTGTTACCGAACTCAACAACACACTTGGCCAGTAAGGAGATCATTCAGAATGAAACACGCACGCGTACTTTTTAATGGCTCCGAACTGGATGTCACCGTTGAAGACTCATTTGCCGAAACGGGTCAGCTGAAATCTAAAATTGATGGGCAACTGATTAACGAAGCGGATGTCACCTGGCTGTGTCCGGTGAAGGAGCCCGGTACTATTTTCGCCCTGGGTCTGAACTATGCGGATCACGCCGCTGAACTGGCGTTTGAACCGCCGAAAGAGCCGCTGGTGTTCCTTAAAGGTGCCAATACCCTGACCGGCCATAAACAGAATGCTTACCGTCCGGATAACATCGAGTTCCAACACTATGAGTGTGAGCTGGTGGCGGTGATCGGTAAAGAGGGTAAGAACATCTCCCGTGAAGATGCGATGGACTACATCGTCGGTTACACCGTGTGTAATGACTTTGCCATCCGTGATTATCTGGAAAACTACTACCGTCCTAATCTGCGGGTGAAAAGCCGTGATTCACTCTGTCCGATTGGCCCCTGGCTGATCGACAGGGATGATGTGGGTGATATTACCAACCTGAAACTGACGACCCATGTGAATGGCGAGCTGACTCAGGAAGGCACCACTGCGGATATCATCTTTGATGTGCCGTTCCTGGTGGAATACCTGAGCAAGATTATGACCCTGAAGCCCGGCGATATGATCGCCACCGGTACCCCTAAAGGTCTGAAAGATATGCAGCCGGGCGACACCGTTGTCTGTGAAATTGAAAAAGTAGGTGCTCTGGTAACGCACATCGTTTCTGAGCAAACGTTCTACGGCGATAAGTATTGAGGTATAGATTGATGAGTGCACAACTACAAGAGAATATCAGTAAAGCAGAAGCCTATCTGGCACGTTTTAAAGAGAACACTTTGGGCCATTACATCAATGGCGAGTGGACTCTGGGCAGTGGTGAAACCTTTGATAACACCACACCATTTGATCAGAGCTATCTGGGTAAAGTGGCTGCGGCAACAGAAGACGATGTAAACGCGGCCTGTGAAGCAGCGGCAGCAGCAGCGGCTGGCTGGGCGGCAACGCCGGGTGCTGAGCGACGCAAGATTCTTCATCGTCTGGGTGACGAACTGGAGAAGCGTGCTGAAGAGATCGCCATGGTTGAATCGATGGACTGTGGTCAGCCACTGCGCTTTATGCGTCAGGCGGCGGTGCGTGGCGCAGCCAACTTCCGTTTCTTTGCCGATCAGGCGCCCGAGGCGCGCAACGGTCTCTCTCTGCACCAGGCTGAGCACACCAACTTTACCGTGCGCAGTCCAATCGGTCCTGTTGCCGTGATCACTCCGTGGAACACGCCGTTCATGCTATCTACCTGGAAGATTGCCCCCGCACTGGCAGCCGGTTGTACCGTGGTACATAAGCCTGCCGAGCTGAGCCCGCTAACCGCATCCATTCTGGCCGAGTGTGCTGAAGCGGCAGGCCTGCCGAAAGGTGTCTGGAACATGGTTAACGGCTTCGGTACGGTTGCCGGTAAAGCGCTGACTCAGCACCCGGCTATCAAAGCGGTTGCACTGGTAGGCGATTCTGCCACCGGTAAACTGATTCAGGCACAGACGGCACAAACGCTGAAGCGTCTGCATCTGGAACTGGGGGGTAAGAACCCGGTTATCGTATTCGATGATGCCGATTTTGATCGTGCCCTGGATGCCGTGGTCTTCATGATCTACAGTCTGAACGGTCAGCGTTGCACCAGCTCCAGCCGTCTACTGATCCAGAGTGGTATTAAGGACAGGTTCCTGGCTGCGCTGAAAGCACGTGTAGCAAACATCAAGGTAGGTCATCCACTGGACCCTGAAACTGAAGTGGGTCCCCTGGTTCATACCGGTCACTACGATAAAGTCACCAGCTACTTTGAAATTGCTAAGCAGGATGGTGCCACCATCGCTGTCGGTGGCAAGTCTCTGCGGGATGAGATGGGGCCGGGTAACTTCGTCACCCCAACCCTGTTTGTTGACGCGAAGAACACCATGCGTATCGCTCAGGAAGAGATCTTTGGTCCGGTTCTGACCGCGATTGAGTTCGAAACCGAAGAGGAAGCGATCCAGCTGGCTAACGAGACTGTTTATGGTCTGGCAGGCTATATCTGGACCAGCAATACCGGTCGTGCAATGCGTATGGCACATGCTGTTGAAGCCGGTATGCTGTGGGTTAACTCGGAAAACAATCGTAACCTGCCATCCCCATTCGGCGGCGTTAAGATGTCGGGTATTGGTCGTGACGGTGGTGACTGGAGCTTCGACTTCTATATGGAAACGAAGAATGTGTGTATAGCCCATGATACGCACAAAGTCCCCGTCCTCGGCCGCTAATCGTCTAAGCTACTGCGCTTGATCATACGGCGTTGGAAGCAGGTTCAAAGTGCTCATTTAGCAGGCTAAACTGCGCGCA
>NZ_JAFFZO010000007.1:0-87935 GCF_016924145.1 Amphritea pacifica | reverse complement strand
CGCTTTTCACCTGCTTCCGCCTTGTCTGATCTGCGCTCGTGACGCTTAGACAAGCTATTGCGTTTGATCGTATGGTGTTGAGAGAAGGTATAAAGTACTTATTCAGCAGGCTAAACTGCGCGCTTTTCACCTGCTTCCGCCTTGTCTGATCTGCGCTCGTGACGCTTAGACAAGCTATTGCGTTTGATCGTATGGTGTTGAGAGAAGGTATAAAGTACTTATTCAGCAGGCTAAACTGCGCGCTTTTCACTTGCTTCCGCCTTGTCTGATCTGCGCTCGTGACGCTTAGACAAGCTATTGGGTTTGGTTGTACGGCTTTAAGGCCAGAGAGCGAAACGCTTAGAAATATATATCAGTAAGAGGAGGATATATGCCTCATTTTATTATGGAATACTCAGCCAACCTGGATGATGATCTGGATATCCCGGCGTTGTTTGAGAAGTTAAACGCCACCGCGATTGCTACGGGAGTTTTCCCGATAGGTGGTATTCGCAGCCGGGCGATCCGCTGCGAGCATTTCCGTGTTGGCGAGGGTGATCCTGACAATACGTTTGTGCATCTGACCGCGAAAGTGGGGTCTGGCCGTCCGCCTGAAGTGCTTAAAGAGGCTTCTGATAAGATCTTTGAAACTTTCAGTGAATGCCTTAAACCGGTGTTTGACCGTCGCTGGATGAGCGCGGGTTTTGAGATGATTGAACTGCACCCGGAGCGTAACTACCGGATGAACAACATCCATAAAAAACTTGCCGACAAAGGCTGAATACATTCGCGATACAGGGGTAGTCTGCAGCGCCTGATAAGCCCTCGTTAACTCCGAGGGCTCCCGGTCCTTTTGTGGTAAGGGCCTAAAGCCCGCGCAGGTAATCATGTCGGGCTATAGTGCGAGACCAACTCTTCGCAGTTTGCAGTCACGGCGGGTGAATAACGATTAGCTTTTTAGCTTGTCTTATTCGAACACGATACCCTGAGCCAGCGGCAACTCACCACCGTAGTTGATGGTGTTGGTAGTACGGCGCATATAGGCTTTCCATGCATCGGAGCCGGACTCACGACCGCCGCCAGTGTCTTTCTCTCCACCGAATGCACCGCCGATCTCGGCACCGGACGTACCGATGTTGACGTTAGCGATACCGCAGTCAGAACCGGACGCTGACATAAACACCTCAGCTTCCCGCATACTCTCAGTAAAGATTGCAGAGGAGAGGCCCTGCGGTACTTCGTTTTGAATCCCGATCGCTTCTTCGATGTTGCTGTAAGTCAGCACATAGAGGATGGGCGCGAAGGTCTCTTGATGAACCACTTTGGCATCGTGAGCGATACTGACAATTGCCGGGCGGACATAGTAACCACCATCCGGTACCCCCTCAGTGACACGCTCGCCACCGAAGAGAACTTCACCCCCCTGTGCAATGGCTGCGCTCAGTGCATCCTGCATCGCATCAAAGCTGCGCTTGTCGATCAGCGGGCCGACCAGTGATCCTTCTTTGCTTGGATCGCCGATGGGCAGTGAGGCATAGGACTTTTTGAGACGCTCAACCAGATCGTCCTGAATCGATCTGTGGGTGATCAGGCGACGCAGTGTGGTACAACGCTGGCCAGCCGTACCGGCGGCAGAGAACACAATCGCCCGCAGGGCCAGATCCAGATCGGCGGTGTCCGATACGATCATGGCGTTGTTGCCGCCCAGCTCCAGCAAAGAGCGGCCCAGACGTGCGCCAACGGTCTGACCCACACTGCGGCCCATCTCTGTTGAACCGGTAGCCGATACCAGTGGGAAACGTTTGTCCTGTGCGATCAGCTCGCCAATATCACGATCACCGATAATAACGCTGGTAATACCCTTTGGCATCTCTGGCATAGTCGCCAGTGCTTTCTCTACAATGGACTGACAGGCGAGGGCACAGAGCGGCGCTTTCTCGGACGGTTTCAGCACCATCGAGTCACCACACACCAGGCCGATCATGGTGTTCCAGGCCCAGACAGCCATGGGGAAGTTGAAGGCGGTTATAACCGCAACAGGCCCGAGGGGCTGCCACTGTTCCATCATCCGGTGACCGGGGCGCTCACTGACGATCGTTTTACCGTGCAGCTGCCGGGACAGGCCAACGGCAAAATCACAGACATCGATCCATTCCTGCACCTCGCCGAGTGCTTCAGGCATAATCTTGCCGGATTCCAGGGTGATGACCTTAGCCAGATCCTCTTTGTGTTCCCGGGCGAAGTTACCGATACGACGGACCAGTTCACCGCGCAGTGGTGCCGGCGTGGTGCGTAGCTGTTTGAAGGCTTCCTCCGCGTTTTGAATCACGGCTTCAAGCTGCGCCGGGGTGGCATTTCTGAAGCGGGCGACTTCCATGCCATTGATGGGTGAATTGATTGAAAACTCCTGCCCTTTACCGGTTTCACGCAGGCTGTTGCCCATCACGCTGTAATAGACGTTCTCTGACGTGAGTGAGGTCAGCCCCAGATTTTCGAGAAAAGTCATGTTCATGGTAAGCCCTTATAAAAGCGATTATTCAACCACCTAAGCTTAGCTACCGATATCAGTATAAAAAAATACTAAATATCTGGAGGGGGTATCGTCAAAGACTATATCGTTAAATGATTGCTATAGGATATTCTATAGGCTTCGGGGTAATAACTATTAGAGACTGTTATGGATTTTCGTTCATTACGTTACTTTGTTGCGGTATATGAGGAGCTGAGTCTGAGCGCGGCATCGAAGCGCTGCTTTGTCGCTCAGCCATCCATTTCTGCGGCTATTCAGCAACTGGAATCTGAACTGGACTGTGCGCTGTTTGTGCGCCACTCCAAAGGGGTGACGCCCACTCCGGAGGGTACCCGTCTCTACCCCGATGCCCGCAAAGTACTGGGAGATATTCAGTCGATTAAACTACAGTTTCAGGATACGCCTGAGTTTCTGCCAGTACGGCTCGGCCTGATGCCATTTTTGTCGGGTAAGCGGATCGGTCGGGTGATTAAAGCGCTATTCCGGGAGATTCCAGGGCTTGATCTGACGCTGGTGGATATCGCTGAGGAATCTGATCTGCGCATCGTCTCCAGTAGTATTGTTGAGCCTGATGAAGCGTTTCATAAGCTATGGACTGACCGTTATGTACTGGCGCTACCCAAAGGACATCCGCTGGAGATCCATGACTCAATCGATTTTGAGCTGTTGAATAACCTGCCGTACATCAGTCGACGGCGCTGTGATTTTAATGATGCCTGGAAGTTTCTGCTGCAAAAACGCGGGATTATTCTGAATACCAAAGCGACTGTGCGCACCGAAGAGTATGCCCTGGATATGGTGGCGGCGGGTCTGGGGGTGTCGGTGGTGCCGAAACAATCCACCGATGGCAGAAAGGATATCATTATTCGCGAGGTCAACGGCTTGCAGCTGGAGCGCGTGGTTGGTCTGGCCTATGCCCGTAATAAACCGTTACCACCACCACTGCTGCTGTCGGTGATCGAGAGTGTAAAACTGGAACTGGCTGAAGAGCTGGCCAGGCAGTCAGACCGCTAACCCGGTGACAGTTAGATGACGGCTAAATGATGCGCTGATACAGGTGGTATAGATCTGCCCCCCGGGCATAGTACTGTTCCCGGGTGCGCCGGGCAGTGATCGGTTTTAGTTGCGTGACCGGTATGAACATCTCTTCCAGTGGCATTCCTGTCAGATAGTCTGCCAGTGACTTACCCACCATCGTGCCCGGGCCGATGCCGCGACCGCTGTAGCCAATGCAGGCGGTCAGGCCCGGCGCAAGACTGTGAAGGTGGGGCAGGTGATCATTTGAAAAAGCGATCCGGCCGGACCAGCCATGGCTCCAGAAGTCAGGGTTGTGACTTATCTCCGACTGCTTAAAGCAATCTGGAAATAGCCTGGATAGCTGGTGGCTGGCCCAGCTCTGTAAAAATTCATTTCCTGTATCTGTTACATTACCGATGCTGCCAATAATCAGACGTCCGGAATTGTCCAGGCGGATCGATGACATCACCTGCCGGGTATCCCAGCAGCCGTGCTTTTGTGGCAGGATCTTTTCCAGCAGCTCTGGGGCCAGCGGACGGGTGGCATACTGGAAAAAAAAGAGTGGAATAAACGACTGTTGCAGCGGTTTGTGAAGGTGTCCACTGTAGGCATTGGTTGCGATAACCACCTGATCGGCAATGACAGAGCCGTTGGCGGTGTTGACTGTCCATTCTCCATCGCCGCTATTGCGGAGTCCGGTTACGGCTGATCCGGTATAGATTCTGGCTCCCAGCGATTGCGCGGCGTGTGCCAGTCCGCGGGCATAGCTGAGCGGTTGAATCGTCCCTGCACGAGGGTCAAACAGGGAACTCCTGTAGCGGTTTGTGCCGGTTAGCCGGGCGGTTGTGGCCTGATCTTTTAAGTCAACCGGGGCACCCCGAGTCTGCAACTGATGCGCTCTTTTTAGTAAGATTCGGTCACCCCGCGCTGAATGAGACAGATGCAGAGTGCCATTACGCACTGCTTCACACGGGATGCCGAAGCGTTCTATCAGCGAAAAAACCAGATCGGGAGCCCCGGCTAACTGTGTATTGAGTCGCTCTCCATAGGTAGCGCCCAGGGTTGCTTCAACCTCATCAGGGCTAACCCACAAACCCGCATTCACCAACCCCACATTACGACCAGACCCGCCGAAGCCGATCTCTTGTGCCTCAAGGAGAATCACATCAACCCCTTTTTCAGCCAGATGCAGCGCTGTTGAAAGACCGGTGTAGCCGCCGCCAATAATCACCACCGATGCACTTTTTTGTCCCTGAAAAGGTGTTGTGAGCGGTGCCGGACTGGCACTTTCTGCCCACAGAGAATCAGGGAGTGTGCAGCGGATATCGTGATGACTGTTCATGGCAGGACTTCCTTTAACATCATGTTACTTATCCGAACGATCCACTGAGTTGTATGCTGGGCACTCTGTCAGTCTGATGAGGCGGGCAGAGGATCAATCAACGGTTATACAATCTTTTCGTGGCTCTTTTCTGAGATCATATTCCCGGCACAGATTGAGCAGAAATACTGTTTTCCTGACGCCCATACAGGCATGGGCTATAGCCAGAAATAACGGTCACGAATAGCATCAGGCTGTTTTTGTAGCAGTCCGGCAGGGCGATAGAGGCACCTGTCCGACCCCGTATTTATACGCGGTTGGTTGATTCGAAAATTTTGTCAGCATTATTGGCTATAAAGCCATCAAACAGTTCACCTTCTGCATTTTTATAACGCATGGCAAATTCATAAAAACAGGTGGGAACCGTTCTTGTCTGGCCGCAGCTGAATCTGATCTCTGTCTGATCCGCCATTGTTGACGACTGCACCAGAAGGTCTGCTGGCTCCCCTTTGATAGCGCCGCCCGCTTGATTGATTGGGAACTGGTGTTGTTCCAGCAGATCGATAACCTGCTGCATATCCTTCAGCGACCGTGAGTGATTCAGACTGACGGTAAAGTGGTTAACCCTCAGACCCATACTCACCAGCCAGGCGGCGTATTCACTTTCGTCTGACAGGGTGTCGTAGTCAGCGGCTGTGATCGGCTGCCATAACAGTCCCCGGGCAAATATCTCCGGGCCATCAACCGCGCCGGGATCGATCTGGGCAACAACAGACTCAAGAATACGCTGACTCTCTTCACTCAGAAGGTGACGCATCAGTTCACTGACAAAAATACGGGGGGCAGCGGGGTCCGGATGGGAATAGCTGCGGGCAACCAGCTTCTTCTGCTCAAAATGATAGTGATCCTGCAGTGTGTAACCCATTGCCAGAATCACCGGCTGCAGATGGTCCAGGTCGATGGAGCAGTCGGAGAAGGTTCTGAATGCCACATGATCATTGATAACGGTTTCACCCAGGTGGGTGAACAGGTCATGTACTCTCAGGGCCTGTGGCGCGATCTTAATATAGTCCTGCCACAACATTTCAAAAAAGGTTTTGTAGTTCATCTCTCATATCCAATCAGATGTTCAGTGGGCTGGGCACATAAATAAACTGTGCCACATCAGCCCTCCTTATCAGCATAGAAACAAACTTATTGGCTTGCCTGATATAAGTACAATATCGCTTTTTGATATGGGCTATACATTCAACCTATAGACGAGGCGCTTTAAACCTTTTTCAGTGCTGTTTCGAGTAGGGTGACAAACACTTTACGTTTTGCTGAGGTCTCCAGCCGTGATGGGTAGATTGCGTGGATATCGGCTTGCTGGCTATCGTCCGGAAGGATGCACACAAGGCTACCGTTTTGCAGTTCCTGACGGATAATCAACACTCTTAATCCGCGCCTGTTGATCTGCTCTGATCATTTGTGTCGTCCAACTGTCATATTTCTTTCATCAATAATCCTTACGCTCTCACCCATTTCAGAGATGCAGCGAGAGAGACTATGAAACGGTTATCCGAACAGCCCACTATCGCGGCTGATGCGCAGGTTATGGATGTAGAGTTTGGGCGCTTTAATGAGGTTGGCGAGCGTTGCAAACTGGTGAATTCCCGCCTGGATGACTACGCCTATGTGGGCAATGATTCCGATATCATTAATACAACGATAGGTAAGTTCTGCTCGATTGCCTCTCATACCCGATTGAATCCAGGCAACCATCCGGTGGAAAAAGCGGCGATGCATCACTTCACCTACCGCAGTTCTATGTATGGCTTAGGTGACGATGATGAATCCTTTTTTCAGTGGCGTCGGGATCAGCCAGTGAGCATTGGCAACGATGTCTGGATCGGCCACGGCGCGGTGATTCTGGCCGGTGTCACTGTGGGCAATGGTGCGGTGATCGCCGCCGGAGCAGTGGTTTCTAAAGATGTTGAAGACTACACCATTGTCGCGGGTGTGGCGGCAAAACCGATACGTAAACGCTTCAGTGATGAGGTGATTCAGGGGTTTAACCAGCTGTGCTGGTGGGACTGGGATGATGCCATATTAGCTGAGCGAATGGATGATTTCCGGACTCTGTCGGGTGAGGATTTTCTGGTTAAGTACTGTTACTAAATCGCTTTGTGACATACTTCTGGTTTCGCCACGCAGCGTAAATAAAACTGTAAAAAAACTAACATGTCTAGATAACTTCGCTGTCATAAATCCGGCCTAAGCTTGCATGCAATCAAATAGAGGATTGGATTTCATGCCTGCTATCAAAATTACTGCTTTGCGCAAAAGCTTCAATCGTGTTGCGGTTCTGAAAGATGTGTCGATTGAGGTGCAAAAAGGTGAGATGGTTGCGTTGATTGGCTCTTCCGGTTCCGGGAAGTCAACGCTGATGCGCCATCTTTCGGGACTGACCTTTGCCAATCGTAACTCGCCATCAACGGTTGAGGTGCTGGGCCGCAAAGTGCAGCAAAATGGCCGGCCGGCAAAGGAACTGCGGGCTACCCGTGCCCGTATCGGTAATGTCTTTCAGCAGTTCAATCTCGTTAACCGCCTCAGTGTTCAGACCAATGTGTTGATTGGTGCGCTGAGCCGTATCCCTACCTATCGCAGCCTGCTGGGCTGGTTTACCGATGAAGAGAAACTAAAAGCACTTGAGGCTCTGGAATCTGTCGGTCTGCGTCAGCATGCATTGAAACGGGCTTCTGATCTTTCAGGCGGCCAGCAACAGCGGGTGGCTATCGCCAGAGCGCTGATGCAGGAAGCCGAAATTATTCTGGCCGACGAGCCGATCGCATCACTGGATCCGGAATCTTCCCGGCAGGTGATGGAAACCCTGCAGCGGATCAACCGGGAGATGGGTATCACCGTTGTGGTAACGCTGCATCAGGTTGAATATGCGCAGAAATATTGTAGTCGTGCGATCGCGCTGAAAGAGGGAGAGATCTATTTTGACGGCTCTATAGATGGGCTTGAAACCTCTCTGTTAACCGATCTCTACGGCACCCGGATATCCGAAGGAACGCTTGGATCTCAGGCACATGAAGTGCCTGCAAAACACGCTCATTTAGATCTAAACCCTGAACTTAACCCTGTGTGAAACTGAACTAAAACCCGGAGTAAATTTCAATGAAACTTAAGCAAGTGTTTTCGAAGCTGGCTGCTGGCCTGGCGATCACTGCGGCGCTGACTGGTGTCAGTGTGGCTCAGGCTGAAGAGTTAAAGACGCTGAATTTCGGCATTATCTCTACCGAAACTTCCCAGAACCTGAAAACTATCTGGGTTCCGTTTCTGGCTGATATGTCTAAAAAGCTGAATATGGAGGTTAAGCCGTTCTTTGCTTCTGATTATGCCGGCATTATTCAGGCGATGCGTTTTAATAAAGTAGATGTTGCCTGGTATGGCAATAAATCTGCAATGGAAGCTGTTGATCGTGCGGGTGGCGAGATCTTTGCTCAGACGGTTGATGTCACCGGTAATCCTGGTTACTGGAGTGTACTGCTGGCGTCTGCAGACAATGACAAACTGAACAGTGTTGAAGATGTGCTGGCGAACAGCAGCGAGCTGGCGTTTGGTAACGGAGATCCAAACTCAACCTCTGGTTTCCTGGTGCCTAGCTACTATGTGTTTGCCAAGAACGGTGTTGATGCCAAAAAAGCGTTTAAGCGTGTCACCAATGCCAGCCACGAAGCTAACTTTATGGCGGTTGCTAACGGTCAGGTTGATGTTGCCACCAACAACACTGAGAACCTTGGTCGTGTAGCGATCACTCATCCAGAGATGGTCGATAAAGTGAAGGTTATCTGGAAATCTCCACTGATCCCATCTGACCCGATCGTTTGGCGTAAGAATCTGGCTGAAGCTGATAAGAGCAAAATCTATGACTTCTTCATGAACTACGGCAAAACGAACGATGCTAAAGAGCTGGATATTCTGAAGGACCTGCAATGGGCTCCATTCAAAGCCTCCAGTGATGATCAACTGCTGCCTATCCGTCAGCTGGCACTGTTCAAAAACCGTGCGAAGATGATCAACAATTCTGATCTGTCCGATGCTGAAAAAGCTGAGAAAATCAAAGAGATTGATGAGCAACTGGCGGTACTGAACCGTCGTATGGCAGCGCTTCAGGCGGCTGCGCTTTAATTGATCCGACAACCGCAGCGCTTGCTTAAGCGCTGCGGGTTTCCCGCTTTGTAAACGGAATCAGACCATGACTACAGATGCGTACGTCAATAAAAATACCATAGTCAGCAAGCCATTTAACTGGATGGCCGCGCTGAGCTGGGGTGTTTTATTCGCCATGCTTGGATGGGGCTGGGAAGGTGCCGAGATGAACCCGATGGTATTGATCCGTGATGCGGGCAATATGGCGGAGTTTGCTGCGGACTTTTTTCCACCTGACTTTAGTGACATCAGGTTTTACCTCGAAGAGATGGCGGTTACGATCCATATCGCGCTTTGGGGAACAGTACTCGCCATACTGCTTTCTATCCCATTCGGCATACTCAGTTCTGAAAACCTGATGCCGGTATGGATCTACCAGCCGGTGCGGCGCTTGATGGATGCGACCCGTGCGATCAATGAGATGGTATTTGCCATGTTGTTTGTTGTGGCGGTTGGCCTTGGGCCATTTGCCGGGGTGCTTGCCCTGTTTATTCACACCACCGGGGTGCTGGCTAAACTCTTTTCCGAGGCGGTTGAAGCGATCGATCCCCGTCCTGTCGAGGGGGTCAGAGCAACCGGTGCCAATATTTTAGAAGAGATTCTTTACGGTGTTATTCCACAGGTTCTGCCGTTGTGGATCTCCTACTCACTTTACCGTTTTGAATCCAATGTGCGTTCCGCCACCGTGGTTGGCATGGTCGGTGCGGGGGGCGTCGGTGTGATTCTCTGGGAGAGTATTCGTGGTTTTCAGTTTCAGCAAACCTGTGCCGTGATGATCGTGATTGTTATCTGCGTAACCCTGACCGACCTGTTGTCTCAGCGGCTGCGCAAAGCCTTCATCTGATATTTTTTTAGCCCCGGGACTTGTATAGACAAATGGCTATTTACCAAAAAATTGCAACTCAGTTAAGAGAAGAGATCAGCGCCCAGTATACCCCGGGCGACCTGTTACCACCGGAAAACCAGCTGGCAGATCGGTTTGATGTCAACCGGCATACGGTTCGGCGGGCGATTGATGAGCTGGTACAGGATGGGCTGGTGCGACGCCATCAGGGGCTGGGTTGCCGGGTGGTGCAGAAACCGATCGATTATGCCCTGCATGACCGGGCGGCATTCTCCCATAACCTGAATCAGATTGGACTGGGGCTGGAGACCGAAGTGGTGGGGTGCCGGGTGGCGGTGTTACCCGAGGCACTGGCCGAACGGCTGGCGTTAGCCGATCCGCCCCGGATTATCGAGTTACAAACCCGTCGTTTTATCGGCTCCGAACCGGTGTGTCTGATCCGTCACTATCTGTTTGATCTGCCGGACGATGCGCTGAATAACTTCAGTGAGGGGTCGCTGCATACTTATCTGCTGCAGAATTTTGATCTGGTACTGCAGCGGGGCACCACCCGGTTAAGGGCTCGCATGCCAACCTTTGATGAGTGCAACCAGCTGGCTATCAGTCGCGGGATTCCGGTCATGGAAGTGCATACCCGCAACTATTGCAGGCAGTCCGGCGCACTGCGTGAATACTCAATCGCCCGTAGCCGCAGTGATTACTTTGAATATCGAGTGGAACCAACACCATGAATATAACTACTGAGCAGCGCCAGTACTGGATCTCTGTGCTGGCACAAGCCCCCACAGAGACACTATTGCAGCTATCCGATTCAGTGGTCAGTGATATGCCGTTTGACGTTATACGTGCGCCGGAGATCGGCCTGACCCAGGTGCGTGCCCGGATGGGCGGCAAAGGCGATGCCTTCAATATGGGGGATATGACCGTCACCCGTTGCGTGGTCCGCAGTCAGGGGGGCTCGCTGGGGTTCAGCTATGTTGCCGGGCGTAATAAGCCCCATGCCCTGCGGGCGGCACAGCTGGATGCGATGTTACAGCTGTCTGACTTTCATCAGCACCTGACGGACAACGTAATTGAACCGTTGAAACAGCAGGCTGGCGAGTCTCAACAGGTGAAACAGCAGGTGACCGCCGCCACTAAAGTAGATTTCTTTACCCTGGTCAGAGGGGAGGACTAAGCGATGAACAGTATTGCACTACAGGCCGGTTTTAAAGATGCAGTCACCGATGCACAGCAGGTTTTCCGGTCGCTGCTTAAAGTGATGAGCGAACCGGGTGTGATTGAACAACTGGATCAGTCCGGGGCACTGGAGACGCTGTGTCCGGCGGCCTTTTCAACCTGCTTAGCGCTGCTGGATTCGACTACCCGGATCTGGTTAGCCGAATCGTTTAATAGCGACAGTGTGTCGAAGAATCTGAGTTTTCACACCGGTTGTCATCTGACCCGGGATCTCAGCGAAGCGGATTTCGTGCTCTGCCGGGCTGATCAGTTGCCCGCGCTGGATCAGCTCAAACTGGGTTCAGCCGAGTACCCGGATCGGGGCTGCACCCTGCTGGTTCAGGTAGCGCAGTTGTCTGATATGGCACTGCCGGGAGCCACACAGTTAACTCTGCAGGGGCCGGGCATACCGGATCAGCGAAGCCTGTCGGTGGTCTCTTTGCCGACAACCCTGATCAGCTATCTGACCGCGCGGCCCGACCCGTTTCCGCTGGGATTGGACATCGTGTTGCTGGCCGACAATGTTGCCACCGCTATTCCCCGAACCACCCGTGTGGAGGTGAATTGAATGTACGTAGCTGTAAAAGGGGGCGAAAAGGCGATTCGCGCTGCCCATGAATTACTGGCGAAAGTTCGCCGTGGTGATACCCGCGAAGCGGAACTGTCGGTCAGTCAGGTTGAACAACAGCTGCCACTGGCGGTTGCCCGGGTGATGACTGAGGGGGCGGTTTATGATCCAGAGCTGGCCGCGCTGGCGATCAAACAGTCCGCTGGCGATCTGGTGGAAGCGATCTTTCTGCTGCGCGCCTATAAAACCACACTGAACCGTTTTGGGATCTGTGAGCCGATCAATACCGAAGGGATGCAGATCGAGCGGCGTATCTCTGCGACCTATAAGGATCTGCCCGGTGGACAGGTGCTGGGGCCAACCTTTGATTACACCCATCGCTTGCTGGATTTCAGCCTGATGGCTGAGGGAGAGATTAGTGAACCCTCTGTTGCTGATATTGGTTCGTCTGCTGAGATGCCTGCTGACCCTGTCTCTGTTGAACCGGTGTCTAAAGTGCTGGAGATTCTGGAACGGGAGCACCTGATGGTCAGCGAGACCGATCATCAGCGCGAACCCTCCGATATTACCCGCGATCCGATCACCTATCCGGCGGATCGCAGCGCTCGCCTGCAGTCTCTGGTGCAGGGGGATGAGGGCTTCCTGCTGGCGCTGGGATACTCCACCCAGCGGGGTTATGGCCGCAACCACCCCTTTGCAGGAGAGATCCGCATCGGTGAGGTTGAGGTGTCCATAGTGCCGGAGGAGCTGGGGTTCGAAATCGAGATCGGCACTATTCAGATGACCGAGTGTGAGATGGTCAATGGCTTTACCCGGCACCGTGATGGCGAGGTGAAATTCACCCGGGGTTATGGGGTGGGCTTTGGTCAGTGTGAGCGCAAAGCGATGGCGATGGCGCTGGTGGACCGTTCACTGCAAGCCGCTGACTACGACGAAGAGGTGGTCTCCCCGGCGCAGCAGGAGGAGTTTGTCCTGTCTCACTGCGATAACGTCGAAGCCGCGGGTTTTGTCTCTCACCTGAAACTGCCTCACTACGTTGATTTCCAGTCGGAACTGGAGCTGTTGCGACGTATACGGGCTGCTGAGCAGAGTGATTCTGCTAAGGAAACGAACTGATGAATCCACAGACTATTCGGGAAGGTTATAACTTCGCTTATCTGGATGAACAGACCAAACGGATGATCCGCCGGGCACTGTTGAAAGCGGTGGCTATTCCCGGTTATCAGGTGCCCTTTGGTGGTCGCGAGATGCCGATGCCCTATGGCTGGGGTACCGGTGGTATGCAGGTAACAGCGGCGGTGATTGGTCAGAATGACTGCCTTAAGGTGATCGACCAGGGCGCGGATGACACCACCAATGCGGTCAGTATCCGGGCCTTTTTCCGTGATCTCACCGGGGTGAAAACCACCGAAAGAACGGAGGAGGCGACCCTGATTCAGACCCGTCACCGGATTCCGGAAAAACCTCTTCAGGCGGGGCAGGTGCTGGTTTATCAGGTGCCGATTCCTGAGCCGCTGCGGTTTATTGAACCCAGTGAAGTGGAAACCCGCAAGATGCACGCGCTGGAGGATTACGGCGTGATGCATATCAAACTCTACGAGGATATTGCCCAGTTTGGCCATATTGCCACGGCGTACGCGTATCCGGTGCTGGTTAACGGACGTTATGTGATGGACCCCTCGCCAATCCCTAAATTTGATAACCCGAAAATGGATAACTCACCGGCGCTACAACTGTTTGGTGCCGGGCGGGAGAAACGGATCTATGCGATCCCGCCTTACACCGATGTTAAGAGTCTTGATTTTGAAGACCATCCGTTTGAGGTGCAGACCTGGAAGCAGTGCTGCGCTATCTGTGGTTCAACTGAGAGCTTCCTCGATGAGGTGATTATGGATGACCAGGGAGCCCATGAGTTTATCTGTTCAGACACCGATTATTGTCGTGAGCGGATGGCCAGCCAGGAGATGCCAGTATGAACGCTGAACCTATTTTACAGGTGGAAAACCTCACCAAACTCTATGCCGCAGGGAAGGGGTGTGAGGCGGTTAGTTTCGATCTTTATCCCGGTGAAGTGCTCGGGATTGTTGGGGAATCAGGTTCAGGCAAGTCAACGCTGCTGAACTGTCTTTCTGCCCGGCTTGCGCCTGATGAGGGTGATATTCACTATCTGACCCGGGCTGCCGAGCGGGTCAATCTGTATGCTCTGAGCGAGTCCCGCCAGCGTCATCTGCAGCGCACCGAGTGGGGTATTGTGCATCAGCATCCCCGGGATGGTTTGCGTATGGGGGTCTCTGCCGGAGCGAATATTGGTGAGCGGCTGATGGCCACCGGTCAGCGTCATTACGGCAATCTGCGGGATACCGCACAGAGCTGGATGAGCGATGTGGAGCTGGATATCGCCCGTATTGACGATAAACCAACTACATACTCCGGAGGGATGCAGCAGCGGCTGCAGATCGCCCGTAATCTGGTCACTCATCCCCGCCTGGTGTTTATGGATGAGCCAACCGGTGGTCTGGATGTGTCGGTACAGGCGCGGCTTCTGGATCTGCTGCGTCAGTTGGTGACCGAAATGAACCTGGCGGTAGTGATTGTCACCCATGATCTGGCGGTGGCCCGCTTGCTGGCGCAGCGACTGATTGTGATGCGTCACGGCCGGGTGGTTGAAACCGGCCTCACCGATCAGGTGCTTGATGACCCTCAGCACGCTTATACCCAACTGCTGGTGTCCTCCGTACTGACCTCATAATTCCGGGAAGCAACATAATGCAAACAATGATAGAGGTGCAGGGGTTAACCAAGGTGTTCACCCTGCACAATCAGGGCGGTATCAAGCTGCCGGTCTTCGATGGTATCGATTTTGTCGCGAAGCAGGGCGAGTGCACCGTGCTGTTTGGTGAAAGTGGTTCCGGCAAAAGTACGCTGCTGCGTTCACTTTACGCCAACTACCTGCCAACCAGTGGCTCAATAGCGGTGCGCCATCGTGGCGAAATGACCGCTATAACTGGTGCGGCCAGTCAGACCCTGCTGGAGATTCGCCGGGAAACTATCGGCTATGTCAGCCAGTTTCTGCGGGTGATTCCACGGGTGGCTACTCTGGATGTGGTGGCTCAGCCGCTGCGTGAGCGGGGTGTCAACGTTGCAACAGCCCATACTAAAGCGGCTGAACTGCTGGAGCAGCTGCATATCCCTGAACGGCTCTGGTCACTGCCACCGGGCACGTTTTCCGGTGGCGAGCAGCAGCGGGTCAATATCGCCCGGGGCTTTATCGTCGATTATCCGGTTCTGTTGCTGGATGAACCGACTGCGTCGCTGGATCAGCGCAATGCGGCGGTGGTGGTGGATCTGATCCGTCAGGCCCGTAACCGCGGGACAGCCGTGGTGGGGATCTTTCACGATGCCGAGGTTCGTGATGCCGTGGCGGATCAGATCTTCCATGTTAATTCTGACCGTCAGGCAGATTCGTTATTCACCGATGAAAGGGTACCGGCATGATTCTTACAAACGCGCATATTGTGCTGGAAGACGAGGTCATTCATGGCTCAGTCTCTATCAGTGAAGGTCTGATCCGGTCGATTGATCCGGGCTCTGTTACTTTGCCGGGAGCCGTCGACTGTGAAGGCGGTTTTCTGCTACCCGGTATGGTGGAGCTGCACACCGATAATATGGAGAAACACTTCACGCCGCGTCCTGGTGTCGCCTGGCCTGGTTTATCTGCCTTTAAGGTTCATGATGCGCAGATGATCAGTGCCGGTATCACCACGGTGTTTGATGCAATCTCGGTGGGAGATGTGGTGGAGGGCAGTGATCGACTTAACAATCTGACCCGAATGGCGGATGCTTTGAATGAAAGCCGTCATAGGGGACTGACCCGTTCTGATCACCTGCTACATCTGCGTTGTGAAGTCAGTCATGAAGATACCCTCGGCAACTTTAAGCAGCTGTCTGAGAAGTATCAGCCGCAACTGGTATCGGTGATGGATCACTCGCCGGGACAGCGCCAGTTTGCCAGTATTGAGAAATATCGTCAGTATTATCAGGGTAAATACAAACTCTCTGATACTGAGATGGAAGCCTTTATTCAGCGTCAGACCGAAGCCAGCAGCCTTTATAGTGATCAGTATCGTAAGGAAATCTGTGCTCTCTGCGATGAACGGGGTATTCCGCTGGCCAGTCACGATGATGCTACCCGTGAGCATGTGACTGAGTCACTGGGCTTTAATATGGTGATTGCTGAATTTCCGACCACCTATGAAGCGGCCCGGGAAGCTCATGGTCATGGTATGGCAGTGCTGATGGGGGCGCCTAACGTGGTGCGCGGTGGCTCACATTCTGGGAATATTGCTGCCCATACACTGGCATCAGAGGGGTTATTGGATATTCTCTCCAGTGATTACTATCCCGCCAGTCTGTTGGATGCAGCGTTCAAGCTGGCCGATGATGAGAATAATCAGTATGACCTGGCGAAAGCGACTGCGCTGGTCAGTTATAACCCGGCAAAGTCGGTTGGCTTAACTGACCGTGGCCGCATTGCCCCCGGATTAAAAGCGGATCTGATCTGGTGTGAGGCAACAAGCGATCATCCACATATCCTGCATGTGTGGAAAAATGGTCAGCGGGCGTTCTGACAAGATGTCATATCTATTCTATGTGGCAGGTCCGTCGGGCAGCGGAAAGGATTCCCTTATCAATGGTCTGCGTGATCGTCTCGGCGGCGGGTCTTCGGTGCTGTTTGCGCACCGCTACATAACCCGCTGTTGGCAAGCCGGTGGTGAGAATCATGTTGAGCTGAGTGAAGAAGAGTTTCAACAGCGTTCTCAGGCAGGATTATTCAGCATGCAGTGGCAGGCGAATAATTGCCGTTATGCGATCGGTGTTGAGATCAGTCACTGGCTTAACAGCGGCTATTCGGTCGTGGTGAATGGTTCGCGGGCTCATCTGGAAGAGGCGATCTCCTGTTTTGGTGATCGACTGATTCCAATTCTGGTGACCGTTGATCCGACTGTACTGAGACAGCGCCTGCTGGCGCGGGGGCGGGAAGAGGGTGGCGAAATTGATGCCAGAATTGCCCGTAATCAGATCTTTCAACAACGCCTGCATGGTCGGGCAATGGAGATCGCCAATGATACCGATCTTTGTTCTGCGGTCGATCAGTTTCACCGCGTTGTGATGAATTATACAGAGATCACCGCAGATGTTGAAAATTGAGTTTTTAGGCAGTGGTAATGCGGCGGGCGTTCCTGTTTGGGGTTGTCGCTGCAGTGCCTGTCTTCAGGCTCAGACTGACCCGGCTAAACGTCGCAGAAGCGCTTCTCTGGCGATCCATACCGGGGAGGGAGTAACCCTGGTTGATGCTGGTCTGACCGATCTGGCGGAGCGGTTCAGTTTTGATTCCGTGAAACGAGTGCTGCTGACCCATTTTCATATGGATCATGTACAGGGGTTGTTTCATCTGCGCTGGACTGAAGAGGCCAGGCAGATACCGGTTTTCCGACCCGATGATCCTCTTGGGGCCGATGATCTGTATAAACATCCGGGTGTATTTCAGTTTCAGCCCCCCTTCAAACCTTTTGATTCTGTTGAATGGCCGGGGTTCAGAGTGGTTGCTTTACCGCTGATTCACTCCAGAGAGACCTTTGGTTATCTGATAAGCAATGGCGATTATTGCATGGCGTATCTGACCGATACAGCAGGTTTTCCTGCTGAGACTCTGAGTTATCTGCAACGTTATCCGGTGGATGATCTGGTGCTGGATTGCAGCGAGCCTCCCCGGGAATCGATGCCCCGCAACCATAACGATCTGAATACCGCACTGGATCTGTGGCGACACAGTGGGGCAACCCGTCTCTGGCTCACTCATATAAGCCATCGGTTGGATTGCTGGCTGGAGCATTCCGCAGCTACACTACCGGAAGGGGTACATATTGCCCGGGATGGAATGCTGTTTGAGATAGAAGGGGTTGTTGAGCTCGATAATGATACTTGAACCGGAAATTGCTGTTGTCCTGTCGGTGATGATGCATGTGACCTGGAACCTGATCGCCCGTTATCAGTCGTCTGCTGCAATGCCGTTGTGGTGGGTGTTACTGACCCATCTGGTGATATTGGGGCCCTGGGGATTCTGGTCGCTGCTGACACAGGTTGACTGGACGCTCTCCTTTGTTTTGCTGCTGCTAGTCTCGGCGTCTGCTAATGTGGTCTATTTTATGGGATTGCGGCAGGCCTATCACCATGCACCGGTCCCCCTGGTTTACCCGCTGGTGAGAAGTTCGCCGCTACTGATTGCGATCTGGAGCGTGCTGTTGCTGGGGGAAACACTGGGAGCGTGGGCATGGACGGGTATTATCGTCAGTGTGGTCGGGTTGATGATTCTGGCGTTTAGTTCAGGTTCGCCTTCCGATAAACGGGCATTGCCCTGGGCAGTCGTGGCAATGCTGGGGACCAGTGTCTATTCGCTGAGTGATAAAGCGGCGGTTGCAAGTCTGGTAAACTTCGGCTCAATTGTTGGTTTCATCTCTGTGGGCTATCTCTGTTCCTGGCTGGCGATGACCCTGATACTGTATCGGTCAACGGGGCGCTGGCGACCGGCAACCATGATTTCGCCCGTGGCGCTCTTGGCGGGGGGGCTCTGTATAGGGCTGGCGTATGCGCTGGTGGTTTTTGCCATGAAGCAGATGCCCTCTGCGGTCGTGGTGGCGTATTCTAATGCAGGGATTATCATCGCATCGGTTATATCGATTCTGTTCTTCCAGGAACGTACCGCCTGGAAGCAAAGGGTTGTGGCAGCGGTTACTATTCTGATCGGTATTGTTATGATCTATCAGCGATAGAGGCGTGGCTCATTGCACCGTTTTATCTGCCTTGATTGTCAATTGTAGCGCTTGCGATAGCCCTGTTATAAATCATTACAGGCGCGACACAGAAAGTATGAAAACGTGCTACATACCCGTAAAAATTTATCGTATAGTCTAACTTCAATTGGCTAAAAGAAGTGTTTTTCATGGGGCACAACAAGCAAAATCCCTACTCTGAAGATAGCTATGATAAGGCGGCCGCCAATCTGAGACTTGCGTTGTCGGTGTTAGCTGAGCATCAGGTGCCGGGCTCGCCCCTTAACTACCGTCTCGCATACGATCTCATCGATGGCCGGAGCCGGGCACTCAATAGCGAGTTTAAGGCACTCCTCGCTTCGGGCAGCGATAACCTGAATGAAGATCTCTGGAATCTGTACCGCAAGTTTTACACTCAGGATGAGGAAGCGCTTGACCTTATCCGGTCTGAGCTTAAGGGGATTGTATCGGGCGTTGTCAGCAGCTGCAGCACTTCCAGTGGTGACCTGCTAGAGTATTCTCAACGGTTGAATCGACTTGCTGACCTGCTGAACTCGGATGCAGCGTCGGAGCTGACACTGACAGCAGTGGATGCGGCCATTCAGGATACCCGCGAAGTGGCTCAGTCACAGCAGCTGTTAGGCGCTCAGCTCTCCGATGTGCTGAAAGAGGTTCGCGAAATTCGCAAAGCGATTAACGAGGTCAGGGAAGAGTCTCATGTTGATCCGTTAACCGGCGTCTCTAACCGTCGTGCATTTGATCTGACATTAGAGAGTTTGATTGATGCTGCGACAGAGCAGGGTGAACCACTCAGTTTACTGCTATGCGATATCGATTGTTTTAAACAGTTTAATGATGATTATGGTCATCTGGTGGGGGATAAAGTACTGCAGTTTGTCGCCAAGCAGTTAAAGCGATCGATTAAGGGACGGGACTTTATCTGCCGTTTTGGCGGTGAGGAGTTTGCTATTATTCTGCCGCAGACAGAGATAAAAAGTGCTCTTATCGTAGCCAATCAGCTTAGGCAGTGTGTGGCAAAAAACCGCTTAAAAAGAGCCAACTCAGAAGAGGTCTATGGCCATGTAACGCTCTCGTTTGGTGTCGCTGAGCTCAGACCAGATGAAACCCGGAATGATCTGATTGATCGCGCCGACCGGGCGTTATATCTGGCAAAGAACAAAGGGCGTAACCGGGTTGAAGCGTTCGTTGAGACTGAACTGACCGAGCAGAGATAGTCGCAGACAGCGTCTGCTCAGGGGCTTTTATAAACCAGACGGTTATTTACATCGCGGCTCTGTTTAATCAGCTTACCATGGTCTATCTCACGGTTCTGCTTTGCCAGACGGTCATAGAGAAGTACATTGACCGTGGCCGCCAGATTCATACAGCCAATAGTGGGCACATAAACAACGGCATCGGCCAGATCAACAATCGACTGTTCAATTGAACCATCTTCCGGGCCGAAGATATACAGGGCATCCTGAGGATGAACGAAATCGGGCAGGGGGACAGCGCCTTCGGCCAGCTCAACACAGATCAGCTTTTGATGCGGGGCGCCCAGTCCGGTAAAGGAGTCCACTGCGGTTAAAGGGATCTGCTTATTGATGTCGCGGGTATCCTGGTGATATTTAGCCGCGCGCTCAAACCGTGTGCCGCTGTAGTAGATGGCCGATGCACCATAGCAACCCGCTGCGCGCATTACAGCACCTACATTGGAGGGGCTTTTGGGGTTGCACAAGGCGATCGCTGCTGAGCCTGTTGTGTACACGATAGAGTCCTTAGATTCGGGCTGTTTTGAGATATGTCATCTCTGTGAGGCAGCAGTTTACCAAAATGCCTGAAAATCACATGGAAAACCTGCCTTTTTAAGGTCTCTCATATAGTGTGTCAGATGTTTTTTATTCGGCTGTTTTCGCTAACTTTTCTAACAGTTCAGATCTGTCGATCAGTTGCTGGAAGCGTTCTTTTTTATCGGTCAGTACAACATAGTTCGCATCTGTAAGACGCAATATGGCGCGTACTTTTGTTTGCGTATTATATTCAGGGGAATCAATGAGGGATGTTGTTGAGAGTCCCGATGCGAGTAACTCTTCAACCATCTGGCCATTTAGCCAGCGTGACCGTTCCCATATTTGAACCGGTTCCCCGAAAGAAACCCACTCATTTTCTGATTCTGGTGGGGGATATGCTGATTGCTGTATCTCCTCAATGTATTTTCGTATTAAATCAGATAGCTGCCAGGAGTTTGATACTGCAAGTTCAGCCAGTTCAAAAGGCTGTGTTGAGGTTTTAGGATCAGGAGCGATGTCGGCATATACTTTGATGAAAGCTGATTCAAACCAGGGGTAATGCTTTGCAAGTGATGTGAATATGCCCGAAGGAGTTGCTGTGCCAACCAGGCATCTGCTAATTCCATCCCGGGTTTCAACAAAGACAAAAGACTTTAAGTGACTCACTCTCCCAAGAATCAGGGCAAAAATGTATAAACGGGAGGAGAGCCATTTGTCGCCTTCACCAAGGTCAATGATGGCATAATCGGCATCTTGTGTTGCTGCCAGTTGTTTAAACAGTTCGTGTGATGCGCTGTCAAAAAGCTTTGTTGGAGTGAGCTGTCTTACATCAAAAGCTGCAACCGAACTGGATCTCATTTCAGGCAGAGCGGACAGCTCAATAGCATAGTCACCATAGGATAGCTTAGTGATCCGTTTACCTATCTGCTCAACTAATGTGGAGAGCGGTTTTTGCATGGCGAATAATGATATTCCAACAACCAAAGGCCATGCGATCGCATTTAAAATATCAGCTATTGCTTTCCAGTCGATAGCCATACTTCACCTCTTTATTTTCATTCCCTGTATTGTGAAATTTTTGCGCAATAGTGCATTCAAGGATCGAATAATGGAATTGCAGTTGATAGGCTTCAGTGGTTTGCGCATTATTGCAAACAACCGTTTTAAATTAGTGTAGTTATCAACTGCAATTCTGTGAAATATGCACCGTAAGTAGTGTCTTAACACTGTCAATAATTTCGATAGGAGTGCTAGCCAAAAATAGACCAGCCGGTATGCTGTACCAGCTTCTCCAGCGCTTCGGTGCCCAGTTTACTGTTGCCAACCTCATCCAGGCCCGGTGACCATACCGCGATCGATGCCTTGCCCGGCGCTATCGCCAAAATACCGCCGCCAACACCACTCTTGCCGGGCAGACCGACCCGGAAGGCGAATTCGCCTGAGCCATCATAGTGACCGCACATCAGCATCAACGAGTTAATTCGGCGGGCGCGCAGGGCCGAGATCACCCGGGTTCCGGACACCGGGTTGCGGCCATTATCGACCAGAAACAGTCCTGAGCGGGCCAGCTGCTCTGTATTCATCGCAATGGAGCAGTGGTGGAAATAGGTGCCTAAAACCCAATCGACCGGGTTCTTCATCCGCCCGAATGACGCCATAAAGTGAGCCAGAGAGGCATTCCGATCACCGGTGACCAGTTCTGACTGCGCTACTTTTTCATCGATGCCGATACTGTCATCATCCGCAATAAAGCGAACAAATTGCAGAATCTCGCCCAGTGTTTCTTTTGGCTGGTGACCCTTCAGAATGGCATCGGCGATGGCAATTGCACCGGCATTGATAAATGGGTTACGGGGTTTACCGTTTTCATGTTCCAGCTGCACGATGGAATTAAACGGATCGCCTGAGGGTTCACGTCCAACCCGGGACCATACCGCGTCACCGAGTTTGCCCAGAGCAATCGTCAGGGTAAATACTTTGGAGATACTCTGTATCGAGAACAGCCGGTCGCTGTGTCCCGAACTGAATACCCGTCCGTCTGCCAGCGCCACGGTAATGGCGAACTGGTTGGGATCAATACAGGCCAGTTGCGGAATATAATCCGCTACCTTACCGCGCTCTTTACTCGCGCCGATTGTGGCGACGATCTCATCTAGAATATCTTGCACCGTTATACTCCTATCGACGCCGTGAACGTCCCGCGGGTTTGACGCGGCCAGTTCGACTTTGTCCTCTCCGATTACTGCTTTTCTTCTTCGACGGGGAGAAATCCTGATCCAGATCGGGTTCATATCCGGGTAACCACTGTTGCATCAGCGGAGTGTCGAGAATTTTATGGACTTCATCAAGCAACCACGTTTCATCGGCACTTAATAATGTGATTGCCAAGCCCGTTTCACCTGCCCGTCCTGTGCGTCCTATGCGGTGGATATAATCTTCAGCGTTATGCGGCAGCTCATAGTTGATCACATATTTCAGTTGTTGAATATCTAAACCACGGGACGCGACATCGGTGGCCACCAACACCCGGATGGTGCCATTTTTAAACCCTTCAAGCGCCCGTTCTCGCGCTCCCTGAGACTTATCGCCATGTATCGCCTCGGTTTTTAAACCGTCTTTACACATCTCTTTCGCCAGGTCATCGGCGCCCTGTTTTGTGCGGGTAAACACCAGCACCTGTTGCCAGTTATTGGCACCGATAAGGTAAGAGGTGATCTCACGCTTACGCTGTTTATCCACCTCATAGGCGATCTGTTTGACCTGGCTGGCGGCGGTATTGCGCTCATCTACCTCGATCAGGATCGGGTTGTTCAGCAGCTGTTGGCTGAGTTTGAATATGGCATCATCAAAGGTAGCGGAAAACAGCAGTGTCTGGCGGCTATCCGGTACTGAGCGCAAAATCCGTTTGATATCATCGATAAAGCCCATATCCAGCATCCGGTCGGCTTCATCCAGCACAAAGAACGCCAGTTGGCTCAGATCGATTGCCTCGCGGGAGAGCAGATCAATCAGCCGGCCTGGCGTTGCCACCAGTATATCAACCCCCTGTTCGATAGCTTCCAGCTGAGGGTTGATGCTGACACCGCCATAGGCGATCACAGTGCGCAGTGGCAGATATTGACCGTAGCGCCTGAAGCTCTGTCCCACCTGCTGCGCCAGTTCCCGGGTAGGTGTCAGAATCAGCGCTTTAACCGCCGGTGCAGGTGTATTCCTGTCTCCCAGTGTGTGCAGAATGGGCAGTGCGAACGCGGCGGTTTTCCCGGTGCCGGTCTGCGCACCCGCCATCAGATCCTGATGTTTTAAAACAGCCGGAATCGCTTCCTGTTGAATCGGGGTGGGCTGATGATAGCCTTTTTCTTCGATGGCCTGCAGCAGAGCGGGGTGTAAACCAAATGATGCGAAACTCATGACCTGTGCCTTAACATTTTAACAGGCGCGAGTTTAGCAGATCGGGTATCGATTTGCGGCTGAAAAATAGGGCAGTGTATAAAGCTGGAAATAAACGGGCCAGAATGGGGTCACACTGGCCAGTTAGCAGTTACAGATAGCTGAGCAGAACCCCCAGGGTTTGGTGAACCTTATTCACCCAGACTTTGCTACGTTGCCGTTCCATAATGCCGAGGTGCTCGACTTCGCTGTCTTTCAGGTTCGCTGCTGCCCAGAAACTCAATCCAAGTTTTTCAATCTTCTGCATGGTGGAGGTGTGCAGAGCGGGGATATAGAACTGATAGAGCGGCATGCTTTCCCGGTCTGAGTTTTGCAGTTGAGGCAGCGCTTCAATATTGGAGAAGTCGCTGCCGCGGCCCTGATTCTTAGCGACCAGAACGGTAAACTGATCATTGTATTTAGTGAGAAAATTATCCAGCAGCTTGACCGAATCAGGCCCGCTGTCGACGGCATACCAGTATGCCAGCTTGATACCCATCTCTTCACACATCTCGATGACACCGTTTTCCTCAATCCAGCGGTCGAGGAAACGCTCACTTTGTGCCGGCAGGTCGATCAGAATATTGCAATCGTTCTCTAACGCCAGCTCCATGATCTGGTCGATACTTTCAAAGTGATCCAGGTTGATGGGGCGGGTATAGTCCAGGTAGTAGCGACTCAGCGTTGGGTGGGACTGATCTGCATCCAGGCCAGTATAGGGCATGGCGTTATCCAGAAAATATTGTGATAGCAGGCGCGACAGTACCGATTTGCCAACCCCACCTTTTTCGCCACCGACAAAGTGAATCATGCTCATGAATTGTTTACCTGTTAATGATCGTTTGTGAAAACCTGCAGTATAAAATGCGCTAATGAAAAAGGTATTTCAACCTATTGTATCGAGAGTAGTTTTTTTTCTGCTAAAAATGTTGATGTTGCACTAAATCAGGGCGTACAGGCTGCCTTACCCGGTTTCTGGACAATAAAGTACGCATGCAATTCGGGGTGCTGGTCAAACTCCAGGTGGCGGCAGATACAACCTGAGGCGTCAATCACTTTCAGAAAACCGGGAATGCCTAGTGTGGAGTAATACACTTCAGGCCCCATAAATCTATCGGTGTGTTCGTCAGGCGTATTGGTGCCACCACAGGAAAAAATACACACGCCTCCGGGGTTAAGGCCATTAAACAGTTTGCTCAGGAGCGCTTCCTGTTGCTCAAGAGGAACGTGCCAGATGCTGTCCCAGGCGGTGATAAAATCATAGCTTTGCGGCAGCACCCACTGACAGATATCCTGATGGTGAAAGCGGATCTGCGGATGGCGTTGTCGGGCCAGCCTGATCATCTCATCTGAGATATCCACGCCTTCAATTGCGAAGCCTTTTTCCAGCAGCAGATCGATGAATCTACCGGTACAGCCGCAACCCACATCTAACGCTGTTCGCTGCTGTTGTGTGAAGGCAATCGCCCGCTCATGCTGGGCAATACCATTTGTACGGTTGAACTTATCGCTTTGCCACAGATGAGTGATGCCGTTGTAAGCCTGGCCAATCTCTTTGGGAGACATGTTTTCCTCCATGAAACAGAGTGTTAATGATAGCTATAAGAGTGATGATTGAGTTGATCGCTGAAGAAAATGGTTTTTTCCACACGCGCGCTCCTGCAGATTCTGTCAGGGTTAATATGGACTATTTTTACTGGTATTTATACTCCGGTTGTTTCACCCGTTAACCGCCCTGGCGGTTTGGTTTAACGGGCAAAAAGTCAGCAAAGATAAAGTTATCACGGGTAACAATTTCTCCGATGCTGATCTCTATTTTGCTGCGGAACATCGGCCCATCAAAGACAAAACTATGAAACTCACCATTCTCGCCACAGGGATCAACCGAATCCGGTAGTTCATCAATCAAGGTCTGATCATACTCTCTACCGGCCAGGTCAGTTGGTGCCTGTGCCGGATCAACGCAGGTAATCACTGTTTTCAGCCCACCCTTCAGCATCTCTCTGGATAACTGGTCGGTGGGAATTTGCCATAGTGGGAAGAGCGGCGTAATACCGGTTCCTGCCAGATTTTTCTCTCGATAGGCCCGAATATCTTCAAGATAAAGGTCACCAAAGGCCATACAGTCGATGCCATCGTTTTGCAGTCGCCGTACAAAGCGACCCATGATTTCTGCATAGTCTTCGTTGCTACAAGGATTGGGCAGTTCAATGATCTCCAGCGGTAAACCGATACTTCTGGCCTGGGCTTTGAGTAACTCTACCCGTACACCATGCATCGCAACACGATCGAATTCCTTGTTAATGGTACAAACCAGACCTTTCAGTTCGATGTCCGGATCCTTTTGTAGCTGATACAGCGCCCACGCGCTGTCTTTTCCGCTGCTCCAGGACACCAGTGTTTTTTTCTTCATATATAGGCACTTATTTATAGGCGCTTATTTATAGGCACTTTGGGGTGGAATTCTTATTACTATGCTAACAAACTCTGCCATTATTCTCCCGGTGTAAATGACAGAGGGCGAGTAAGTGTTGCAGGATAATCGTTGTATATTGGACGAGAACGAACTATATTTCGTTATATCGCGATATAGAGATATATAAATGCTGAATTAAGGAGTGCTATGAGCTCTGCTGAACTTGATGAGATGATCAAGGCCCTGTCGCATCCGGTGCGTCGGGATATTTTGCACTGGCTGAAACAACCGGAGCTGTTTTTTGCCGATCAGCAGCACCCACTGAGCTTTGGAGTCTGTGCCGGTATGATCGATCAGAAGGCCGGCTTGTCTCAGTCTACGATTTCAGCCCATCTGGCAACCCTGCAACGTGCTGGTTTTATCAGCAGCAAGAAAGTAGGGCAGTGGAATTTTTTCACGCGCAATGAAGCGGTGATTCAGCAATTTCTCACACGTCTGCACGAGCAACTATAAGCGCAAGCATTAACAGGAGGTACCGATGCCAACCCTATTTGATTCTCTGACCCTGGGTGATCTGACCCTGAAAAACCGTATTGTCATGGCACCCTTAACCCGTTGCCGGGCTGATGAAGGCCGGGTGCCAAACGCGCTGATGGCAGAATATTATGCTCAGCGAAGCAGTGCTGGTCTGATTCTGGCTGAAGCAACCTCCGTCACGCCGATGGGTGTCGGTTATCCTGATACTCCCGGTATCTGGTCTGAGCCACAGGTAGAAGGCTGGAAACAGGTAACCGATGCGGTACATCAGGCGGGAGGTCTGATCTTTCTGCAGTTATGGCATGTCGGCCGTATCTCTGATCCTGTGTATCTGAACGGTGAACTGCCCGTTGCTCCCAGTGCAGTAAGACCCGAAGGCAATGTTAGCCTGGTGCGCCCCCCAAAAGTGTATGTTGAGCCCCGGGCACTGACTCTGGATGAGATCAAAGAGATTGTCGAAGCCTTTCGTCAGGGCGCGGCTAATGCCAGGGCAGCAGGTTTCGATGGTGTACATATTCACGGTGCCAACGGCTATCTGCTGGACCAGTTTCTGCAGGATAAAACGAATCTGCGGAATGATGAGTATGGCGGCTCGCTGGAAAACCGTGCCCGTCTGATGCTGGAAGTGACCGACGCCTGTATCGATGTCTGGGGTAAAGATCGGGTTGCTGTACATCTGGCACCCCGGATGGATGCCCACGATATGGGCGACTCGAATCCACGGGAGACCTTTGGTTATGTCGCCTCTGAACTGGGTAAGCGAGGTATCGCATTTATCTCAACGCGCGAGCTGGAGGGGGACGACAGTCTGACGCCCTATTTAAAGCGGTTGTTTGGTGGCCCGGTGATCGCGAATGAGAAGTTCACCAAAGCGCAGGCGAATCAGTGGCTGGCGGAAGGTAAAGCGGATGCTGTGGCATTTGGGATTCCCTTTATTGCTAACCCTGATCTGCCAACACGACTGCAACAGGATGCTGAACTGAATCCACCGCGTTTCGAACTGTTCTACGGTCCGGGGGCTGAGGGTTATACCGATTATCCCGCGCTTGGCTAACAGGTCAGTCGTAGTGAAAACGCCTGCTATGTGCAGGCGTTTTGCTGTCAGGCGGGTAACTGACTGTCCTATTGTGCCCCGACCTGGGGTATAGTGTGCTCCGGTAAAAATAGTGTCACTTTCTGTCTCATGGAAAATATGAAACAGCGTTATGGAAAATAATATTCTGGCTTCAATCCAGTGGTTGCAACTGTTTGGCAGTACTCCCCTGGAGATTATTGCCACCGTCAGTGCCATCCTTGGGGTGATTCTGATTGCCCGGCAAAACATTCTCGGCTGGCCGCTGGGTATCCTCTGGGCGTCTATCTCCGCCTGGCTGGCGATAACCGAATGGCAACTGCTGTCTGATGGCATCCTCTATCTTTCCTATATTCCGATTCAGCTGTACTGCTGGATGGTGTGGATCAAACGAGGGGCTGCAGTAGAGCAGGGAGCGTTTGTGCCGCAATGGTTGTCGCAGAGACAGCAACAGTTACTGGTTGTTATCGTTACACTTGCTATTCTCGGGTGGGGACTGGGTATCTCTCTGTTAGCTGAAAAGGTTAGCTGGATACCCCAGCCTTCGCTGTTATGGCTGGATTCAGTGACCACCGTGTTAAGTTTTTTTGCTCAGTTTCTTCAGGCCCGTAAACGGATGGAGAACTGGGTCGGCTGGTGCATTGTCAATGTGCTGGGTATCTACATCTACTGGATTAAAGCAGCGCCGATCTATTCATTCCAATACGCCATCTTTCTGGGACTGGGGATCTATGGCTGGATTCAATGGCACAGGTCGCAGCGGTTAGCGCTTGCTGTCGCTGGAAATAGTTAGTGCGGATTGTGATAACGGGGGCGGAGTCGTCCGCTAAAAGCACGCTGACTGAACATCTGGCCAGACTGTTGAATCTGCCCTTTGCCCTTGAGTATGCTCGTTATTATCTTGAGCAGCATGGGCCGGAGTATGATCTTGAGTTGCTGAGCCGTTTGAGTGTGATGCATCGGCAATATCAGCAGCGTGAAGTGAGTTGTGCAGCTCCGCTGGGGATTTTTGATACGGATCTGATCAATTATAAGATCTGGGCTGAAGAGGTGTTTGGTTGCTGTCCCCCGATTATCAGTGCCGGGATCGCTCAGGAGTCATCCCATGTGTATCTGGTATGTAAACCTGATCTTCCCTGGGAACCTGATCCCCTGCGGCAAAACCCGGATGACCGGGAGCGGCTCTATGAGCGTCATCTGTTGGAGATTCAGCGGCTCAATCGCCCTTTTGAAATAGTCGAAGGCTGGGGCGCACAGCGGCTGGTCAGTGCGGAAGCGGCTGTCAGGCGTCTTATCGGGCAGTAAACTACTCGCTTTAAGGCATAAAAAACGCACCGGTTGGGTGCGTTTTTAAGCGTTGTCTGACTGAATCAGAAATCAAACTTAGATGCAGTGTAAATCTGGAACGCTTTTTCCCAGATTTCGCCAACTTCGCCGTTGCCGACAGGCTTGCCATCCAGTTTAGTCACCGGCGCAATCTCTTTCGAAGAGGAGGTGATCCACAGTTCATCTGCGTTGCGCACTTCATCCATGGTTACGGTACGCTCTTCAATTTTCAGAGAGCCGTCCGCTTTGATGCTGTCGATGATGATGCGACGGGTGATACCTGGCAGGATCTGGTTGTCCTGAATCGGTGTGATGATGACGCCATCCTTTACGATGAAAGCGTTGCAGGAGCTGCCTTCAGTTAACTCGCCTTTGGCATTGTACAGCAGCGCTTCGTCGTTGCCGGTAGAGTAACCTTCCTGAAAGTGGATAACGTTACCCAGCAGGGCGGTCGACTTGATGTGACAACGCTGCCAGCGCAGATCTTCAGTTGAGATCATGCTGTACTGATGCACCCTGGTACGATCAACCGGTTCAGGGTCTTTGATAGCAAAGGTAAAGCAGAAAATTGTCGGCTCTACACCTTCCGGATAAGCGTGGTAACGCTTAGTGTCTGTGCCACGGGAAACGTGAACGTAGACCCCCAGATTTTCGCCCTGATCGCTGTTTTTGGCAATCAGATCGTCCAGCAGGGTTTTCCACTCGTCTGCTGTGTGGTTGTTTTTGATTTCAATGGCAGCCAGACCATTGATCATACGGTTGATATGAGGCATCAGACCTACAGATTTACCGTTGTAGTATGGAATAACTTCGTAGATACCGTCACCAAACAGGAAGCCGCGATCCAGTGGGGAGATGCGGGCTTCTTCTAGTGGCAGGTATTCGCCATTCAGGTAAGCAATGCTCATATTAACCTTCCTTAAACGTATTATGGACTCTGCCGACAAGCTGTCACAGGTGATACACCAAAGACAGTATAGTTGTATTGCGAGGGTCCGAATTAATTAACACGGGGGGCTGCAAAAAAAATCCTCAATCGATCTGAGGGCAGTTCCCGGGTCATGAGATTGTGCCGTTAACCAGGCCGGGCTTATGGCTATGGGCTGATAATTTACGACAATCTTACTTTTTGAGTTGATCGCAGTTTCTTAGAAAAGTGGAATAGTTGCAATAGCTGGAAAAAGATAAGAATAATAATCTGATATTGTATAAATTTCAGGGTTTAATATTGATATTTTTATATTTTTAGCTATAAATCCTGTGGTTGTTATGGGGTGGGTTGCCCGTCCATTCAGCGCTTATGTCCGTCTGATAATGATTTCCCGGCCACTTTTGGCCAATAGCTGGGGCAGAATTCTGTCATCATCCAGTCGCCAACAGGCGCAAAATGCCAGTTCCGGCGGTTGCGGACCGGGGCTGAATATTGTCAGTCGTCCCTGCTGCAGATGAGTACGGAGCACCGGTTCGGGCAGCAGTGCTACGCCTGCCCCTTCAAGCGTGAGAGTCAGCAGGTTTGCCACCGAACTACAGGTATGAAATACCGGTGTTTCCTCCAGCGGCCGGAACAGTTGCTGAAGGTAATCCCAGGGGCGGGTGTCCCGGGGAAAACTGAGGATCGGGGAGCGTCCCAGCTCGGCGATGCTATTGACCGGGTTATCAGTCAGCCTCTGAGGGGTTGCAACCCAGTGCTGAGGATAGCTGCACAGCGGCTCTGTCACCAGTTCTGGCAGGTTGCTGTGCCCCGCAACCATCAACGCCAGATCGAGTTCGTGCTCCTGTAGCTGACGCATCAGCGTCAGCGTGACATCGCTGATCAGCTCGAATGACATCAGCGGATGTTGTTGTTGCCAGTGCTGCAAAAGGGGGGCCAGATAGAGGTGTGCCAGCGTGTCTGTGATACCGATCCGCAGGGTACCCTTCTGCGGGTTTTCATCGGAGATCTGCTGTTTCATCTCCTGACTGATTGCCAGAAGTTTCTCCGCGTAAGGCAGAAGCTGAACGCCCCGGGCGGAGAGCCGGGTGCCACTCTTATCCCGGATAAACAGCTGTGCTCCCAGTTCCTCTTCCAGGGCATGGATTCGGGCTGAGATCGCAGGCTGAGTGGCATGCAACTGCTGGGCTGCGGCATGAAAACTCCCCAGGCGGGCTACTTTGACAAAGGTGTTAAGGTTTCTCAGGCGCATAGTTGCAGGGCTCAGCAGATATTGGTGTCACTATATAGGAGCTGCGTTTTACATAGAAGTCTGGATTTTGTTGCAGGCTTCGATAGTGCTTCACCGGTTAGCAGTTGGACAGTGGCAGTCGGGTGGAAAATTTGATCTCTTCCATCGCAAAACTCGAGGTAACATCGGTCAGGCCATCGACTTCACTGATCAGCTTTTTATAGAAACGGTCGAAGGATTCGATATCCCGGGTCGCTACCCGCAGCAGATAGTCCCACTCGCCAGCCATCCGGTAGCACTCCATCACTTCATCGAACCGGCTTATTGAGTGCGCAAAACGCGTTAACCACTGCTCTTCATGTTGCTGGGTTTTTATATGGACAAATACGGAGACCCCTGCGCCTACTTTGGCGCTGTCGAGCAGGGCCACCCGGGCTTTGATGACGCCGTTCTCTTCCAGGCGTTTGATGCGCTTCCAGCAGGGGGTTGTCGAAAGGTTAACCCGTTCAGCTATTTCCGCTACCGGCAGGGTAATATCCTGTTGTAGCAGATTGAGAATCTTCTTATCTATCGAATCCATGGAAAAATTATCTTATTTTTTTAGATTATAGATAAAATTATTCTATAAATTCTCTTTTTTATCCAGCAGAAAGCAAAAAATATCTCTGCCTGCATACGTATACTGTCTCCATTAATTGTTGATTAAAAGAGAGGCTTTCATGAGTGTCTGGACCGAACAGGCAGTGGCAAGAATTCAGGCTGATGCACAGCGCTCAGCCGACACCCATCTGATTAAACTGGAGCTCCCCGCACTGGCGGGGATCGATCTCTACCTGAAAGATGAAAGCAGTCATCCTACCGGAAGTCTCAAACATCGGTTGGCCCGCTCCCTGTTTCTCTATGCATTATGTAATGGTCAGATCAACCAGGGAACGACTGTGATTGAGGCATCATCTGGCAGTACTGCGGTGTCGGAGGCGTATTTCGCCCGTATGATCGGTGTACCCTTTGTGGCGGTTATGCCCCGCAAAACGGCCAAAGCAAAAATCAGACAGGTTGAGTTCTATGGTGGCCGGTGCCACTTTGTCGATTGTCCCACGCAGATGCATGAAGCGGCGGTAGTGCTTGCAGCTGAGTGCAATGGCCATTTTATGGATCAGTTCCGTTTTGCTGAGCGGGCCACCGACTGGCGAGGCAACAGTAATATAGCCGAGAGTATCTTCCGGCAGATGAAACTGGAATCACATCCGGTACCGGCAGCGATTGTGATGAGTGCCGGTACCGGTGGTACCACCGCCACCCTGGGGCGCTATATTCGCTATAAGGGGTTGAACACCACGCTGGTTGCGGTAGATCCCGAAAATTCGGTTTTCTATGA
Organism: Amphritea pacifica; assembly: GCF_016924145.1. Lineage (GTDB taxonomy): Bacteria > Pseudomonadota > Gammaproteobacteria > Pseudomonadales > Balneatricaceae > Amphritea > Amphritea pacifica. The sequence goes on along the minus strand of NZ_JAFFZO010000007.1, from coordinate 55,321 downwards.
TGTCTGGCAGACCGGTGATCGCAGCCTGGAGATAAAGCAGGGAAGCCGTATCGAAGGGATCGGTCGCCCCCGGGCAGAGGAGTCATTTCAACCAACGGTGATTGACCGGATGATGCGGGTCCCTGATGGCGCATCGGTCGCGGCGATGCTCTGGCTGGAACAGCACTGTGGTCGCAGAGCGGGAGCGTCTACTGGCACCAATCTCTGGGGCATGCTGACGCTGGCGGCGGAGATGCATCAGCGGGGAGAGCAGGGGTCGCTGGTCACCCTGATCTGTGATGGTGGCGAGCGCTATCTCGATAGTTACTATGATCCGCTATGGGTAGCAGAAACGCTGGGCGATATCTCTGGGTATCAGTTACAGCTGAAAGGGGTGTTAGGGGGGAGATAGATCAGGCTTGAAATACAGTTTGGTCTATCGCGTCTGGACACCGCTCCTGCGAAAAAGTCTATATTGTAGGAGCCCCTTCCAGGGGCGATAACCAGAATCGCGGCTGGAAGCCGCTCCTACAGTCCAGGCGGCGTTTTTAAAAAGTTAGTCTGTATAGCCGATCAGCGCCCTGAGTCCGGCGATTACACTGTCGCCCTCTTCCAGCGGCAGGCCATCTTCGGTCAGTTGGTTGATGCGGGTGACACCATCGACACTGCCCAGTTTTGACAGATATTCAATGATCGCCAGCGGATCAATTTCACCCAGCAGGTCACGGCCGCTCCACAGGCTGAAGAAGGTGATCAGACCGTAGGCACCCCAGTTGGACACATCGGCGATCAGAAGCTCATCAACACGGGTCGCTGCCGGAGTGATATCCAGTCCCTTAATCGCTTCGGTGATGTTGCCCATGCCGATCTCGTTGCCACCATCGCCAATACCGATGGTTGGGCATTTTGCATTGTTAACAAAGGTGTCGAAGCAGGCTGTACGGGCGCTGATGCTTTCACCGCGCATATTGTAGTAACCACCATCTTCAGCCTGTCCCGGACGTTCAATCGACAGCACCGCATCAGGGTTGTAGTTATACAGCGCCTTGAACGCTTCAAGGGTGCGTTCCTGGTGCTCGCCGACGCGGATCTCGTGGACACGATATCTTTCCATCAGCGCCTGAGAGACCGGCGGACCGCAGACAATGACCGGCGTAGCGCCGAGTTTTTCCAGCGCATCGTATAGTGCAATGGCCCCCAGGGGGCCATCGGTTTCAAAGGTATCCACCACCGGGAATCCGGTGCCGATCAGGACATGCCCTTTACACTTATAGAGGGTGCGTGCTGCCCGCAGATAGTAGCCGCTGGAAAGTGCTGGCTGGACGGTTTTCATGCCACGCAGGTTACGTGCAACCAGCAGGTCTTCTACCTGCTTGCTCAGAACTGTTTCATTGATCGAATGTTGTGACATCGAGTGCTCTCTCTGTTTCGATTCTGTACGTTATCCGGCGTGTTACTGTGACCGGAGATAAAATGCGACCGTTCTCGACCGGAATTAATCAACGGGTTCCGGCTCGGTATTGTTAAACCGTATATGGGCCAGGCAGTGCAGGTTATGGGCATCATCGATGCTGATCTCATCGAATGATATCCGTGAGCCGGGGAGCATCTGGGCCATACGGGCGGTATCCAGCGCGATCATTGAGCCAATCTTAGGATAACCGCCAATGGTCTGGCGATCATTCAGCAGTACGATTGGCTGGCCATCGGCGGGGATCTGTATCGCACCGTGGCAGATACCTTCCGATAGAATACCGTCAAGCGAGGGCTTTACTTCAGGCCCCGCCAGTCGGTAACCCATACGGTCAGCCCGATCGGTGACTTTGTATTCACTGCTGAAGAACAGCCGTTTCTGATAGTCGCTGAAGGCCTGTTGCTGATAGCCGGGAATAACCCGCAGAGTTACATTATCGCTGTAGTCCGGGCGGTGTGTTTCAGGCAGGCGATAACCTTTGTGCTGTACAGGGGGGGTGCAGTTCAGGTAGTCGCCCTGCTTTAGTTTCTCTCCGGTGAAGCCGCCGATCCCCTCCCGGGTGACGGTCGCGCTGCTGGAAAAACTATGCTCGACCTGAAAGCCGCCGCTGACGGCCAGATAAGCGCGGGCTCCCTGGGCTGAAAAACCAACTTCGATCTTGTCCCCGGCTTTAATCCGGTGGGCATGCCAGCGATCCTGCTCAACACCGTTTATCTTCAGGGGCATCTGCGCGCCTGCCAGAACGATCTGTGCATCGGTTTCTGCCAGCAGTACCAGGCCTCCAAAACTGATCTCAAGCGCTGTGGTGTTCACTGGATTATCAACCAGGCGGTTGGCCCATTTGAATGCCAGTGCATCCAGAGGACCACCCGTGGTCAGGCCGATACGGTGATGGCCAAAGCGTCCGGCATCCTGAATCAGAGTCATCAGGCCGGGCTGTACTACTTTAAAACCGCTCATCTGATCTCTCCCAATTCACCGCCCTGGGCGAAAAACTCTTCCCGGCTGATCGGATTAAACCGCACCCGGTCACCCACCTGTACCGGCATGGTTGGCTCCGCTTTTGGATCAAACATCCGGGTGGGGCACAGGCCGATAAGATTCCAGCCGCCCGGGGATACTGCCGGATAAACCGCTGTCTGACGATCAGCTATAGCGATGGCTCCCCGCGGTACTTTGGTTCGGGGTGTTGCCAGCCGGGGCGCAGCAATACGAGCATCCACTTCGCCAAGGTAGGCAAAACCGGGGGCAAAACCGATCGCGTATACCCGGTATTCCATCTCGCTGTGAATTTTAATGACCTCCTCTATGCTGAGGTCTGCCCGCTGCGCCAGTGCTTCAAGGTCAGGGCCTGATTCGGTGCTGTAATAGGCGGGTAAAATAACTAAGTTGCCTTCGCTGCCTTCATTGTCGTCCAGCTTGCTCAGTACTTCACGAATGCAGCGGCGTACCTCCAGATGGTCGGTCGCCAGCTGATCGTAGATCACCAGCAGGGAGGCGTAAGAGGGCACCATATCGATCAGTTTGCCATTAAGCTCCGTTTCGAGAATGGTCACTGCCTGTTGCACCTGAGAGGAAACCCGGGGATCGGTTTTGTCACCGAAGTAGATGATCAGGGCGTTTTCCCCGGCAATTTCAACCCGAATGTTGTTTGTTTCGGTATTCATTGGCTGATCAACCTGCGAATTTCCTGGATGGCGTTGACCCCGTCCATATTATCGCCATGGACACACAGTGTATCGGCTTGCAAGGTCAGGGTGTGGCCGCTAACTGTGGTAACTGTGCCCTGTTCCTGCAGCTGTTTAACCTGAGCGAGCATTTTCTCTTTACTATGCACTGCACCGGGCTTTGATCGGGCCAGCAGTTTGCCATCATCGTCATAACAGCGATCAGCAAAGATCTCAAACCAGAGTTCAAGGCCGATACTGTCGGCTTCCTGCTGATGTTGCGCTGACTGGGGGGTGCTTTGCAGCATCAGCACCAGTGGGCGGTGATAGTCAGACACTGCCTGCATAATGGTAGCGCGGACAGCCGCGTCGGCCATCATATCGTTGTACATTGCGCCATGGGGTTTGACGTAGGTCAGCGTAAGCCCCTGAGTCTGAGCCATGCCATCAATAGCAGCGATCTGATAATGCACCATCGCTTTGAGTTCGTCGGATGAAGCTTTGAGGCTGCGACGGCCAAAGCCAACCAGATCAGGATAACCCGGATGGGCACCGATGGTGACATTGTTCTGTTTTGCCAGAGTCAGGGTTTTTTGCAGCACTAGTGGGTCGCCCGCATGAAAACCACAGGCGATATTAGCCTGATCGATATGCGGCATCACCGCTTCATCCAAACCCATTTTCCACGAGCCGAAGCTTTCACCCAGGTCACAGTTAAGACGTAAAGACATATTCAGTGCTCCTTTTACAGCACAGCCAGTCGGCTGTTAGGCAGATCGGTGATCAGCATGTGGCCGGGACTGTGGGTGATACAGAACTCGGGTTTAGCCTGTTCAATCGCGACCTGAGGTGTTACACCGCAGGCCCAGAATACCGGCAGTTCTCCCGCTTTAATGGTGACGGCATCACCAAAGTCAGGGCTATTGATATCGCGGATGCCGATCTGAGAAGGATCACCCAGATGCAGTGGTGCACCGTGAACTGACGGGAAGCGGGTGCAGATCTGAACGGCACGGATCGCATCGGCAGCCTTCATCGGGCGCATGCTGACTACTGTGGTGCCACTGAAACGGCCGGCACTTTTACACTCAATATTGGTGCGGTACATCGGCACATTGACACCTTCGGTGATATTGCGTACTTCCAGTCCGTCAGCGAGCAGCGCTTCTTCAAAAGAGAAAGAGCAGCCCAGTACAAAGGTGACCAGATCATCGCGCCAGTAGGGCTTGAGGTCGGCAACTTCCTCGGTGAGGACTCCGTCTTTGTAAATACGGTATTTGGGAACATCGCTACGGATATCGATATCCTGTCCCAGATCGGGCAGCATGAACTCGCCAGGCTGGCTGGACATACCAACGATAGGACAGGGCTTGGGGTTTTTTTGGCAGAACTGCAGAAAATCATTCGCCCACGCTTTCGGCATGATAGCCAGGTTTCCCTGAACGAAACCCTGACCATATCCGGATGTATTGCCGGTAAACTCACCGCTGCGAATCTGCTGGCGGATCTCAAAAGGTGTCATCTCTTTGTTCATCGGTTAAGCCTTAGTCTGCGGGCCGCAATGCGGCGATCTTGTAATCTTTCTACAGCCTGGTTCCTGTGGAATACCAGGTGGAAAGGAGTAACCTGGCCATGCAAGATGTCAGGTGATTTATCTGTTCTGCACGGTAATAGCTTAGACCCTACAGGAGAAAACGGGCATCCATGACAGACGATGGTACCGGAGAATGTGCCGGATGGCAGGGGTTAGAGAGGCTGCCCAGGATCACTGGCCAGCCCATTAACTGATCTATCTGCAGATGCTGAAATATCAGTTAAAAAACCAGCTGGCTTACTGTGAAGCCAGCCATTGTTCAACCTGCGCTTTGCTGCGGCCGAAAAAAACGACACGCGCTGTAGCACTCAGGGCACCGTTATAGCCGATATTGCGACGGTAGACCCACCAGCTATCAGCGGCCTTCTCAATGATTGCGTCAACGTGACGGAGTTGCTGAAACTGGTCCAGCGGAATCATTGTGCTCATGGTCTTGGTTGTGCTCCTGATAGAATCATCACTATTGTCAAAGTAAGTAGCATTGTGGCGTTACGCTGATGAGCTGTCTAATGAATAATCCCTTACATATCTGATAACTTTTATTTATCAGGCCGGAAACTGACTGCTGCCAATGAGGGGAGTTGTCGGGGAGGATCTGAGAACGTCTGAGCCTAGGTTATTTTTTCCATGGTCTCACGAACCCAGTTGAGGCTGTCTGTGTAGGCATTGTTCAGTTGCGGGCCAGAGTAAAGGTCGGGTAATGAATGCCACTCGCCCAGAATAAAACTGTCGACAGTGGTTAGCAGATTACCGTACTCCCCGTCACCATACTGAATCGCTTTGTGGATCACGTCACTCAGAGGAACCTGCTGCAGAATTTCCTCTCTGGGGGTGTCCAGCAGCGCATCCAGTCCGGCAAATATCCCCATCATAAATGCACTGGAGCCGGAGAGAGCAGGATTGTTTTCGGCCAGCAGTTCACACATTCTCGCCCGTATCAGCGTATGTCGGGTGAGTTCGTCGGGTTTAGTCATCTCTCCGGAAAAGGCGATCAGGGCGCACCAGCGCTTTATCTCCTGCACTCCCAGTATGACAACCGCCTCGTCAAGACTTTCTATCTTCCTGACCAGATTGAATAGTGGAGAGTTGACGATGCGGATGATCTTAAAGGTCAGTTGAGGGTCTTTTTTGACAATCTGTCCTATCTCTGCGGGCGTCACGGCGGGCTCTGCTAACAGGGACATCAGCTCCATCATCACAATCTCGCTGGAGCTCAGCTTACGCCCTTCAACCACTTGTGGCCGACACAGGAAATATCCCTGAAACAGTTTAAATCCCAGCCCTTTGCAACGCTTAAAAGCCTCCATCGTTTCGATCTTTTCAGCTAGCAGAGTGACGTTATAGGGTTTGAGCAGCTCAATATGCTGTATCAGTTGCTGATCACTCAGTTGTAACAGATCCAGCTTGACCAGATGCACCATCTCAAGAATCGGATCATATTCAGGGCTATAGATAAAATCATCCAGCGCCATGCGGTACCCCGCATCGATAAATCGCTGGATACCTGCGATCAGGGTTTCATCGACGGTCATCCCTTCGAGGATCTCAAGCACGACATGTTTGCGGGAAATTGCCGGAATATGGCTCGATGTCAGCATCTCCCGGGTCAGGTTGATAAAAGCTGGCAGTGCTGTCAGTTTGCCCGCCTTGCAGATGCTGGTGAAATTGTTGAGTAATACCTGGGAGGTCGCACTGTTGCCGTCGGTAATAATCGAATGTTGTTGGTTGTCTTTGTCCCGATACAACAGCTCATAGGCAACAACATTGAGATTTGCATCGAATATGGGCTGGCGGGCCATTAAAATATCCTGAGGCATTGCTCCCCCTAAAGTCGCCGTGTCAGCCTTTGATATCCCCTTATCTGCATAGCAAGGGTCCTGATGTTCTGTCGCTCAGTATAGTCCTTTTGTGTCGGAAGATTGCCCTCTCTATCACCAGATTGGGTTTTAATCCCGATCTTTCCGGGTCGCCCGGTTGCTGTTGCTACTGCTTATACAATTGTTATGATTGGGCCTGTAGAGTTTATTTCGAAGGATTGAATAACGTGAAGGTGATTATGATCAAAGCTGCACTCTTAAACCCCCGATGTCTGAAAGCCCTGGGGCTGATTGTATTCAGCCTGATTTCGCCGCTGGTCATGGCATTTGATTATTTTGTCGTCAACCATGAGGCAGAAGTTTACTCAGCCCCTGACAGTAGTGAGTTGTTGACCCGTCTGGGCCAGGGTAGTGTGTTACTCGAAATTGATAAGAAAGGCAGTTGGTCGCGGGTATTTTTCCTCTCTGCGGATAAACAGCCGTTGAAGGGCTGGATGCTGAGCAGTTATCTTACCGCGCAACAACAGGGGCTGAGCGGACCGGTTGCAGAGGGGCTGCGCTATAGCGTGACGGTGAATAGTCTGCGCTTGCGGCAGGGACCGGGTAGCCAGTATGGCGTGGTTGGGAGTCTGTCACTTAATCAGCAGGTGACGGAATTACAGCGCCAGGGAGAGTGGGTCAAAGTGCATTATCGCAATCATTCCGGTGATAGTGCACAGGCCTGGACCGCGGTGCGTTTTCTCCGGGCTGTCGGGTCTTCCGGTGCTGAACAGCCAGCCCCTGGGGGCAGTTCGCCTGTAGCAGGTAAGCCGGAAATGTCTGCTGTGTCGTATCAGGTTAGCGGCCGCCATGTGAATTTCCGATCAGGTCCGGGAACCGGCTTTGCTGTTGTAGGGCAGGTGAGTGCTCCGCAACGGGTCGAGGTGGTCGGGCGACAAAAGGGCTGGATGAAGATTAATGTTGATCAGGGTGCGACAACGGTTTCAGGCTGGATTTTGCAACGTTTTCTTAAGCAGGTCAGGTAGGTCATTATCTGAAAAGAAAGGCTGAACAGTGTTCAGCCTTTTTTCAGGATTTCAGTTCGCTGGGAGAGCTATTCTTCCTCTTCAGCGATCTCCTCTTCCGGTTCCGCCATCAGCGGGACGCTGGAGCCTTTTTTGTTAGTTTGAATATCACGAATCTTGGCCAGTTGTTTGTCTATCTTGTGTGCCAGAGAGTCGAGTGCAGCATACAGATTTTCTTCACTGGCTTTAGCAAACAGGTCCTTACCGGTGGCGTGAACGGTCGCCTCAACAATCTCCTCTTTACCATTGCTTTTTTCAATAGTGACCTGGGCGCTGGTGATAACGTTATAGCGTCTTTGACTCTCCTCTAACCAGGCTTCAATTTTTTCTCGTAATGCAGGAGAAACTTTGTCATTGCGGTTGGTAATATTGATATTCATGATGTAACCCTTACTGCAAACTATGCTTAATGTCACACCTACAGAATGCTCTTTTCAGATTTTATTGCAAGCGAATTTGTCACAAAAAAATAACCATTATGTGTCGACCGTTTGAGCCTGTGTATATTGACGGGTTGCGAGGTTTGAGATCGACGGCTAAGGATCACTGGCCGGGCCATCGGTATAAAGCCGTGGTCGTAATTATTTTTGACCCCTGCAGATAATTATCACAGTATTGATGAGTGTGTAATGGCAATTGAGCGGAACCGGGCTGATGACCAGAGAGCGCAATAAAGTATCGACCTCAGCGCTGGCTAAAATGCTGGGAAAGAGTAGCCGTCAGTTGTTTACTGAGCTGGAGGCTCTCGGCTGGATTAAACGGGAAGAGCAGCGCTGGTCACTGACCGCAAAGGGTGAGTTTGAGCAGGGTAGTTACCGTGAGAGTGAGCGCTATGGTCGCTATATCGTCTGGCCGGACAGCGTGACTGAGCACCGCGCCCTGGTTAACCCTGAAGACCGGCTTACCGGTGTCAGGGGACTGGGGTTGAAAACCGGGTTAGCCGCCCCGCGTATCAATCAGCTGCTCGCTGACCTGGGCTGGATCAGGCCCTGGCTGAAGGGGTGGCAACTGACAGATACCGGTGAGGCTCAGGGAGGCGTTCAGAAAGAGGATATTCATACCTCTATCCCCTATGTGATATGGCCAAAAACACTGCCGGATCACACGGTCTTTAAACGTGCCTTGCGGGAGTTTGGTCTGCATATGGCTGAGGTGGAACAATGCCATGGCTGCCGGGCAATGGATGGTCATCTGCTGCGCTCGGAAGCAGAGGTTAAGATCGATAACTGGTTATATCTTGCTCAGATCATCCATGCCTGCGATAAACCGTTGCCCGTTGTTGAACAGGCCAGGGCTGACTTTTATCTGCCGCAGGCCGGTTTGTTTATTGAGTATTGGGGGAGTGAAAAATCACCCTCCTATCTGGCGGATAAAATGCGTAAAAAAGCGCTCTATGAAGCGCAAAATCTGGCGGTTATCGAGCTGCAGGAGATCGATCTCGATGAGCTGGATGAGGTGCTGCCCAGACAACTGAGACGCTTTGGAGTGGCCTGTTGAGCGGCGTTTAAGCCCCGGCTTTCAGACTCAGGGAACCGCCATACCCCGTTGTACAAACTCAATGTTCGACATCCGCTCCATCCAGTTTTTCACATTCGGGAAGTCGTCCAGCTCAACCTCCTGCCATTCAAAGCGGCACGCCCAGGGGTAGATGGCAAAGTCGGCGATACTAAGGTCCAGATCAACAATAAATGCCTGGCCAGCCAGTTGCCTGTCCAGTACGCCCCAGAGTCGCCGGCTTTCTTCAGTGTAGCGGCTGATCGCATAGGGGATCTTCTCTTTGGCGAAGCGATTGAAGTGGTGTGCCTGTCCCAGCATAGGGCCGAAGCCCCCCATCTGCCACATCAGCCATTGCAGGCATTGCAGACGTTTCATCGGGTCTGTCGGTAAAAAATTACCGGTTTTCTCCGCCAGATAGAGCAGAATGGCACCACTCTCGAACAGATGAACCGTTTCCCCACCGGGGCCCTCATCATCTGAAATAGCCGGAATTTTATTGTTTGGACTAATCGCCAGAAATTCCGGGGTAAACTGATCACCGGCCTGTATATTAATTGGATGAACTATGTAGGGAAGTGCCGTTGCTTCCAGCATAATTGACACTTTACGACCGTTGGGTGTCCCCCAGGTGTACAGATCGATCATGGGCGAGTCCTGTTTTTATTGGTGGGCAAAATGATTATAGATATCGATCAGTTCATCCTGACTGAAGGTGACAACAATAAGCTCCTGCCCAGGGGTTATCAGATTCGGGTTTTGTCCCAGTATCCCTTTATGATAGTTGTAGACATAGGTATCTTTTACCTTTTTGTCCAGAATCGAACCCAGAAATGAGCTGGTGCTGTTGGGGAGTCGTTCATCCGCTTCCTGTGGTATATCGGCGCTGATCAATTGGGCTTTCAGTTGAATACCTTTGGCAAAAGTATCTATCAGTCCGCTCTGAATGATCCCCCAGAGGCCCTGTTTGTCTGCGTCACTGACACCGTGAATATAGAACAGTGTGCCCGCCGGATTATCCGGATTGTTAAGTAACTCTTTCAGTCTGATCTGATCGGCCAGGGGGAGCTGGCTGGTGGGCACGGCTTTGTGTTGGGGATGGACAGAGTTGCCTATCTGCTCCAGATTGATGCCATAGGTTTTTGCATCCCCCTCTTTAACCGCTTCGGTGGCTGCTATTGCCGTAGCCAGGTCGGTCGGCAGTTTGAGTAACTGATCCTGAGTGACAAAGTTGTTGGCTGTGCCGATCTCGATCGCCTGCTCCGGTGCTGCTGTCAGGTTATCGATATGACGCTGGGCTTTTTCAGTCTCGCGCTGCACAGCCATTTTTGACAGTTCGTCCTGTCTGACTTCTGGGGGCGGAGTCTGAGCCAGCTGCGCTGGATTGAGGTAGAGGTAAGCGGCAATGCCGATGCCTGCCAGTATGAGTGAAATCAGAACGTTGCGCATTTTTCCCCCGTTAGAAATCATCGCCACTCAGTTTACTATACGATAAAAGAGTGGTTTATTTTCATAAGGTTCAGACTAAAACAGATTTTAGCGATATAAAAGTTAAATTGTTGCTCTGCAGAGGCCAGCCGGTCATTATCGGAGCTCAGCAGCACAGGCGCATCTCTTCTATACTGGATGAGTTGTAAGCTGCGTTTAACGGGATTGTCTATGACGGAACAGATTGAAGAGATACTGCAATTCTGGTTTGGTGAGCTGAAACAGGGATTTCCGGTGAGCGACCGAAAGTTGCTCTGGTGGTTTGGTGATGAGGCGATGGATCGTCAGCTCGGTGATCTGTTCGGCCATCAGGTCAGGCAGGCGCTCTGGGGGCAACTGGATGACTGGGCGGGGCAGCCCCGGGGCCGGCTGGCATTGATTATCCTGCTGGACCAGTTTACCCGTAGCATCTATCGTGGCTCGGCCGATGCCTTTTCCGGCGATTACAGAGCCGAACAGCTTTGTCGGGAAGGGATTGAACTGGGTCATGATATGGCACTTGAGGGTAGTGAAAAGTTATTTTTCTATATGCCCCTTGAGCATGCCGAAGATACCACCGCTCAGAACCTGTGTATCTCTCAGATAGAAGCGATGTTGTGCATCACTCCCCGGGAGTTGAGGCATCATATCGATAATGCGCTGGACTTTGCCCATGAGCATCGCAATCTTATTGTCCGCTTTGGGCGGTTTCCTCATCGCAATAAGATACTCGGGCGTTCCTCGACACCGGAAGAATTAGCATATCTGAATCAACCGCATAAACGTTATGGGCAGTAGATATTTGCATCAATCCTCAAAAAAGTATTTACTAAACAGAAAGATGGGTGTCATTAAAGGAATGAAAAGGTGATAGATACCAGGCAGACTGAAATCCGAAGCCGGGTACAGACCATTGTCATTATGGTGGTTTCAATACTGGTGTTTATAGCCCTGTTTATTGGCATTCGTTCCTATGAAGAGCGGGTTGCTGTACAGGCGATCAGGCTGGCAATTGAGCACCGGGTTGATAATGTAGATTATGCTCAGGCGGGCAAGGCAAAAGATATCGATTCACTCTGGGCGGTGTATGGCCCACAAAAGGAGCTGACTGAGGAGGAGTTCTATCGTCTGGCGGATCCGATTGTCGCCAGTCATCATACCTATCTGCCGCTATTTATCGCTTTGATGGGCGGAGTACTTAACTTTGTTATGCTGGGGATGGGAGTCAATGCGGCAATGCGTGCCCGCCAACTGCATAAAGTGCTTGAATCGAAAGAGATGGAGCTCAAGCGCAGCCAGGAAAAACTCGCTTCAGTGACGGTGATTGACGAACTCACGGGACTGGCGAACAACCGCCACTTCCATCAGGTTTTGTCAACCGAGTGTCGCAGGGCTGTACGGGAGTTTAGTCCGTTAACCCTGATGTTGATTGAGGTTGATAAGCTTGAGGCTGAGCAACTGCCTGAGAATTTTGCTGACCAGCAGGCGGGGTTGATTGCTGAGGTTCTTAAAGGTGCTATTTCACGGCCAGGGGATATGGCTGCCCGCATAGATACCGGACGCTTTGCTATGCTGTTGCCGGCAACTAACGAACAATCGCCGGTGTTGGCTGACAGACTCTGTCATGATATTCATGATATCGAACTTGGCGGGCATCAGTTGAGTGTCAGTATCGGTATCAGTACGCTACAGCCTTCAGCGCTCCTGACCGCCGAGTACATTCTGTCGCAGACCGAAGCGGCGCTCCATGAAGCGTTACAGAGTGGTGGCTGTCAGGTACGGGCGATTACGGAAGATCCCCGTGATATTCCTGTAACGTTTTCCAATTAGATTTGTTTCTGCTAAGCCTGCCCCGCGCAGGCTTTCTTTTGCGGCGGAGAGACAACAGTGAGTAACCCATCTGACAGCTCGGATATGAACCCCATATTACCGTTTGATAGGACTGATGATCTATCTGTCCAGGGCGGTCCTGAAACCTGTCTGGCTGATCGCCTGGTCGCGCATCGGGGGTATGCATCCCGGTACCCGGAAAATTCACTGTTGGCAATTGAGCGGGCGCTGGCAGCCGGGGCAAAGTTTGTTGAGGTGGATCTGCAACTGACCGCTGATTTTGAACCGGTGCTCTATCATGACCGGGATATGGCACGTCTTTCCGGCGCGGATAATAAAATTCAGCTGCTCACCTACGATGAGCTTGACCGCTATAGCCTGCATAACCCGGTGGCCTTTAGTGATCGCTTTGAAGATGAACCGATCTCCCATCTTCAGCATCTGGTAAATCTGATGCTGCATTACCCTGAGGTAACTTTTTTTGTTGAATTCAAGCGGGTTGCTATCGAAACATTCGGCGTTGAGGTCTGCGTGGAGAGAGCGCTGCCCCTGTTAGAACTGGTCAGATCGCAGGTGGTGCTGATCAGCTATTCCCGAGCACTGGTGGACCGGGTGCTTGAGGATAACTGGCGCGTCGGCTGGGTCTCTGATCAGTTTCCAGCCAGCGGATGGTGGCAGGGGTTTATCAGGCCGCCGCACTATCTGCTGCTCGATTATACCTGCTTGCGTAAAGTTGATCTTGCAACTGAAAAACGTAGCTGGCCCGGGATCCGTGTGGTGCTCTATGAAGTGGCGGATGCTGAGCTTGCCCGTACTCTGTTTGCCCAGGGCGCCGATCTGATAGAAACCTTTTCGATCTCCCCGATGCGCAAGGCCCTTGGTTTGGATCTGTTATCCTTCGAGTGAGTCCAGATATTCATTAAATGTATTCAGCCACGATTGGTAGCGCAGTGCTAAGGGGCTGTTATCTTGAGGAGTGAAGGTTTTTTCCGGTACAAAATCCCGTACGCTGTTTGGTAACACCTGCCAGGCAGCGCCCAGCGATGTGATCTCGTGTTGTTCATAGCGCAGCACCGGCAAGCCACTCAGATCTGCAACCCGCTGACAGAGCGAGTTGAGCTGACTGATACCCCCGCCAATGATAATCTGTTTTGCCGGGGGCAGTGCAGACATCGCCATGATATTTCTGCAGATAAGAAACACAATGCTCTCCATAACGGCAACCATCCGGGCCTCCGGGTCGTCGCAATCGTTAATCCAGCAAGAACGATCCAGTGATTGCCAGTAAGGAGACCCGACGCCTCCAACCATATTCATAAACAGGGGAGGGTCGGTGCACTTTTCGGCCCAGCTATCGATATCCCGGGTTTCTGGCCGGCAGATATTAAAGGCCCAGTCCAGGGCGTTTGCTGCACCATTGATGGTGGCTTCGGCGCTGTAAAGGGGTTGTTTGTCGGAGTGGATCAGGTGGTGCAGTATCCGCTCCTGAGGGTGCAATCCCCGCTCGGTCAGTACCCGGTTCATAAAGCCACCACTGCCGAGGTTGATATAGAGGTTGTCCTGCGACGGCTCGCCAAAGGCAAACAGTGCCGCAGCCTGATCACCACTGACATAGTTGAGGGGCAGGCTTAAGCCCGGCAGTTTCAGCGTACCAAAGTTGTATTTGCTGGGGCGGACTTTCGGCAGCAGTGAATCCGGAAGCTGAAACAGGTCCAGCAGTTCGGGATGCCAGTCCCGGTCTTTGAGGGAAAACAGCATCGTTCTGGCTGCGCTCACACCGTCAATCAGGTCCGGTTGCTCATGGAGTAACTGCTTGATAAGCCAGCTGGCGACAGGGCCGCCGCGGATACGATGCTTAGCCGTATTGAAGATCATATGTTCCAGACACCAGCGCAGCTTTGAGGCGGGCAGGTGGGCATTCGGGTAGAGCCCGGTGAGCTGGCGCACCATACTTGCCAGGGGCATCAGGTCGTCGATGTAATGAAAGCCGCGCCGGTCCTGCCAACTGATGATTGGGGTCAGCGGTTTACCGTCGTCTGCGTCCCAGCAGAGCACGCTGGAGCGTTGTGTTGTCAGGGCTGCGGTGCGCAGTTTGGCGCGGTCTTCCCGTGTCAGCTTGCTGACCGCCTCCAGAGCTGCGCGCTTCAGGGAAATCAGGATATCGGTCGGCTGCTGCTCCGCGCGGTTGGGCTGGGTAAGCCGGGTTTTTACCTGTACTTGTCCCTGACTCAGGCAGTTGCCAAAACGATCAAACACCATCGCCCGGCTACTATGGCTACCCTGATCCATAACAAGGCATAAGTCAGAACGCATCTGTTATCCCCACGCCTTTAAAAGCCTGTGATTGACTCTCATGGTGTTTATTTCGCCTCCTTACCCGGTTTCCGTTATTTCCTTATACCCTGACATACATAGCGTGTAAAATTCAATCCGGGTGAAATTAAGGAAAGGTCAGTGAACAGCATACAACCCTTAAACGACATAATTGTGTCTTTGTCGAATCACGTCCGCCAGGGGGCGCCCCGACAGTTGTTGCTGATTAGCGGTGATCGACAGTGGTGTCAGCAGCAGATTTCAGCTCTGAGTTGCCCGACAACCCGGATACTCTGGATTGGCGATGCAGGGGTCGGTCTGGTTCCCCCGGTGCAGCTTAAACCGGTCAGTGCCAAACAGACACATCAACTGCTGGGGCAGGAGAGCGAGTGTGTTTTCTTTGATTGCTGGAGCGGCTTTAACCCTAATGGATTTGGTCAGGTGGCAGGCACATTGATCGCAGGCGGGGTGTTTGTGTTAATCACTCCGCCTTTATCTGCCTGGCAGGCGTTTAATGATCCTGAGTATGGGCATATCGCTGTGGAGCCCTATGGGGTGGCCGATGTCGGGCGTCGCTTTATCCGCCATCTGCAGGGCTGTATTGGCAGCGATACTGACCTGATTCAGTTCACCGAAGATAACCCCTTGCCGCAGCTTTGCCGGCCAACAGATCCCCTGGCTTCATCGGCTGGGACCCATGTCCAGCCAGAAGCGGAAACTTCATCCTGCAGCGCACCGTTTCGCACCGCGGATCAGGAGAGGACAGTCAAACAGTGTCTGCAGGCGGTTCGTCAGTCCCGGGCTGTGCTGGTGCTGACCGCTGATCGGGGACGGGGTAAAAGTGCCGCGCTGGGTATACTCGCTGCGGTATTAATGAGAAGGGGTATAACAGCGCCGCAGCCGGATATCCCCAATACGGACTCATCCGTTAATCGCGACAGGCTCGATATTATTCTGACGGCCCCATCACGGGGGGCAGTGCAGTCGGTGATAGCGATGCTGGAAAGATTCTTATCTGCTGAGCTTCGCGAACACCCCCGGGACCTCTGGGTATATGGCCAGAATCGGTTGCGCTTTATGCTGCCTGATCAGCTGTCCCGGCAACAACCGGATGCGGACCTGCTGCTGATCGATGAAGCGGCAGCAATTCCAGCCCCGGTGCTGTTAAGCCTGCTGGATTATCGGCGGGTTATCTTTGCTTCGACCCTGCACGGCTATGAGGGAACCGGGCAGGGGTTTGCTGTGCGCTTTATGCCCACTCTTGACCGCAGGGTGCCCGAACGGCAGCTGCTCTCTATGCAGCAGCCGGTACGCTGGGCTGAAGGCGATCCGCTGGAGCGGTTTACCTATCAGGCATTGTTACTGGATGCCGAGCCTGTGACACTGGCGGCTACCCCTGCGCAGTGGGAAGGCGTGAATTTCAGAAAACTGGATCGTGATGATCTGATAGCCGACAGTGAAATGCTCAAACAGTTGTTTGGCTTGTTAATTCTGGCGCACTACCGGACCACCCCGGGGGATCTGCGTATTCTGCTCGATAGCCCCAATATTGAGGTGTGGGCGGGGTTCAGTGAAGAGGAGGAGTCTAAGCTGGTCGCAACAGCATTGCTGGCCTACGAAGGGCCGATTAACCACGGTCTGGCTGAGGCAATAATGGCTGGCACCCGGCGACCAAAAGGTCAGTTAATTCCCCAGACACTGCTGGCTCACTGCCATATTCCAGAGGCGGCAGGTTGCCGCGGACTGAGGGTCATGCGGATTGCTGTACATCCGCAACGACAGCGGCGGGGTATTGGCACAGCCCTGTTGCAGGCGATCGAACAGGCCAGCACAGATATTGACTGGCTGGGTACCAGCTTTGGGGCAACGGCGGAGCTGCTGAGTTTCTGGCAGCCATTTGGTTTCCGCCTGCAACGGCTTGGCTATAACCGGGATAAGGTCAGCGGAACCCACGCCGCAGTCATGCTGCGGGGAGTATCGCCTGCCGGGATTGTGCTGCAGGAGAAAGGCACTGAAAAGGCCAGCCTGCAGCTTAAAAAACTGGCTTCGCAGGGGACCGGGCAGATCAGTTCCGATCTGCTCAGTCTGTTTGCCCTGTAACATACCCGCTTCAGGTTATTGACCGTAGGTTTGTGCCTGACAGGTTTCCAGTACCTCTACAGGGTCGTTGAGCGAGATGATGCCATGGTTTAGTGGCACGAGGTTCTGCCCGAAATGGGCTTCTCCGTCAGCGCCCCTGCGGTACTGCTTTAAGACACTCAGAGGCTCCCGATCGGCGTTGCGCTCCAGGGTTTCCGGATCTGTGGTGGTGAGAATACAACGGCCGCAGGGTTTTACAATATCAAACTCGATTTCGCCTATTCTGATCCGCTGCCAGCCATCTTCAGCATAGGGTTCGCAATTGCTGACAACCAGATTGGGACGCATCTGCTCCATCCTTACAGTGCTTTTACAGCGTCTATTGAGATCGCTCAGGGATGCTTCAGAGATCAGTAGCAGCGGATATCCATCGGCAAAGGCGACCTGATTCCCAGGTCTGCGGTTCACCGGGCGGCTGGATTGCGGGCCAAAGAAATAGAGTTTACAGGGGCCTTGCAGATATTCACTGAACCACTGTGCAGCGTTATCACCGCAGCACACCGCATCGATGCTGTCCTGCCATACGCGGATGCTGTGGTAGGGGCCACTGAAGGCTGCATATTCAAGGTGAAGAGGCTCAACCCCCGGTGCTGTCAGCAGAATGCCCTCTGGCAGCAGAGCGGTTTTAACCCCCAGTAAGCGGGGCTTGGTTCTGGCAGTGATAAATTTGCCGTTGTCATCGCAGAGCACAAACTGCCGGTCAAATGCCAGCCCGGTATCCGTGACGGCGCTTCGGCTCAGAGTGACCGGTGCGGTCGACTTAACCGGATAGATGGTAATCTGAGTCAGTTGAGTCTGATCAGGCTGAGTTTTTAAAGACTGAGCTGGTAAAGATTTAGCTTGAGTCGGCGGTAATGTCATCCCTTGATCTCTCTTTTTCTGCCCTGGAGGCTAAAATGGGCGGTATTTAATGGCTGAGCAAAACGAAGCGTAACGCTTGCGCACCATGATTGGAATTATTTCGCGGATTATTTGCGCTATAGTCTAGTCCGACAAACAGGGTATAACGAGGCACAGATGGAGATAACCCCAGAAAGACTGCAGAAGCTGGCTAATATGAAGATGCCGTTTGGCAAGTATAAGGGCCGGATACTGGTGGATCTGCCGGAGCCCTATCTGGTGTGGTTTGCCGGAAAGGGCTTTCCTGAAGGGGAGATCGGTATTCTGCTGCAGATTCTGTATGAAGTGAAACTCAACGGCCTGGAAGACGTTCTCAGGCCCCTGAGAGCGTCATATTAATATGATCACCCTGATTCAGATCTAACCACTACGCTTGTCGGGGTGAAGTTGCTGCCCCGACATTTGTCGCTCATACTTTCTGTAAACGTAATCTGGAGATGCTGATGAAATTCTTAACGGTTTTACTCGCCTCGTCACTGCTTGCATTTTTGCCGGTAAGTGCCAACGCAGCGTCGGCTCAGGAGATTGACGCTAAAGTTAATCAGACGCTGAAGGAGTTCTATCATCATAGCCCGGCGGGAAAAGAGCTGGCCAGAAAAGCGGTTGGCGTATTGATATTTCCCGATGTGATTAAGGCGGGCATGGGGATTGGTGGAGAGTATGGTGAAGGTGCGCTTCGGCTGGGTGGTAAAACGGCCGCTTATTACAATGTTGCATCCGCCTCAATCGGTTTTCAGCTGGGGGCTCAGATTAAATCAGAAGTACTGCTGTTTATGAGTCAGGAGGCACTGGATAAATTCCGCAACAGTGATGGCTGGGAAGCGGGGGTGGATGGCAGTGTGGCCCTGGCGACCGTGGGAGCCGGTGGGCAGATAGACTCAAATACAGTGCAGCAGCCTATCATTGGTTTTATCTTCTCTAATAAGGGATTGATGTATAATCTCAGCATAGAAGGCTCGAAAATAACCCGTATCGATAGATAGAGATAGGAAAATTTTCAATATGCGTATAACTCCGTTATTAAGTGTTTTGCTTGTAGTCAGTGTTATGACGGCAGCCCCTGCTGTTTTAGCAAAGAAGGCCGAGAATCCGGGCAGAGAAGAGCACGGTGCTAGCCAGAGACAGGAGCGAACCGTCGAAGAGCGTAGTCGTTCGGAGCATGAAAATACCGTTCGTCACAGAACGTTTAGTGATGATGAGCGATATCAGATTCGGAACTTCTATCAGCAACGTAAAAAAGATAACGATCACCAGAAAAATGCGCAAAAGGATAAGCAGAAATCGATACCACAGGGGTTAGAAAAGAAGCTGCAGCGTGGTGGTAAGCTGCCTCCCGGCTGGGAGAAAAAAGTTGTCCTGGGCGATCGGCTTGATCGCGATCTTTATCGTCAGTCCGAGCCTTTACCCGATGATCTGGACAGAGTTATTGGGCGGGTTGCTGGTGAGGAAAACCGAAGGCTTGGCAATAAGGTGATCCGGGTGCTTGAAGGAGATGCAACCGTTGTCGATGTGATCGATATCCTCGATGCCAGTGGTGTTATGGAGTAAGCTCTGAGATGACCCCGGCTATTCAACTGGCTAAGAAAATGAAAATTAGCTTTGCCGTACATGAGTACAGGCATGACCCTTCCAGTGAGTCTTATGGTGAAGAAGCGGCTGCGGCGCTTGATATAAGTGCTGAACGGGTATTTAAAACGTTGCTGGTCGCGGTTAATGGTGATAACCGGCAATTGGCAGTAGCCGTCGTGCCGGTGGCCGGGCAGCTGAACCTGAAAGCGGTAGCCAGTGCGTTAAAAACCAAGAAAGTGACCATGGCTGATCCGCAACAGGCGCAACGCAGCAGCGGTTATCTGGTGGGAGGAATCAGCCCGCTGGGGCAGAAAAAATCGTTACCAACCCTACTGGATGATTCCGCCGGGCAGTTTGAAACGATCTTCGTCAGTGCGGGGAAACGGGGCCTGGAGATCGAACTTCGTCCCGCCGATCTGTTGCAGCTGACCCGTGGATCAATGGCGGAAATCGGTCGTTAGGCTGGCATCACTCTCTGGATACCTGTCATCATCTGCGCTACTTAACGTTGCCGATTGACCTTATAGACAGCTCAATAAAAAAGGCCATCAGCGATGGCCTTTTTTGATCAGTCAGAATGTTATCCGGCTTTTTTGTGCTCAATATACTCATGAGCTTTGCGTCCCGGCTTAAACTGGGAGGCTTCTAAATTATGCTTGTTCAGCAGTTTATAAAAGTCGGTCCGGTTGCGCTGGGCAATTTTGGCTGCCTGGGTCACATTGCCTGCAGTGATATGCATCACTTTGGTCAGATAGCTTCTCTCAAAACTGGATCGTGCCTCATTGAAGGAGGGGATTACCCGGTCCTGATTGGCAATCGCCTGATTCACCAGCCCTTCGCTGATGATCGGCGCGCCGGACAGGGCGACGGTCTGCTCAACCACGTTTTCCAACTGACGCACATTGCCGGGCCAGGCCGCCTGAGCAAGGATATGCAGCGCTCCGGGAGAGATCCCCTTAACTTTAGGATTGTGTCGTTTAGCCGACTGCTCGACAAAGTAGCGGGCCAGCAGTGGTATATCTTCAGGGCGATCCCGCAGCGGCGGCAGATCCAGGTTAACCACATTGAGGCGGTAGTAGAGGTCTTCGCGAAACTCGCCATCCTCCATCGCCAGCTCCAGGTTGCGGTGGGTTGCCGAGATTACCCGGACGTCGATCTCGATGGAACGGGTTGAGCCCACCGGGCGAATGGTCCGCTCCTGAATGGCGCGTAGCAGCTTAACCTGGAGTGTCGTAGGCATATCACCAATCTCATCCAGGAACAGCGTGCCCCCTTCAGCAGACTGAAACAGGCCTTCATGCTGTGTGACCGCCCCGGTGAAGGCCCCTTTGGCATGGCCAAACAGCTCGGACTCAAGCAGTTGTTCTGGCAGTGCGCCGCAGTTGATCGCTACAAAGGGCTTGTCGCAGCGGTCGCTGGCATTGTGGATCGCCTTCGCCATCAGCTCCTTACCGGTACCGCTGGGGCCGGTGATCAGAACGCTGACATTGGATTTAGCAACCCGTTCAGCCTGGCTGAGACGTTCATTCATCAACGGGCTCTGGGTCACGATAGCACTGCGCCAGCTATCATCCTGCGCGTGTGCAGAGTCCAGCGCCGATTTAATTGTGTTGAGCAGTTGCTCTTTATCAATCGGCTTGGTGAGGAAGCCGAAAATACCTTTCTGGGTTGCCTCAACGGCATCCGGGATAGAGCCGTGGGCGGTAATGATGACTACGGGCAGGGCCGGATGGTCTTCCTGAATCGCTGAGAACAGTGCCATGCCATCCATTCCGTCCATACGCAGATCACTCAGGACCAGGTCGGGTGTTTCATGTTTGATCCGTTTCAGTGCTTCTACGCCTGAATTAGCAGTATCAATGATAAAGCCTGAGGCACTCAGGCGTAAGCTTAGTACTTTAAGGATACCCGGATCATCATCCACAATAAGGATACGTTGCTGAGTAGACTTCATAAATATTCTCCTCTCTGTCTTTCTATCGAGACAGATCATTCTCAATGCGAGTTAATGCTTCTATCTGCTGCCTGAGCTTATCCCGTTCGGCGGAAAGCGCTTTGCGCTCAAGGTCAGCAGTATTCAGAGCACGCTGTAGCGTCATAACTGCCTGGGTGTACTGATAGCGTACCAGCAGGTATTGTTCTGCATCACATTGGGGTGTTTTATCCAGATCAAGCTGTTCAAACAGCTCAATGGATCGTTTTATCTGGGCCGTAGTGTTATCGGGCTGACTAAGAAGCATTGCCTGGATAATTACCTGATCTTTATCTGCTGCTTCTTTAAGCATAGCGGCTTTTCCCTCAGGCCGGGATTGTTGGTATTGCTGCTCCAGCATCATCCACTCACCCATATCTCCAGCAATACAGGTAAAGCCATTGTCTGGCGTCGGCAGAAACTGCTTTATCTGGCAGCCACCGAGCATCATAACTGTAAAAACAACTAACAGCGTTTTACTCATCTGAAGCGTGTCCTTGATTCGGTATACTTATCATAAAACTAACATAACCATCCTGATTGCTGTGAAGTTCAAGATTACCGCCCATTGCTCTGATTGCTTCCCGGGCGATGCTTAAGCCTATTCCAGACCCTTTGACTGACCCCTGTCGCTTGTTTACCCCCTGATAGAAAGGGTCAAACAGTTGTTCAAGGTCTGTTACCGGTATTTCTGGACCGGTGTTGCCGATCTCTATTTTAAGGGTTTCCCCCTCTTGCGTCAGAGTAATCTTCAACAGACCATTTTCACTACCGTAAACCGACGCATTGGAGATCAGGTTACTCAAAGCGCGTTGTAATAATCCTTTTTCGATACCCCAGGGAATGTCTTGCTTTGGCAGTGTGACCTGGATCTGTTTCTGTTTGAGCAGCAACTGATGGGATGACAGTGACTCTTTGATGACAGGCAGGATGGGTTGAGTCTGGAGCTCATGTTCACCTCCGTGCTGCAATCGGTTGTAATCAAGTAACTGTTCAATCAGCGACTGCAGAGAAAGGCTGTTTTCCTGCATCAGGGTGATGATTTCTTTTTGATTTTCGGTCAGGGGTCCCGCAAGCTCTTCGGCCAGGAGATCCGTACCCTCTCTCAGTGTAGTCAGGGGGGTTTTTAATTCATGGGACATATGCCGTAAAAAAGCCTGTTTTTCCTGCTCAAGCAGCTGCAGGTGGGTTTCCAGCCATTCCAGTTGCTGATTCAGTGCCAGAAACTCTTTAGGCCCATTGAAGGGTTCTGACATGTCCAGCTGGCCATGGCCTAAGGCTTTGATTCTCAGCATCAGCTGTTTGACTGGCTGAGTTATCCTGATACTGAAAAACAGGATCAGAATAGTGGACAGCGTGATCAACAGACCGGCCTGAAGCCAGAGCAGATTCTGCTGCTCTTCAGCCTTGGCATTAAGAAATTCCAGCCGCTGATCAAGCTTCTTACGGGTGTCGTCGTAGAGTGTCTGGGTCAGAGGCACCAGCTCGGTGACCTTTTCTCCGGTGGTTTTATCCAGAGGCAGTTTTTCAAGCTGAGCTATCAGGGCAAAGATGGTTTCAATATTACCGGAATCGATCAGAAAACTGTGCAGTTGCAACAGTTCTTTATATTCAGAAAGCTGCGAGCGAAAACGCTCCTCAATCTCACTTTTTTTCAGAACTTCATACTGTCGGGCTGAACGGACAAGATCTCCCGATAACTCTCGAAGATGCTGGCTGCGGCTGAAAAAATCGAGTGCTTCTTTGGCGTGCTCGCGCCCCTGGCGAGACAGCGTCACCATCGAGTCGGTAGCCTGATAGATAAGAATTCCCAGCGGTGCAACCACCAGAACAAACGCCAGAACCACCAGCTGCATCAATGATCGGGTTTGCAGCGAAGAAACCTTTCCAGTATTCAAGTTGTTTATAGCGTGACGTTTCCTTAACAGTTGTTGCTCATCAGATAATTCTCAGTGCTGTCAGCGTCAGAATATTCCTCAACCCTTTGATCTCTTCCTGCAGAGGCTGAATCTCTTCCCGGTTCAGAACCCCGTCATTGTTGATATCCAGTTTATGAAAACTGTTAACCAGTGATGGATGACGGCGCATCTCTGTCAGTGAAACCTCATTGTCACGATTCCTGTCCAGCGACTCAAACATCGACAGTGAACGGGTTCGCTTGACCGGTGTCTTATCTTTAGGAAGCTCAGAACGTATATGTTCAATCACTTCGATATTGGATAGTCGTTCCAATGATCTTTCAGGCTCAGCCTGAACCAGTGTTGCAGTGAAGGTCATTGACAATAGTATAGTTGCTACGCGCATCTCTATCTCCCGGAAATTGCTAGTTGACAGCTAATAAGCAATTACCGGGCCTTGATGTTAAAATAGCATATAAAACAAAAGCTTATTTTACAAATAACTCCCTGCAGTCGGTTATAGTATGAACTAACTTTAGCAGATTGTCTCTTAAAAGAGACTCGTAAACAGCTAAAGTTGATCAAATTCTTATAAAACAATGGTTTAGATGGTTATGAATTTAAGACAGAGGGGCTGAGCCGATAAAACTA
Organism: Amphritea pacifica; assembly: GCF_016924145.1. Classification (GTDB taxonomy): domain Bacteria; phylum Pseudomonadota; class Gammaproteobacteria; order Pseudomonadales; family Balneatricaceae; genus Amphritea; species Amphritea pacifica. The sequence continues at coordinate 31,493 of NZ_JAFFZO010000007.1, read as the reverse complement.
TTGTCCTCTGGTTCCTGTAGAACCGGATTGCTTAAACGGCCAATACCCTCGATCTCTATGGTGACCTGATCACCGGGTTTCATATATCCCCTTGGCTTCATTTTCACACCGACTCCGCTACAGGTTCCGGTGGCGATCACATCCCCGGGTTTCAGGGTGCAGACGGCGGACAGGGTGGCAACCAGTTGATAGCAGTTGAAGATCAGATGGCGGGTGTTGGAGTGTTGCCGTAGTTCATCATTCAGCCAGGTCCTGAGCTCCAGGTTGTGTGGCTCCAGGCTGTCGGATGTCACAATCCAGGGACCCATAGGGCCGTGGCTGTCAAACGATTTTCCCAGAGTCCAGGTGGGGGATTTGATCTGCCAGTCCCGTACGGAGACATCGTTGACGATGGTATACCCGGCAATCGCCCGGGGTGCATCCGCAACACTCACGTTGCGGCAATATTGTCCAATCACTAACGCCAGCTCGCCTTCATAATCCAGTTTGTTGGACAGATTGGGCCGGTAGATGGGGGCACCTGGATCGGTGACACAGCTGGACTGCTTATTGAACAGGGTTGGAAACTCCGGCGTTTGCAGGCCCGTTTCTGCGATGTGGTCAGCATAGTTGAGACCTACCCCGATAAACTTTTCTGGCTGTGGTACAGGGGCCAGCAGAGTAACCTGGTCCAGATCCAATGCTTGCTGGGCGCTTTTTTCAATCGCTTCCAGTAGGGGCCGTAGCTCATTCAGCTGGCAGAGAAGCTCAGTCATAGAGCCTGAACATAACGTGCAGGGTATAGGCGTTATATGTTGCTCTGTGACTATACCAAGCTGTTGTTTTCCTGAATAAAGAAATCGTGCGAGTTTCATGGAGAGCGGTTCCTGATTATCTGCAAACGAAGGGGCATTGTAGCAGAGCTCATCGGCAGAGTTCAGTTGTAGTAACCCTTTCAGATGCGACCGTTGCAGAGTATGCTAAGGGCCGCTTATTCACCAATGAATTGCCTGACAGATGATCCGAAAACTCTTCAAAATAACAGTTGTTATGACGCTAATCTCGCTGGTCGGGTGTGCAGTGGAAAAGCCTCAGCCTTTTCCGTCACAGATCGCTCTTCAGAATCTGGCCGGAGTGGTGGTTGAACGGGCAGGTGCTTTATGGTTTCAACCCTGCAATGAAAGGCTATGGTGGCCGGTTCAGGATAACACTGCTCAGCAGGAGCTGACCGCTTTCTACCGAAAGTTTACTCTGTTACGCAGTGAGGCGCTTTATGTCGAGTTGGTGGGAGGCACTGATCCGCAACAGGATAATATGCTGCGGGTGAAAACCGTGGAGACTGTCGGTGGCACTGCGCAAACCTGTCATTTTCGTCTCGAAGGTTTGCAGTACAGAGCAGCCAGCAGTGACCCTGTCTGGGTAGCTGATATTACGGCGGATCAGGTGATTGTTAAGAGTGTTATTCCGGCCGGTAGTTATCGTTTTCGTACGGCAAATGAAACCGGAAAGGATTCCCCTTCGGGCAGTGATACATTAACCCGGTCGAGTGGCACGGCAGAAGACCGCGAATCCACAGCGGTGCAGGCAGATTCAGCTGTTGTTGCGGTATACCGTGAAACCCTGCCGACAAAGCGACCGCTGGAAATAAAAATTCTTCAGCGCCGCTGCAACGATGCGGCAACCGGAACGGTGTTGCCTTTTACTGCAGAAATGCATTTCTTTGGCCGTCTCTACCGCGGCTGTGCCAGAAAAGGGCATCCCGTCAGTAGTGAGATCAACGGTTTTTATTGGTATCAGCCACCGGGCAGGGCGCAGGTGATGTTTAAGCTGTCTGCGGATCAGCGGGTACAGCTGGTAACCCGGGATGCCGGGGGCAAAACAGTGGCGGAGCGAGGCCGTTGGCAGTATCTGCAATCGGGTAAGCTGATATTCAGTATGCGCGACGCCGCCCGGCAGGAGTACCTGATGTTGTTCAGTCGGGAAGCCGATGGCCAGTTGGTATTGCAAACCGGTTCAGAGCATCTGGTCAGCTATGGTGCGACATTCAAACTGTGGCGGCCTTCCGGGCTCAGTGGCGGTCAGCTGCTGAGCGATCTGCCAGCCACAGCGAAAGGCATTGAACCGGGCGCTTCAACTGACACTCAGGCGTCTGAAACAGCGCCCGGTGAGCAGCATCAGGCTTTGTCATCCCAGTTGCAGCCGCCAGCGACTCAATCAACAGAGAAACCGTCGCTGCTGACCACCCCCCAGGTACAGGCCGCCGATATTGATGATGAGCTGCTGCATGAGATCATTGTTAATGACGCTGCCGCAGGTGCTGAATAAGTGGCCCTGGCGATTCAGGATAATTGCTTCAGTAGCAGGTCTTTGGCCCGGTTGATCTCTGCTGCCAGATAATCGCTGCCGCCGCGGTCGGGGTGAAGCTTTTGCATCAGTCGGCGGTGCGCCTCAATCACCTCCTCTTTTGACGCCCCCGGCTCAAGCCCAAGAATCTGGTACGCTCTGTCACTCTCTGAAAGTTCCGGGTTGTTCTGGTCTGAGGTGTCATCTTTGCGCCAGCTATCGCCAAAACGCTTGTCCAGATAGGTCTCAAGCAGACGGGCAGACTGCTGATCGGTTTTACGGCAGTAATTGAGTAGTTCGATAAACTCCGACTCACTCAGGGTTGCCAGTTGTCTGCCCTGCAGAGGGCCTTCAATGACTTCACCCTCAAGGGAGCCGCTATCGTGATCCAGCCGCATCTTCAGAATACGGCTGTTGACTTCAGAACGGTTGGCGCCGCCCTGCTGTTGAGATTGGTAGTGCCGGAAGAGTTTTCCCAGCAGAGGAAACAGGGGAATAAAACGGCGGATGAATGGCAGGGAAATGGCCACCAGCGCCGCAATCCAGTTAAGCTTTCCCGTGACCAGCAGATAGAGGATCGCTGCCATGATAACTCCAGCCAGCAGCATCAGGTTGGCTTTGCGCTGATCCGCAGCGGATTTGCGGCGCAACCAGAGAATCCAGCCCAACAGGATTAATCCGAGCAGTATAAGAACGATTGGGTTCAAGAGGCTGATCCTTGCTATTTAAGCTGGTGGGTGAGTTGCAGTATATCCGGGTGGCCTTTTTTGGCATATTCGAGCAGGGCCCGACGTCCTCCGGTGGCATAGACCGCTACTGCACTGAGCAGCGCTTTCAGGGTGGCTGCACTGCTATCATCAAAACGGCAATATGCGCCACCTGATAACCTGCTCATCTGTTTAAAAGCATGGGCCGCGGTGATGTCATGTCCCTCCTGAAAAATAAACAGAGGGGTCGAGTGGATACCGAGCTGGCCCGCCAGCTGACAGAGAAAGTCTACCGGTTCTTCAACGCAGTCTCCGATAAAAATGATCGCCTGAACCGGTTGTTGCCGGGTCTGTTTCAGACAGTGTTCCAGCAGTCGGGCGATCTGAGTATGGCCTCCGAGGCACTTAACACTGTTCATACGGTTGAGCAGGCTGTTGGTATCCTGCAGCCAGGGGCTGGCGCTGAACTGATTCATTCCGCCATAGTGGCATAGCTGGATCGAAAGTTGCCCCAGCTCCCGGGTTTGCAGAAACATCTCACTTTGCAGATGACAGGCATGATCCCAGGTCCTTTCTCGGCTGGCGGTGGCATCCAGAGAGAAGATCATCCGGGCATCACCCGCGGCGGGCACAGCGAGTTGTTGTGCCTGCTGCAGAAACTCTTCAATATCCCGATCACTGGAAACTGTAGTCAGAGGGTGTTTTTCTCTCATATAGTGTCAAACCTGATGCTTTGATCGAATAACGCTGTTCTCCCTGAAAGTCTGGCAGAAAAAAAGGGGCCTTGCAGCCCCTTGTTGTATTGAATATCGAATAGCTTAGTTGATATCACCAATATAACGGGCTCTTTTTTTCGCTTTAAGGTAATCCATATCCACCAGAACCAGCCCATCTACACAGAAATTGAAATCGGCATCAACGCCAAAATCGAGGAAGCGAACGCCGCCCTCTTCACAGACATCGGCATACTGCTTGTAGAGGGTAGGGACCGCGCAGTTGAGGCAATCCATCTGCTGCTTCAGTGTTTTGAAATCCTCTTTATAGTTGCTGCCATTGAAAAGTTTTTGCAGATCGGCGATGGTTTCGGGTTTCAGCGCGTAGGGGGTGAACGATTTTCCCAGGTTATCCCGATCTGGAAAATACAGACTGTAGAAAAACACCAGCAGATCCCTGGCGTGTTGTGGATAGCTGTTACTCAGGCTTACCGGACCAAACATATAGCGGACTTCGGGGTGACGTTTAAGGTAGGCTCCGATGCCATACCAAAGGTAATCAAGGCTGCGTTTGCCCCAGTACTTAGGCTGTACAAAGCTACGCCCCAGCTCGATACCCTGTTCGAAAAAGTGCTGCATAGCGGGGCTGTAATTAAACAGCGTTGAGCTGTACAGCTGATCATCTTCACTGTTATTCATCTTCCAGGCCTCCGCCAGGCGGTAAGCGCCGACGATCTCCAGTTCCTCTTCATCCCAGAGGATCAGGTGGCGATAGTGGGAGTCGTAGCGGTCCAGATCGAGCTTTTCACCGGTACCTTCGCCGACACAGCGGAATGATACTTCCCGTAGCCGGCCAACTTCACGCATGACGGCTGAATCGGCCTGATAATCGAACAGGTAGATGCGTTTGCCGTCTGCGGTCTCGCCCAGCAGTTCGGATTGCTTGAGTTCCTTTTTCAGCGCTTTCCGGTCCTGCGGATGGGCAATGGTCTTTTCGGTTTTGAACAGCGGACTCTTGCCTCTGGCCAGACGGTACAGGTGCTTGCGTACCATCTTGCTCTTTTCCACCCCCGACACCGGGAGTTTATCCAGTTGGCTGTAGGGGATCGGTTCGCCCACTTTAAACTTAAGATTCATGGCGTGTTTGTTAAACATCTCCCTTGGCAGCAGAAGTGCCGCCAGTGCACGATTGATACCGGAGATGGTATAGAACAGTGAGGAGTTCTTGCCGCCGATGAAAACTGGCAGAATAGGGCTGTTAGTCTTTTTGGCAAAGTGCAGAAAGCCCTGATTCCAGTTGCTGTCTTTTATGCCCGTGGCTCCGGCCCTGGACACCTCTCCCGCCGGAAATACAATCACCGCTTCCTCGTTATGCAGGGCATTGTTGATATTGGCAATATCCTGTTTGCGGGTTGCCCGGTTAAGGTTATCGACCGGCAGCAGCAGAGGGTTTAACTGCGAAAAGGATGACAGCATATCGTTGGCAACAATACGTACATCTTTGCGGATCTCGCCAATCATTTTTAACAGTGCCAGACCGTCCAGAGCCCCCAGGGGGTGGTTGGCAATAATCAGCACCCGGCCACTGGAGGGGATATTCATCAGATCTTTATTGGACAGGCTGTAGGTGAAACTAAAGTAGTCCAACACCCGGTCTATAAACTCGAACCCCTGGCAGTTATGGTTTTCCTCAAGAAATGTATTTACCTCATGTTCATGGAACAAACGGCGCAGCATAAACAGCGCCGTTTTCCGGATAAGCGCGGGTTTTGAGGCAAATGAGGGATATTTTTCGGTGATGACCTGTTCGACGTTAATCACGTTGTCTGACCTTTCCAATAACTGTTCACATATGCAAGTTATGTGATTTTCGTGACAGTTGGTTGGCAGAAAGGTGACTATCTGGTTACAGCCGATCAGGTTGATGATATTCAGTTCAGGTTATGGGACGCATTAGTCGAACTCAAGAGACTCCTTCCAGAGATCGCGGTCTTCTGTCCTGCGGCCATGATTCTTACGCCGATCTGCTTCAAAACGGATCTGATCGCGCCGGTCACGAATGTGGCGACGGTCCTTACCTGATCTTCGCTCGGGTATTATCCGTTTTGCTTGTTCATGGCTATCGGTATGATCTGTTTCCATCTTTACGGCCCTTTTGTACTACTCTTTCAGCTTAGAAGATTTTTTCGCAAATTCGAGCTGTGTGTGATCTGTTATCGCAGCTGTTGTCGACGGAGACAGAGGTTTTTGTGGTTGTTTTCTTGACGTTAAGCCCTTTAATCTTCTAAATTAGCAGCTGAAATTTTTAAGCTTCACGCATATCTAAGGGAATAGACGCATTATGGACAACCTTAATACGACATTTGCTCGTCGGCTTTTCATCTCCCATCTTATTACCACTGTTGATCGCCCCAGCGTACCCGTCCTGATGGAGAAAACAGGCTGGCCCAGACGTACCATTCAGGATGTTATTAAAGCGATTCCCGGTATGGGGGTTAATATCTACTTCAAGCAGGATGGCCGACGCAATAATGATGGTTATTATGTTATCGACCATTGGGGCGCAATTAATCCGGACTGGTTGAGTCAGAATATCGATGATGTGAAGAGTACGCTGAACTTTAATTAACTGTTTTTTTGTACAGTATTTCGTAGTAGGCTTAGGAAAACGCATTCTAACCGCGTTAATCCGGGCCTGGCAGTGACAGAGACACTTCAACGAAAAATTATCCATTGCGACTGTGATTGCTTCTTTGCAGCCGTTGAGATGCGCGATGATCCCACGCTCAGAGAGATTCCGCTGGCTATCGGTGGCTCCTCTGAGCGTCGGGGAGTGATCTCTACCTGTAACTATCCCGCCCGGAAATTTGGTATTCACTCCGCTATGGCAACCGCCCACGCGCTCAAGTTATGCCCCGCGCTGAAGGTTATTCCCGGCAATATGGAAAAATACCGTCAGGCCTCCGCTGCTATTATGGCGATCTATGAGGACTATACTGATGTGATAGAGCCATTGTCGCTGGATGAAGCCTATCTTGATGTGACTGGGACAACGCTAAAAGGGGGCAGCGCTACCCTGATCGCCCGGGAGATCCGCCAGCGGGTTAAGGACACCGTTGGCATCACCATCTCCGCCGGTGTTGCGCCAAATAAGTTTATCGCCAAGATTGCCAGTGACTGGAATAAGCCGGATGGCCTCTGTGTGATTACACCTGATCAGTTGGAATCCTTTGTGCTGCAGCTTCCGGTGAAAAAAATCTATGGTGTGGGAAAGGTTACTTCAGCGAAGTTGCAGCAGATGGGGATCGAGACCTGTGCTGACCTGCGAGCGTTGACTATGGCCCAGTTGGTCGATCGTTTTGGCCGGTTCGGTAAGCGGCTCTATGAGTTGAGCCGGGGTGAGGATGATCGCCCTGTACGAACCAGCAGAGAGCGTAAATCGATCAGTGTCGAACACACGTTCTCTGCTGACCTGCCCGATATAGCCAGTTGTCTGGAACAGCTGCCAGTGATGCTGAATGAGCTTGAATCACGTTTTAAGCGGCATTCAGATCAGCGGGAGATAGCGGGCGGGGTGATTAAACTGAAGTTTGCCGACTTTACCCAGACGACAATGGAGCAGAGTGGCACTGAGTGCTCCTTGGCGCTCTACCAGCATCTGTGCCGTGAAGCCTGGGAGCGGGGCAAGAAAGCGGTGCGGCTGATTGGTGTTGGTTATCGCCTGAAACCAAAAAACTCGCAAATGGCGGTCCAGCTGAAACTGATCGAATAAGACACCGGCTTAATATCACTGGCTTGGGGGAGACTCAGATGGCTAAGGCAGACCCGGTTTCATCCGGCACAACGTTAACCGCCCCATTGATTGGTCGCCTGGAGCAGCTGCAGGCCGATCCGGAGTATCGGGATGATCGCCATGCGCTTTACTGCTGCCGTCTGGCTCTGGATGCATTAGAGCAGGGAAACTACGGTGTGGCTGCGATTCTGACGGATCCCCAGGGAGCGGTGGTGGCTCAGTCGGAGAACCGGGTATTCAGTGCCACGCATGACAACAGTGATAGCAGTCGCCAGGGTTTCAGCAGCAGGGCCCATGCAGAGATGCTGCTGATCGATCAGTTGGAAGAGAACCTGATAGCACATCCCCCTCAACAGCTGACAATGCTGGTCTCTCTGGAACCCTGTCCGATGTGTCTGGCGCGGCTGCTGTTATCCGGTATGGGTTCAGTGCGGTATATTGCAGCGGATCCGCACGGCGGGATGCTGCACTGTATCGATAAGCTGCCGCCAGCCTGGCGAAACCTGTCTCAGCTACAAACCCACTATCAGGCCCATGTTTCAGAACCTGTTCGTCAGTTCGCTACCGATATCAGTTCAGCCAACCTTCCTGTGTTGCGAGAGAAGCTTTTAAAGCATATCCGCCCCTAAACCTGTTTTGTGCAGATGCACAATGCTATAATCGCGCTTTTTTTGCCGTCCGCTCTCAAAATCAGGAAAAGTGTTCCCCTATGCTGCAGTTGATTTATAAACGTTCTCAAAGCATGAAATCCGACATCTTGTCTGGTCTGACCGTGGCGCTGGCGTTGGTGCCGGAAGCCGTGGCTTTTGCTTTTGTTGCCGGGGTTGAACCACTGGTCGGTCTGTATGCCGCTTTTATGGTGGGACTGATCACCGCAACCATCGGTGGGCGGCCTGGGATGATCTCCGGTGCCACCGGTGCACTGGCGGTGGTGATGGTCAGTCTGGTGGCGGAACATGGCATCGAGTATCTGTTTGCCACCGTGGTGTTGATGGGAATCTTTCAGATTCTCGCGGGTACTTTTCGCTTGGGGAAATTTATCCGCATGGTACCCCATCCCGTCATGCTGGGGTTTGTAAACGGCCTGGCGATCGTTATTTTTCTGGCACAGCTGAAGCAGTTTCAGGTTGCCGATGCAGACGGGGTGCTGGGATGGATGCAGGGACAGCAACTGGCTGTCATGCTGGGTCTGGTGGTGCTGACAATGGCGATTATCCATTTTTTACCTAAGTTAACCAACGCCGTGCCCTCAACTCTGGTGGCGATTCTGGTTGTCACCGGCGTCGTGATCGGTCTGGATATCGATTCTGCCCGCAGCGTGCAGGATGTGCTCGCGGATATGACCGGTAATCCAGCGGCAAGCATTGCGGGTGGTTTGCCACAGTTTCATATACCCATGGTGGATATCAACGCAGAAACCCTGAAAGTAATTGTGCCCTATGCCTTGATTCTGGCTGCCATCGGTCTGATCGAATCGTTATTGACGCTGACACTGATCGATGAGATTACCGAAACCCGTGGTCGTGGTAACAAAGAGTGTGTCGGCCAGGGGGTGGCAAATGTGGTCACCGGTTTCTTTGGCGGAATGGGCGGCTGCGCGATGATCGGTCAGAGTATGATCAATATCGGTTCTGGTGGTACTGGCCGGGCCTCAGGCATCTCTGCGGCACTGTTCCTGCTGCTCTTTATTCTGGTGGGGTCAAGCTGGATTGAGATGATACCGGTGGCAGCACTGGTCGGGGTGATGTTTATCGTGGTGATTGGCACCTTTGAGTGGGCCAGCATCAACCTGATGCGTAAGATCCCACCCTCTGATGCTATCGTGGTCGTGACGGTGACGGTGGTGACAGTGATCACTGATCTGGCGATTGCGGTGATTGTCGGCGTGATTGTGTCTGCCCTGGTATTTGCCTGGAAGCATGCGAAACATATGCGCATCGATACCAGTATTGAGCAGAACGGCTTCCTCAAGGTTTATAAGCCCCATGGGCCGTTATTCTTCGGTTCTGTACAGGCGTTCCGGGATAACTTTACCCCTAAGTTTGACCCTCAGGAGGTGATCATCGATTTCGCAAACTGCCGGGTAATGGATCATTCCGGTGTTGAGGTGATCGACTCGCTGGTGGAACGATATGAGAAGGCCGGTATCGATATCCATATTCGTCATCTGAGTAATGAGTGTATCCGTCTGCTTGAAAAGGCGGGCAGTGCCGTTGAGATCAACCGGGACGAAGATCCCGACTACAAAGTGGCTGATGACAAGCTGGGATGATCTGCTACTTGTTATCTCCTGAAAACCCGCGACAATAGTCGCGGTTTTTACTTTAAGTGGATTTGAAAATGGATATTGGACTGATTGTCGCCTTTATTGCGTTGGGAACGATTGTCGGCTTTCTTGCGGGCCTGCTAGGCATCGGCGGAGGCCTGGTAATGGTGCCGGTGCTGACATCCCTGTTTATCTGGCAGGGGATTCCTCAGGAGCAGGTGGTGCATCTTGCTCTGGGTACCTCAATGGCATCGATTGTGATTACCTCGATCTCCAGTATGCGTGCCCACCATAAAAAGGGAGGGGTGCTGTGGCCAGTGGTAAGACTTATCGCGCCGGGGATCGTGGCCGGTGCGTTTCTCGCGACTTTTCTGGCTTCGGTGCTCAGTTCTGCATCTCTTGGGATATTTTTTGCCTGCTTTCTGGTGTACGCATCGGCTCAGATGTTCCTGAATATCAAACCGAAGCCATCGCGAAATCTGCCGGGTATGCCCGGGCTGTTTGCTGCCGGTAGTGTAATTGGCAGTATCTCGGCATTGGTTTCTATTGGTGGCGGGACGCTGACCGTACCCTATCTGAGCTGGCATAATGTTGATGTAAAGAAAGCGATCGGTACCTCTGCGGCTATCGGTTTGCCAATTTCAGTAGCAGGCTCCATTGGTTATCTTGTCAATGGTTTATCAGCAGATCTGCAGATCGACTACGTGTTTGGTTTTATCTATCTGCCTGGTGTCGTGCTAATCTCAATGATGAGCTATTTTACAGCGCCAGTGGGAGCGCATGTCGCCCATCGGTTACCGGTGCCGGTACTCAAGAAAGTATTTGCAGTATTGCTGCTGGGACTGGCGATTAAGATGATCAGTTCAGTTATCTGATGCGATGGCAAAGGTGAGTGCAGAACAGCGCAATAGAAAAAGCGCTTTACTGTGGCGGATGCTGAGAGTCAGCATCGGGTGATCTGCTAAAGGGTAACGACTAAACTTTCAGGCATAAAAAAAGAGCTTCAGGTCCCTGAGCTCTTTTTTAATTATGCTTGCTTTAGCTGCCCTGTGTAAGACAGGTCCATACTGTAACCTCTTCGCAATCCCGGAAGAGGCTTCCCATCCATGGAAATTTTCTGCGAAATACCAGTCAGCGTCCTGCCGATAGGTCATGTCCATATCGCGTTTATACTTCCATGTCCCCCAGCCTGTTCTTCAAATCCATGAAGAGTGTCGCTCCAACGCGGATAAGTATCGCGATATTGTGGCTGTGAGAATATAGGAAAAAGTCTTAATTTTGTCTTGGATAGGAGACTTTCCTGTCTAAAAGGTGCGACATGATGCCGCACCTGATTCAGATCAGGGTTTGGCGGTTAACGCGGTTTCTTCAAAAATGATGCCCGACCAGCCATGCACCATAAAGTTACGGATGTTGCCGTGATCGCTGCCCTGGGGATTCTCAAGTACATCGTTGTGATAGAAGCGACCAAAGCAGTTCAGGGTTTGCTGCTCTGACAGTCCATTCAAGCGGGCGAAAGCAAAGATTTTGCAGGAGCCTTCATTGGTGCCGGCTTCATTCACCAGTTCGCCATTGGTGAAGCGGGTCGGTGTGTAGTCGTAGTTTGCTGCGATAGTCGCCATTGTGTCTTCAAAATCAAAACGACCACTGTCATCAAGTTGCTCAAGAAACTGCTTAAGATCCATTCGGTATTCCTGTTGATTACTATTTTCTGCGATTTAAGTGTATTGCTCTATAAGGAGGGTTGTTCCTGCTGTTGCAGCAATGCGTGAACCAGTTCCGTGTTGGGCACATCGATGCCGAGCTGAACGGCCCGTTGTAGAACAGCACCGCTGATGCCATCCAGTTCCAGCGGTCGTCCCTTCTCTTTGTCGACCAGCATTGAGGTTTTGATCGCATCAAAGCTGCTGATCAGTTCAAACATCTCATCGACATCCTGTTTGCTGAGGATGACATCATCGGCAACGGAAACGGCGGCGACCTCCTGCATCATGCGATAAACCGTTTTGCCATAGGTGGGGTGTGATGTCAGGCTCCGGGTGTCCAGCCGGGTCAACGCGGAAAGCGGATTGACTCCATTATTGATCAGTAGTTTACGCCATAGTTCATGGCGGATATCCGCACTCAGCCGGGTAGGGATGCCTGCCTGGTTCAACACATCTACAATCGGTTCTAAGGTGCTGGGGTTGCAGGCCTGATCGCTGCTTTGGTTTGGCCAGCTACCCATCACCACCTGGGCGGGGCCTGTAGCCTCAATCTGTCCCGGCGCAATGATATGACCGCCGATGCGCACCGCCAGCCCTCCCAGAGTGCGTGGGCGTCCCAGAGCCTGTTCAATCAGAGGTTCGTTATCCACACCGTTTTGCAGTGATAAAACCGGTACCTCTGCAGTGTGCAGCCAGTCTTTCAACTGTTGCAGAATCGCTGCGGTAGCACCCGCTTTGAGCGTCAGCAGAATAAGGTCGAAGCTGTTGCACGGGTATTGGCGTTGAAGGCTATCGATATCAACCGCATCGACCGGTTGATTAAAACTGAGGTCAGGATGGCTTACCTGCAGTCCGTTTTGTTGCAACGCCTGCAGATGCTCGCCCCGGGCCAGGTAGCATACCTGATGGCCCTGAAGTTGCAGCCGGGCGCCGTAATAGCAGCCTATCCCACCGGCACCGATGAAAAGAAAACGCATAGTGCTACCTGCTCATATCAGTTTCTGGATGAGGGTAGCACTTTACCTGAAAAGATAACGATTTCCACCCGGGAAGCCGTTGTGAATGGCAATTTTTAACCGCGGGAAATACCGGGTCTGCCCCGTGCCGGGCGACGGTTCCCCGGTTTGGCCGGGCTGTTGCCTCCACTGTTGGAACGACCGCCACGGTTCGCGGGTTGCTGCTTGTTGCCAGAAGCGTTGCCCTGGGCCGCTTTGGCCTGCGCGGGTTTACGCTGGGCAGGTTTACCCGGGGTTAACGCGGTTTCCTGACGACCAGCGCCGCTGGTGCGGTGGCGCTTGTTCTTGCCGGCGGGCTTGTGGCCACGGGCAACATCTGCTGAGCGCTGGCCATCTTTGTGCTCACCCTGAGGCTTCGCTCTTTTGGGCTTATTCGGTTTGCGTTTGCGACTGTTGAGGCTGGATTCAGGCAGATTGTGTAGCGGCTGAAAGCCCAGAATCTCCTCCCGATCAAGTATCCGGCCAATCAGATGCTCGATATCTGACAACTGGTCAAACTCATCAGCGCTGACCAGTGAGATCGCCTGACCACTGGCGCCGGCACGACCGGTACGGCCGATCCGGTGAACATAGTCTTCTGCTACATTGGGCAGATCAAAGTTGACGACCTGAGGCAACTGATCAATATCCAGGCCTCGCGCAGCGATGTCGGTTGCCACCAGTACCTGAATCTTGCCCTGTTTAAACTCCAGCAGCGCTTTGGTGCGGGCTCCCTGACTTTTATTGCCATGTATGGCCGCGGCATTGACTCCGCCCGCATCCAGATGCTTACACAGCTGGTTGGCACCGCGTTTAGTACGGGTAAACACCAGCACCTGATGCCATTGGTGTTCCTCCAGCAGGGCGCTGAACAGTGCCGACTTCTGTTTCTTATCAACCGGACAGATCCACTGCTTTACATTGGTTGCAGTGGTGTTGCGCGGGGTGACAGAGATCTCGACCGGGTTGTTGACCAGCCCTTTGGCCAGATTGCGGATTGAATCGGAGAAGGTGGCTGAAAACATCAGATTCTGACGCTGTTTAGGCAGCAGATTGATGATTCTTTTGATGTCATGGATAAAGCCCATATCCAGCATCCGGTCCGCTTCATCCAGCACCAGCACTTCAACTTTGTTAAATTTAACGGCGTTCTGATTATACAGGTCCATCAGACGACCGGGGGTGGCGATCAGAATATCGATCCCTTTGCGCAGCTGCATCATCTGCGGATTGATACTGACGCCACCAAATACCACGGCCGAGCGCAATGGCAGATGTTGACCATAGTCGCGCACGCTTTCTGCCACCTGAGCGGCCAGTTCACGGGTGGGGGTGAGAATCAGTGCACGGATCTGATTGCCCTGGGCGCGTTCTCCACGGCTTAGCAGTTCCAGAAGAGGCAGGGTGAAACCGGCAGTTTTACCGGTACCGGTCTGAGCGGCAGCCATCAGATCCTTGCCCTCCAGTACAGCGGGAATCGCCTGCGCCTGAATCGGGGAAGGGGTCTCGTAACCTTTATCGGTAACGGCATCAAGTATCGGTGCCGACAGGCCCAGATCAGTAAATTTCATGCACTCTCTCTATCAACAGTATTGTCAAAATGACGAGCGCGAAGGATACAGCAAAGGCCGTGGGATTGGCAGTGATTATAACGTTGCTGTACAACTCAGTTGCCATACCTCGACCGCACCCTCACTGAGGTTAGCGATGACATTGGGGCCCATCTGCTTAAACGCTTCACCAAGAATCTGAATCGGTGAGACTGGCGGGGGGGCGGGGGACTTTTCAGTATGCTTCTCTTTATCCGCTTGCCGCTGACGCCATTGAAGTGCTTCCTCTGACCAGTTTTCTGCCGTGCTGAGTTGAAAACCACTTCTCTCCAGCAATGTAGATAGCGTTTCAAAGGTAATCAGATGTGACTGATCTGCGGAGCGTGCCCAGGGCACCGGATAGGTCATACGGGCGGAATGGGGGCCTTCTAATACCTCGTGTAGCAACAGCGAACCATTCCCATCCAGTACTCTCAGGCACTCTTGCAGGCAGCGCTCTGTATCCGGAATATTCAGCAGGCTGTGCTGCAGAATAATGCAGTCAAAACGGTTGTCAGCAAAGGGAAGTTGTTGCGCATCACAGGTGATTACCGGGGCGACTGAGCTATCTGTCAGAGCGGTCAGAGCACGGTTCAGGGTATTAAAACGGTGGGTGATATCGATACCAATCACCTCTGCACTGAAGCGGCTATTGATCATCCGCATCAGTCCGCCTGCACCACTGCCTATCTCCAGAATACGTCTGGGTTGCGCTTGTTCCAGCTGTTGCAGGAGCTTTTCTGACGCTTTGATGCCGCCGATATGTAACTGATCGATTGGAGCCAGCTGATACAGTGTCGGCCCTGCGGGATAACGTTCTTTCAGGGTGTTTAGCAGGGCGGTTTCAGCCATGTGAGCGCTGTAGTGGTGCTCTATATCCATCAGTATGTCCAGTGCAAAAAAGAACAGGGCCCAGCGTAATTTAACCTGACGTTAATACGCTTGAGCCCTGATATTCTATCGGCAAATCAACAGCTCAGATATCATCCAGCCCCAATTCTTTGATAGAGATCTCACGCATCTTGAATTTCTGAATCTTGCCGGTCACTGTCATCGGAAACTCATCAACGAACTTAAAGTAGCGCGGAATCTTGAAGTGGGTGATCTGCCCTTTGCAGAAATCCCGCAGCTGCTCCTCGGTGACGCTTTCTGAATCTGCACTCAGTTTCACCCAGGCGATCAGCTCCTCACCATATTTTTTGTCGGGTACACCGGTAACCTGAACATCGATGATGTTCGGATGGGTATAGAGAAACTCCTCGATCTCTTTAGGATAGACGTTCTCGCCGCCACGGATCACCATATCTTTGATCCGGCCAACGATCTGGATATAGCCGTCTTCATCCATGGTCGCCAGGTCGCCGGTATGCATCCAGTGGTGCTCATCGATGGCGCCTTTGGTGCCCTCTTCGTTGTTCCAGTATTTGATCATCACACTGTAACCCCGGGTGCACAGTTCACCGATCTCGCCCCGCGGCTGTATCCGCCCGGTCAGAGGATCGATAATTTTACTTTCCAGGTGTGGCTGGGTACGGCCCACGGTGGTGACCTGTTTCTCAAACGGATCATCCGCCCGGGTCTGGGTGGAGACCGGGCTGGTCTCGGTCATGCCGTAAGCGATCTGTACCTCTTTCATATGCATCTTGGAATTGACCGCTTTCATCACCTCGGCGGGGCAGATTGATCCGGCCATAATGCCGGTGCGCAGGCTGGAAAGGTCATAGTTATCAAAATCCGGATGATCCAGCTCGGCAATAAACATGGTGGGCACACCATAGAGAGCGGTGGCTTTTTCCTTCTCGACCGCTTCCAGCACCGCTTTCGGTTCAAAGCCTTCGGTCGGGTAGATCATGGTTGCGCCGTGGGTCATGCAGCCCAGGTTGCCCATGACCATGCCAAAGCAGTGGTATAGCGGTACGGGAATGATCAGCCGGTCTTTGTCGGTAAAGTTCTGACTCTCTGCAACAAAGAAGCCGTTATTGAGAATATTGTGGTGACTCAGGGTCGCGCCTTTAGGGAAACCGGTGGTGCCAGAGGTGTACTGGATATTGATCGGGTCATCAAACTGCAGCGACGCCTGAATATCCTTAACCTGCTGCAGGTCAACCTTGTCGGCTTGCTGAACAAAGGCGTTCCAGCGCCACATGCCGGGATGCTGCTCATCCGCCAGGTTGATGATGCATTCCAGGGTTTTCAGTTTGGCCGATCTGAGCTGGCCGATCTCGCAGTTGTTCAGTTCGGGCGCCAGCTCCAGTAACATCGCGGTGTAATTGGATGACTTGAAACTGTCTGCAGTCACCAGAAATTTGGTGCCGGACTGATTCAGGGCATATTCCAGTTCATGCAGACGATAGGCTGGGTTGATATTCACCAGAATCGCACCAACCTTGGCTGTGGCGAACTGGGTGATCGTCCACTGGGCGGTATTGGGTGACCACATGCCAACACGATCACCGGGCTTCACGCCGATGGCCAGCAGGGCCCGGGCGCACTGTTCAACTTTCTCTTTCAGCTCGGTGTAGGTCCAGCGAATATTCTGATAGTGAACAATCAACGCATCATTATCGGGATAGGTGGCGCAGATCTCATCAAACTTTTCGCCAATCGTCATGCCCAGCAGGGGAGTGTTGCTGGTGCCACTGGTATAACTGGGTTGTGCATTGCTCATTGCTTCATCCCTTCATTATTTTTATATATTGAGGGTTAAATATCCGTGCTGTCAGCCTGATCAGCACGGATATCTGCTCATCTGTTTAACGTGCCTGAGAGTGATATTCAGGATTGGGCTGCATATCCACGGCGCCTGCTACCCGGTTGGTCATATTGTAAAAGCCGGCTACATTCGCAATATCCCAGATATCCCGGTCGCTGAATCCTGCATCCCGCAGCGCCTGACGATCACTCTCCTCAATACAGTCGGGAGATACCGTCATCTTAACGGCGAAGTCCAGCATCGCCCGGTGGTGAGTTGACAGTTCAGCGGCGCGGTAATTGATAGCAAGCAACTCGCCCAGTGCCGGATCGCCAGAATAGTTTCTCACTGCAGCACCGTGGGCGGCGATGCAGTAAAAACAGTGATTCTGAGAGGATACGGCTACCGCTATCATCTCCCGCTCAAGGGTGGTCAGATTGCTGTCGCCGAACATCATCTCATTGTAGAAACGGGAGAACACCTCCAACTGAGCCAGGTTCTGACTGTATGCCTTGAGGACATTGGGGATCATGCCCAGCTTTGCATCGCAAACATCGAAATATTTTTTAACGTCGTCGGGCAGCTCTTCCCGTGACGGGTAGTGCAGGTCCAGCGCGGTAATATGATCAGGTTGAGACATGGTATTACTCCGTATTATTTTTGTCCGTCAGAGCAGATAAGCGGATTGTTCCGCCCGGATTCATAAGCAGGAACCTGGATATCTGCTCTATATTAGGGTAAACCCTTACTTTCTTTCAAGAGGAAAGTTTTAAGATCGGATTAAATCTATTCACTGTCCCTTTGTGTTTATTGACAACCGATGGCCAGAGCCACTTTGGAACCGCTGGTGCGACCCAGCTGAGCCGTAATCCAGTGGCCGGTCTGCGCCAGTTTTTTAAGATCGACACCAGTGTCGATGCCCAGTCCATTCAGCATGTAAAGGACATCCTCGGTGGCGACATTGCCTGATGCTCCTTTGGCGTAGGGACAGCCACCCAGACCGGCAACCGAGGCATCGATCACCGCGATGCCTTCCTCGATCACCGCATACAGGTTCGCCAGGGCTTGTCCGTAAGTGTCATGGAAGTGTGCTGCCAGCTTCTCTATAGGCACTTGCTTGCTCACTGCTTCCAGCATCCGCTTGGCTTTAAGTGGCGTGCCAGTGCCAATGGTGTCGCCCAAAGAGATCTCATAGCAGCCCATATCCAGCAGCTCACGGCTAACCGCAGCCACCTGAGCGGGGTCTGTCTCACCCTCATAGGGGCAGCCCATCACCGTGGAAACATAGCCACGCACCCGGATATTGCAGGCTTGTGCCCGTTCAATCACCGGTGCAAAACGTTCCAGGCTTTCACTGATCGAGCAGTTGATATTTTTTTGGGTGAAGGCTTCTGAGGCTGCGCCGAATACAGCAACCTCATCAGCGCCCGCAGCGATGGCGCCCTCAAGTCCTTGCAGGTTGGGTGTCAGTGCCGAGTAGGTCACTCCGGCTTTACGGTTGATACCGTTCATAACGGCAGCGGCATCGCCCATCTGCGGCACCCACTTCGGTGACACAAAGCTGGCCGCTTCGATATGACGCAGACCGGTTTCACTGAGGCGGTTAATCAGCTCTATCTTAATGGCTGTATCAATCACCGCTCCAGGCTCGTTCTGCAAACCGTCACGGGCTCCCATTTCGAACAGACGAAGATGTGTCGGAAATGCCATCGTTATGCCTCCGTTAGATCCAGAGAGATCAGTTGTGCACCATCTTCAACCAGATCGCCTTCAGCAAAATAGATCTCAGCCACCGTGCCGTCATGGGGCGCTTTCAGACTGTGTTCCATCTTCATCGCTTCCATAATCACCAGCGTGTCTCCGGCTTTAACAGTTTGACCCGCTTCAACCAGTACCGCGACCACCGCACCGTTCATGGGGGCTGTCAGGTTATTATCGCCAGCCTGATCATCACTGCCAAAGGTTTCCCGGTGCTGCTCACAGATAAACTGTTCGCCTTCGTGGAACAGGGTGAGCTGATCGCCATCGTTAAACAGGTGCACGCTAAGGCGGTGACCATTGATCACCACATCCAGCAGATCATCATTCAACTGGGCGGTGACCTGGTAGCTGGCATCATCGATCTGCACCTGATACTGACCTTTGTTGCCGCCTTCCAGAATGCTCAACTGGTAGTCGGTGTCAGCATGGATCAGTGTCAGCGGGCGGGCATATTCTGAGTTAAGCCGCCAGCTGTTCTGATAACCGAAGGGTGAATAAGGGTCGTCCGGGTTATTGGCCTGCTGCTTGGTTTTTTCACTGAAGAAACAAGCCGCCATGACCAGACAGAATGCGCTGTTCAGATTGCTGGCCGGAAACAGCAATGCTTCATGTTTCTCAATAAAGCCGGTATCCAGATCCAGAGCCTTAAAGGGCGCACTGCCCGCCAGATTGCGCAGGAAGCGCAGGTTGGTTTTCAGGCCGCTGATGCGGTACTCCTCCAGTGCCTGTTCCATCCGCGCAATAGCCCGGTCACGGTTATCATCCCAGACAATCAGTTTGGCGATCATCGGATCATAGAAGACACTCACCTCATCGCCTTCCACCACGCCGGTATCTACCCGAACATGCTGGCTTTCCTGCGGAGTGCGCAGATAACGCAGGGTGCCGGTGGCGGGCAGGAAATCGTTATCTGGGTCTTCCGCATACACCCGGGTTTCCAGTGCATGGCCGTTGATACGGATCTCGTCCTGCTGCAATGGCAGCGGTTCGCCACTGGCGATCCGCAGCTGCCACTCCACCAGATCCTGCCCGGTAATCAGCTCGGTAACCGGATGTTCAACCTGCAGGCGGGTGTTCATCTCCATAAAATAGAAGGAGCCGTCTACGTCATAGAGGAATTCGACCGTACCGGCGCCGACATAATCGATCGCCTGAGCCGCACGGACTGCCGCTTCACCCATCGCCTTACGGGTTTCATCGGACAGATTGGGGGCAGGCGCTTCCTCGATCACTTTCTGGTGACGGCGCTGCACCGAACAGTCCCGTTCAGCCAGATAGACACCGTTACCCTGTTTGTCACAGAACACCTGTATCTCAACATGACGGGGTTGGGTAAGGTAACGCTCAATCAGCATATCCGGGTTGCCAAAGGCGTTTTTCGCCTCACGACAGGCGGACTTCAGCGCTTCATCAAACTCATCAATAGAGTTAACCACCCGCATCCCTTTACCGCCACCGCCAGCCACCGCTTTCAACAGTTGGGGGAAGCCGCAACGCACCGATTCCTCTTTCAGCAGTGCCGGGGTCTGGTCTTCGCCATGATAACCGGGCACCAGTGGCACCGCTGCGTGAGACATAATCTCTTTGGCGGCGGATTTGGAGCCCATCGCTTCAATCGCACTGGTGGGGGGGCCGATAAACTCGATACCGTTATCGAAACAGGCGCGGGCAAATTCGGCGTTCTCTGAGAGGAAACCATAACCCGGGTGGATCGCCTGAGCGCCGGACTGTTTGGCGATCTCAAGAATCTTGTCACCGCGCAGGTAACTTTCGCTGCTGGGTGCAGGCCCCAGCATAAATGCTTCATCCGCCATCGCCACGTGACGGGCGTTTTTATCGGCTTCAGAGTAGACAGCAACACAACGGATACCCAGACGGTGAGCGGTCTGAATAACCCGGCAGGCGATTTCTCCACGGTTAGCTATGAGTATTTTATTAAACATGTTGTGCCTCCGTGTCGAACTCGCCTGTACGCACTGCGTGCGTCGACATGCAATTTGGCTTCGCCGCCAGATTGCTACACAACTGGTCGCCTCTATTTACTATTAGAATTTTATTAAACATGCCGCTTACTCCTGAATCCAGTTCGGTTTACGCTTCTGCAGGAAGGAGCTCAGCCCTTCCTGACCTTCGTCGCTGACGCGGATATCTGCGATGCGACGGGCGGTGTCATCGATCACTTCAGCGGTGATCTCTTTCTGGCTGACGGCATAGATAAGCTGTTTAGCGGCTTTCATCCCCTGGGGACTGTTTTTTTGTAGCGAGGCGACAAACCGGTCGCAGGCTTCGTCCAGTTGTTCAACGTTTTCAACGACCTCATGCACCAGGCCAAACTGTTGCGCAGCCTGGGCGCTGAACAGTTCTGCGGTGAGGAAATAGCGGCGTGACTGGCGTTCACCAATGGCACGTACTACATAGGGACTGATCACGGCGGGAATCAGTCCGATTTTGACCTCTGAAAGACAGAATGAACTGCTCTCGGCGGCAATCACGATATCGCAACAGGCTGCCAGGCCTACTGCACCACCGTAGGCGGCACCCTGAATCAGGGCGATGGTGGGTTTGCTGTGGTTGTGCAGCAGTTCCATCAGTTTTGCCAGACGGCCGGCATCGACCATGTTTTCTTCATGGGTGTTGTTGGCCATCCGCTTCATCCAGCCCAGGTCGGCACCGGCAGAAAAGTTTTTACCCCGGGAGCGCAGCACCAATACCCGCACTTCAGGGTCTTCATGGGTGGCTTCAAGGCAGTGGATCAGCTGTTCTATCACGCCATCGTCAAAGGCATTGTGAACCTCTGGGCGGTTGATAATCAGCTCGGCAACGCCGTTGGCACTTTTTTCCAACAGCACCAGTTGTTGTGTATTGATTGTCATTGTCTGATCCTCCATCACATCCGGAATACACCGAAGCGGGTGTCACCCACCGGCTTATTGAGTGCGGCAGACAGACTCATGCCGATCACATCGCGGGTTTGTTTTGGATCGATCACGCCGTCATCCCAGAGGCGGGCAGAAGCGTAGTAGGGGTGTCCCTGATGCTCATAGGTATCGATGATCGGTTTTTTGAAAGCGCTTTCATCTTCAGCCGACCACTGTTCACCGGTACGGTTCATATTGTCCCGTTTTACGGTTGCCAGAACCCCTGCTGCCTGCTCGCCGCCCATCACTGAGATACGGGCGTTAGGCCACATAAACATCAGGTTGGGGCTGTAGGCCCGGCCGCACATGCCGTAGTTGCCGGCACCAAAGCTGCCGCCGATCAGCACGGTAAATTTCGGCACATCGGCACAGGCCACCGCCATCACCATCTTCGCACCGTGCTTGGCGATACCCTCTGATTCATATTTCTGCCCCACCATAAAGCCGGTGATGTTTTGCAGGAACAGCAGCGGAATTTTGCGCTGGCAGCACAGCTCGATAAAGTGGGCACCTTTCTGTGCTGACTCACCAAAGAGAATACCGTTGTTGGCGATGATGCCGACGGGATAGCCATGTATATGGGCAAACCCGGTCACCAGTGTGGTGCCGTAGAGTTTTTTAAACTCATCAAATTCAGAACCATCGACGATGCGGGCAATCACTTCGCGAACATCGTAGGGTTTTCTCAGGTCGGTACCGACAATGCCGTACAGCTCATCAGCCGGATAGAGCGGTTCTTTGGGGGCCTGAGTTTTAATGTTGATCTCTTTGCGGCGGTTCAGGCTGGCCACGCAGGTGCGGGCGATCTCCAGCGCATGCTGATCGTTTTCGGCGTAATGGTCGGCGACCCCGGAGACTTTACAGTGCACATCGGCACCGCCCAGATCTTCGGCGCTGACTACTTCACCGGTGGCCGCTTTTACCAGCGGTGGCCCGGCCAGGAAGATGGTGCCCTGATTGCGCACAATAATGGATTCATCCGCCATCGCCGGTACATAAGCACCGCCCGCGGTACAGAGGCCCATTACTACAGCGATCTGGGGAATCCCTTTGGCAGACATACGCGCCTGGTTATAGAAGATACGGCCGAAATGATCGCGGTCGGGGAAGACATCATCCTGTTGGGGCAGGTTGGCCCCTCCTGAATCCACCAGGTAGATACAGGGCAGGTGATTCTGTTCGGCGATCTCCTGTGCCCGCAGATGTTTTTTCACCGTCAGCGGGAAATAGGTGCCGCCCTTAACGGTGGCGTCGTTGGCGATAATCATACACTCAACGCCTCTGACACGGCCGATACCGGTAATGATGCCGGCAGCAGGTACATCGTCATCGTAGACCTTATAGGCGGCCAGTTGTGACAGCTCTAGCAGGGGGGAACCTTCGTCCAGCAGGGCGTTGATCCGCTCCCGGGGTAGCAGTTTACCGCGGGAGAGGTGACGTTCCTGATATTTGGCGCCGCCACCCTGATGAATCTGTGCTGCTTTATCGCGCAGATCCCCTACGACGGCGTCCATGGCGTCATAGTTAGCGCGAAACTCTTCAGCCCGCGGGTTAATTTTTGTTTTTATCGTTGCCATTGCTTTCTCTCCGGCGTCACTCGTTAATGCTTCTCTCAGAACAGTTGGATAGAGTGTTTACCCATAACAACTGCCCGATCAATGCTCAAAAAACGCCTTGTCTGAATTCGTCATGATTCACAGTGAAAAAGAGGGGAGGTGCAGAACACCATTCCCCATAAAGTCCACTGATGGAAAACGGGTTTACTTATTCAGGAACAGCTCACGACCGATCAGCATCCGGCGGATCTCCGATGTACCGGCACCGATCTCATAGAGTTTCGCATCGCGCAGCAGGCGACCGGTGGGGAACTCGTTAATATAGCCATTGCCGCCGAGCAGCTGGATCGCATCCAGGGCAATCCTGGTGGCCATCTCTGCGGTATAGAGGATGACGGCTGCACAGTCTTTACGGGAAGTTTCACCACGCATCGCAGCATTGGCAACGGTGTAAGCATAGGACTTGGAGGCGTTCATCAGCGTGTACATATCGGCCACTTTGCCCTGTACCATTTCGAACTCACCGATCGCTTTGCCAAACTGTACCCGGTCGCGGGTATAAGGGATGGTGATATCCATGGCCGCCTGCATGATACCCAGTGGGCCACCGGCCAGCACCAGACGCTCATAGTCCAGACCCGACATCAGTACTTTAACGCCACCGTTCAGTTCGCCAAGAATATTCTCTTTAGGCACCGGGCAATCCTGGAACACCAGTTCGCAGGTGTTGGAGCCGCGCATCCCCAGCTTGTCCAGTTTCTGATGACGGGAGAAGCCAGGATAATCACGTTCAACAATAAAAGCGGTGATCCCTTTAGGTCCGGCAGTCAGATCGGTCTTGGCATAGATAACATAGGTGTTGGCATCAGGACCGTTGGTGATCCACATTTTGTTGCCATTGAGCAGGTAGTGGTCACCGTTGTCGCGAGCCGTCAGTTTCATTGAAACCACATCGGAACCGGCATTCGGCTCAGACATCGCCAGCGCGCCGATATGTTCGCCGCTGATCAGTTTTGGCAGGTATTTGAGCTTTTGCTCATGGGTACCATTGCGGTGGATCTGATTAACACAGAGGTTAGAGTGGGCACCGTAAGAGAGGCCAACAGAGGCTGAAGCACGGCTGATCTCTTCCATCGCGATCATGTGTGCCAGATAACCCATCTCAACACCGCCGTACTCCTCTTTAACCGTAATACCCAGCAGACCCATATCACCGAATTTGCGCCACAGATCGTTGGGGAACTCATTATCATGATCGATCTGCTCGGCGCGGGGAGCGATCTCCCGTGCAGCAAAACTGTTAATCTGCTCCCGCAGCATATCCAGAGTTTCGCCGAGTCCGAAATTAAGTGAGCTGTACTGTGCAATCATTTTCTGTCCACCTGGCTTAAGGAGTCGATAGGGCAGCTTTGTTGTCGCTGCCGGTTTCGTCTCCGGTTTGTGTTTATTGTTGTTACTTCGTTATTGATCAATCTTTCTCCGCCAACCTGTCGTATTGCTAAGGCGGTCTAGAGCGTTTTCTCCGTCAGATCAGCCATCGCTTCGCGGCAGCGACTCTCTGCGCTGTCCAGTTCCAGCTGAAGCATGGCGATATCATTTAACTGCTGTTCAAGGGCTGCTTTCTTTTCTTCAATTTTAGCCATCAGCAACTGCAGCTGTTTCATACTGCCGGTCGGGGTTTCATCCCACAGGGCAAACAGCTCCCGGGTTTCCGCCAGCGAAAAGCCCAGCCGCTTGCCCCTGAGAATCAACTTCAACCGCACTCTGTCCTGGGCACTGTAGATGCGTGTTTGCCCACGGCGGGTGGGGAAGAGCAACTGCTGGTCTTCATAAAAGCGGATGCTGCGTGTGGTGACATCAAACTCACTTGCCAGCTCACTGATAGAAAAAGTACGTGTGTTCATAATCTGCTTCCTGACGCTTATGGGATTTAATGTAGCGGAAGTTTACGTAAACGTAAAGTGTGTTTTTTTAATTTGCCGGAATGTTACATTTCGTAGGATTGTTTTTAAGTCATTGATATGTAGTAATAAATTTCGTTATCTACATAAGCAGGCACTTATTATTATACTAAAGTAGTACTTGTTAACCTGTAGGGGAAATTGCTAACTTGGCTGCAAGGCTGACATGGACAACGTGGTTGTGGTTGCCCATCTGATAATAAAAACAAATATAAGTGAGGCTGCTTCTTAATGAGTGCCGACTATGTTCTCGAGACCAGAAATCTGGTTAAGGAATTCAAGGGCTTTACTGCCGTTGACGATGTAAATCTTCAGGTTGAGCGGGGAACAATACACGCGCTGATCGGCCCTAATGGTGCCGGTAAGACAACGGTATTTAATCTGCTGACGAAATTTCTGACACCCTCCCGTGGCACTATTCTCTACAACGGTGAAGATATCACCTATCTGAAGTCCGCCGCGATCGCCCGAAAAGGGATAGTGCGTTCATTTCAGATCTCGGCGGTGTTCCCACACCTCTCAGTGCTTGAGAACGTGCGTATCGCCCTGCAGCGAAAAGAGGGCAACAGCTTTCATTTCTGGAAGTCGGAAAAGGTTTTGCAAAAACTCGATGCCCGGGCTCTTGAACTGCTGGATGAGGTGGGGCTGAAAGGCTACGCCAACACGGTCACTGTCGATCTGCCCTATGGTCGCAAACGCGCGCTGGAGATCGCTACCACTTTAGCGCTGGACCCTGAGATGTTGCTGCTGGATGAACCGACCCAGGGCATGGGCCATGAAGATGTCAGTGTGGTGGCCGATCTGATTAAAAAAGTCTCGGCTAACCGCACCATTCTGATGGTTGAGCATAACCTGCATGTGGTGGCTCAGCTGGCCGACAAGATTACCGTATTACAACGAGGCGCCATTCTTACCGAGGGCGACTATGCAACCGTGTCTCAGGATCCGCGTGTCCGTGAAGCCTATATGGGGGTTGAAGCGGATGACGAGGTGGCGAATGCCATCGCTGCAGAAACCGCTGCCGCGAATGCTGCGAAGAAGGAGGACGTTGCATGAGCACAACAGGTGAAAAGCTGCGTATCAGTGATCTGCATGCCTACTATGGCGAGTCACATATTCTCCATGGTATCGATATGACCATTATGCAGGGAGAACTGGTCACTCTGCTGGGACGTAATGGCGCAGGCCGGTCAACCACGCTGAAAGCGATTATGAATATGGTGGGGCGCCGCACCGGTAAGATCAATATCAATGGTAATGAGACCATCGGCATGGCAGCCCATAAGATCGCCCATCTGGGGGTGGGGTACTGCCCTGAAGAACGGGGGATTTTCTCCAGTCTGAATGTGGAAGAGAACCTGATGCTGCCGCCTAACGTTCGCTCTGATGGCATGAGCGTTGAAGAGATCTATGACATTTTCCCCAACCTGGCTGAACGCCGTTATAGCCAGGGGACCCGCCTCTCAGGCGGGGAGCAGCAGATGCTGGCGATGGCCCGAATTCTGCGAACCGGTGCAAATATTCTGTTACTCGATGAGATTACAGAGGGGCTGGCTCCGGTCATTGTGCAAAAACTGGCTGAGGTTCTGGTGATGCTCAAGGAGCGGGGCCTGACAGTTTTGCTGGTTGAACAGAACTTCCGTTTTGCTGCGCCTATCGCTGATCGTCACTATGTTATGGAACATGGTCATATCGTAGAAGAGGTTCAGAAGCATGAGCTGGAAGCAAAAACGGAACTGTTGAATACCTACCTGGGCGTCTGAAGCCCGAAAACGCGTTGTAGTAAAAAAGCTCTAATCATGAAGTTCGATAAAAATAACAAGTTCTCAAGCAGGAGTGACAAAATGAAAGCAATGAAGAAGACCCTACTGGCTGTAGCGATGAGCGTGGCCGCAGCCACCGGTGTTCAGGCCGAAGGCATCTCTAACGATGTGGTTAAAATCGGTGTACTGGCGGATATGGGCGGCGTATATGCTGATATCTGTGGCCAGGGCTGTGTTACCGCCGTCGAGATGGCGGTCGAAGATTTTGGCGGCACCGTGCTCGGTAAGCCGATCGAGATTGTTAGCGCTGATGACCAGAACAAGCCGGATGTGGGCTCTGCGAAAGTGCGTCAGTGGATCGAGGATGAGAATGTTGATGTAGTAACCGGTCTGGTGGCTTCATCGGTAACAGGTGCCGTGACTAAAGTGCTGACCGACGCTAAGAAGATCGCCCTGATCTCGGCCTCTGCCAGTAATGCTTTCACCACCAAAGCCTGTTCTCCCTACAATGCACACTGGACCTATAACGTCGCGGCACTGGCAAACGGTACCGTTAAGCCGATGGTTGAATCCGGCAAGAAGAAGTGGTTCTTCATTACCGCTGACTATGCGTTTGGTCACGCCCTGGAAGGGATTGCCACGAAGGTTATCGAATCCAGCGGCGGTGAAGTGGTCGGAGCGGTGCGTGCACCGTTGGGCACCACTGACTTCTCCTCTTATGTTCTGCAGGCACAGGCGTCTGGCGCTGATGTCGTTGGTCTGGCAAACGCCGGTACTGACTTCGTTAACTCGCTGAAAACCGCAGCAGAGTTTGGTCTGACTGAAACCACTGATGTTGCTGGCTTGCTGGTATTCACCCCTAACGCTCAGGCACTAGACCCTGCTATCGCTGCAGGCATGAAGGCGACCACTGGCTTCTACTGGGATATGGATGACCAGACCCGCGAATGGTCTGCCCGGTTTAAAGCGCGTCACGGTTCTATCCCTGCCATGCCACACGCCGGTGCTTACTCTATGACCATGCACTACCTGAATGCTGTTAAAGCGGCGGGTACGGATGAATCCGATGCGGTTATGAAGCAGATGAAGGCCTCTAAGCCGGATGATTTCTTTGCCCGTAACGCCTACCTGCGTAACGATGGCCGGATGGTCCACGATATGCTGCTGGTGAGCATCAAAGATGCCGCAAGCCGTCAGTCTGCCGATGATATCTACAACATCGAAGCGACTATTCCAGGTGATGTAGCGTTTAATCCGATGCTGCCTGAGTGTGATTTCAAGTAATTCTTAAGCAAGAGCCTGAAATCAGGAGGGCGGTGCAGTGCTGCTGCATACCCTCCGGTCTTTTCATAAGAAGTTAGTTTGAAAAGATAGTCTGAAAGGACTGTATGCAATCGGCTTGAAGGGGGCGGTTGCATACACCATCTTTGCTTCTCTGGGTGATGTTATGGCGACGATATTTGGTATAAATCTGTTTGCGCTGTCGGGACAGCTGCTGGTGGGGCTGATCAATGGCTCATTCTATGCGCTGCTGAGTCTCGGTCTGGCGATTATTTTTGGTCTGTTAAAAATCATAAACTTCGCGCAGGGCGCGATGTATATGCTCGGCGCATTCTTTGCCTGGATGGCTCTCAATTATATGGGCATCAACTACTGGTGGGCGCTGCTGCTGGTGCCACTGGCGGTTGGTGTTCTGGCGATCCTGATGGAGCGTTTTCTGGTGCGTCCCATTGCCAATGAGGATCACCTCTACAGTCTGTTGCTGACCTTTGGGGTGGCGCTGGTGCTACAGGGGCTGTTTACCCATTTCTATGGCTCTTCCGGTTTGCCTTATCAGATTCCGACTGAACTGAAAGGCGGTACCAAGTTGCCGTTTATGTACCTGCCAAACTACCGAGCCTGGATTATCGTCAGCTCGCTGGTGGTCTGCTTCAGCACCTGGTGGGTGATTGAAAAAACCAAGCTGGGGGCTTATCTGCGGGCGGGCACGGAGAATCCTCAGCTGATGCAGGGCTTCGGTATCAATGTGCCGCTGATCACCACGCTGACCTTCGGTTTTGGCGTGGCGCTGGCCGCTTTTGCCGGGGTGCTGGCGGCGCCGGTGTATTCCGTGAGTCCGGAGATGGGCTCCAATATTCTGATCGTGGTGTTTGCCATTGTGGTTATCGGCGGAATGGGCTCTATTGGTGGAGCGATTCTGACCGGTCTGATGATGGGGGTCGTTGAAGGGCTGACGAAGTTTTTCTATCCGGAAGCATCCACTACCGTCATCTTCCTGTTTATGGTGATCGTGCTGTTGGTTAAGCCGGCCGGTCTGTTTGGTAAAGAGGCCTGAGCCATCTGGCAGGAGATAAATGACATGATAAAAATGAATAAGCTCTATCTGTTTCTGATCGTCATAGCACTGGTGGCACCGAGTATTGTCTATCCGGTATTTCTGATGAAACTGCTGTGTTTCGCGCTGTTTGCCTGTGCTTTCAACCTGTTGCTGGGCTTTGTTGGCTTGCTGTCCTTTGGTCATGCGGTGTTTCTCGGGACCGGCGGATATATCACCGGCTACCTGATGTTGCACACCGGGCTGACGCCGGAGCTGGGGATTCTGGCGGGTACTCTGGGGGCCGGGCTGCTGGGTGCTGTTTACGGCAAGCTGGCGGTTAAGCGTGAGGGGATCTACTTTGCGATGGTAACCCTGGCGCTGGCGCAGCTGGCGTTCTTCTTCTACCTGCAGGCGCCCTTTACCGGCGGTGAAGATGGCTTGCAGGGCGTACCCCGTGGAGAGTTGTTTGGCCTGATCGATCTGAATGATAACTTTGCCATGTATTACTTTGTGCTGGCGATCTTTATCTTCGGGTTCTGGCTGGTGCAGCGCACGGTACACTCACCGTTTGGACAGATTCTCAAAGCGATCCGGGAGAATGAGCCCCGTGCTGTATCGCTGGGTTACAACGTCAATGATTACAAGTGGGTGGCCTTTATTATCTCCTCGGCACTCGCAGGTCTGGCGGGTTCCACAAAAACGCTGGTATTCCAGCTGGCGTCACTGACCGATGTCCACTGGCATATGTCCGGCGAAGTGGTGCTGATGACCCTGCTGGGCGGTATGGGTACCATCTTCGGGCCGCTGGTGGGTGCCGGTGTGGTGATCTCGATTCAGAATATGCTGTCCGGCGGTGAGCTGGGTAACTATATCCACATTATTATGGGCATCATCTTTATCGTCTGTGTACTGGCATTCCGTAGCGGTATTGTGGGTGAGTTCCAGAAACTGGTTAAAAAGAACTTCGGTTAACTATTATTAAGTCGGAAAGGGACGCTATCTGCGTCCTTTTTAGTTATCCCATTCAGTAACATGTTGGTGGGTTTGGAGAGAGATATGAGTCAGGATTCAGTGGTAATTGTCAGTGCTGCCCGAACACCCATGGGGGGCATGATGGGCGCATTAAGCGAAGTGCGTTCACCCGATCTGTGCGCTACGGCGATTAAAGCAGCGCTTGAACGTGCTGCTCTTCAGGGCAGTGATATTGATGAAGTGATTATGGGCTGCGTTTTGCCTGCTGGATTAGGACAGGCACCCGCCCGTCAGGCGGCTCGTGCTGCAGGTATTCACGATGCTTCCGGGGCAACCACCGTCAACAAGATGTGTGGCTCCGGCATGAAAGCGGTGATGCTGGCACACGATCAGCTTAAAGCGGGGCAGGTGGATATTATGGTGGCCGGGGGGATGGAAAACATGAGCCTGTCACCCTATCTGCTGCCGAAGGCCCGTGCCGGTATGCGCATGGGACACCAGCAGGTGATCGATCATATGTTCTTTGATGGTCTGGAGGACGCCTATGAAGGCGGTCTGATGGGGAGTTTTGCCCAGAAGAGCGCCGATGATTTCAATGTCACCCGCGAGGCGATGGATGATTTCGCTATCGGCTCACTGGACAAGGCGCTGGCAGCAATCGAGAGCGGTGCTTTCAAAGATGAGATTGCCGCGGTGACGGTGAAAACCCGTCAGGGTGACACGCTGGTTGACACCGATGAACAGCCGGGCAATGCACGAAAAGATAAGATCCGTCAGCTGAAACCGGCTTTCAAAAAAGATGGTACCATCACCGCAGCGAACTCCAGCTCCATCTCCGATGGCGGTTCGGCGCTGGTGCTGATGCGTGAATCCGAAGCACAGAAACGCGGTTTACAGCCGCTGGCACGGATCGTCGCCCATTCAACCCATGCCCAACTGCCCGCCGAGTTTACCATCGCGCCGATCGGTGCCATTGATAAAGTACTGACCCGGGCAGGCTGGAGCAAAGACGATGTTGATCTCTATGAGATCAACGAAGCCTTCGCCGTCGTTACCATGCTGGCGATCAGCGAACTGGGGCTGGATGCGTCAAAAGTCAACGTCAACGGCGGCGCCTGTGCACTGGGTCACCCCATCGGATCATCCGGTTCCCGCATTCTGGTCACGCTACTCTACGCACTGAAAAACCAGGGTAAGAAAAAGGGCGTTGCTTCGCTCTGTATCGGTGGCGGTGAAGCCACAGCGGTAGCGGTTGAGATGTTATAGACCGGTTGAGTGTTTAAAAAAGGCTGATGCAGAGATGTGTTGGCCTTTTTTAATAAAGCTGAGAAAGTAGCTAGTGTAGTGTTTCACTCTTGATGATTCTTAATGTATCCTCAGCTCAAATACCCTGAGAGAATCGGACTTATCGCATGCGAATTGCCACCCCTATTGTGCTTACTGAAGAAGAAAAGGCTGAGCT
>NZ_JAFFZO010000069.1 GCF_016924145.1 Amphritea pacifica | reverse complement strand
GCTACCGGGCGGGAGAGGCATTAGGCGTCGCCGAACGGCAAACCGTCTCAGAAATAGCTGAGACCTGGCGCGTACGGTTAGCCGATATCAGCTGGTTTATGCGCAGTCTGAATGAATATATCGCCCGAGAGCCAATCAGGAGGATAGCTGTCGGGGGCATTTCTGGGAAGCGCGTTTTAAAAGTCAGGCCTTGCTGGACGAGCAGGCACTACTGAGCTGCATGGCGTATGTTGACCTTAACCCAATACGAGCAGGCATCGCCGAGACGCCCGAGCAATCGGCATTTACCTCAGTCAAACAGCGGATAGAAACCCCGCAGGAGCAAGATGCCATCGCATTAACACTCAAACGCTTTGATCCCCGAGAGGCTGAAACAGTGGCGATCAGCTATGACCTGCATGACTATCTGGAGTTGGTTGATTATACCGGGCGGGCGATTCATCCCACCAAGCGGGGTTATATTGCAGCGGATACTCCGCCGATACTCGTCAGACTGGGAATTGATACGGATCATTGGTTACAACTGATGCGACCGCAAGGCATACATATCGCCACCGTTATCGGCCATAGCACGCGTATTGAAGACTACCTGAAACGGCACCAGCAGCGGCATATCGCCGGAGCAACCCAACTGAAACGACTTTTACAGTAACAACCGACCCAAACTATCGAAGTAAACAAGCAGATATTCGTAGGCTATGGGATGCTTGTGCCCGAAAAAAGCAGATGTCGGGGATACTGGCTCTCAATAGGGGTGGGTTAAAAAATAAAGGACTGCCTTAGCCAGATATAACAGGAATATATGGCCTTGATTTGTTGTGATTTGGAATATGCCTGTCCCTTTATCGCTGGTCCCATCTGCGCGCCCGGCTGGCAGGAACTGATCACTCGGGCTGAAGCCAACTGCACGGCCTGCTGGCCGAACGGCACACAAAGAAAAAGGCCAGCGCCATTCGACACTGGCCTGATGACCTATAAATAAATCTGCCCCCCTTTTTCCTGATGGGTAACTGCGATAGAGAACAATACTGTAGGAGGCGCGCCCTCGCGGCGATTATACAGCCCTCCGATATAGCCTTTGGTACGGTGGTAATTCCACCGGAAAATAAATCTGTCCCCTTTATTGTCCCTTATATACTCGTAACCCTGGCCAGTTGTGCTGCAGCACAATGGGTTGGGACGACCTTCGACTTTAATACTGTCCCTGTAGCGAATGTCATTGGTAACGGTGTCGTTGGTGGTGTAATGTCAAAGATCCAGGGAGGAACGTTTAAGGAAGGTTTTATCGCTTCGGCCTTTGCCGCTTCATTAAAGAATATTAATAGGGATATTTGGGGTACAGAGCTTAAGAACAGACCTTATCGGGTGCTTACGGCTGCAGCGATTGGAGGCACCACTTCAGTGCTCGGGGGCGGTAAATTTACCAATGGTGCGGCTAGTGCCGCGTTTACGCAGATGTTTAATGCGGAAGCAACCATGGAGAAGGAAAGGGCAAAATTTAAAGCAGGATTTGAAATTAGTAAGGGGCCATTAAAAGGAGCTGTTAGTGTTAATGATTCAGGCGATTTAAGTGCAACGGGTGCATACTCTGCTCTTAGCATGGATTCTACTGGTCAAGCCTCCGCCGCCGTAGGGAATGCAAATGCTTCTTACAATATTATTGATGATCTTAAAAGCTTCGGGGGAGATGTGTTAAAGTTCTTTACCCTTAAAGGAAATTCTGACGGGAATGTTGAGTTTGGGGGGCATGCTGGTAGTAAAAGTTTAGGTTTCAAGATCGAAGCTTCATTTGAAGTTGCCCCTTATGCGATTTTAGAGCAATCAGAAGTTGGACAGGATTTAAATTATAAGAAAAGGGAACAAAGGATTAACTGTGCTGTTAATGGAGATAGAAATTGTTAAAATTCAGGTATCTTCTATATGTATTCATCCTATTCGCTTTATCGCCGAGTGTTTTCTCAGCTAATGATTTATCTATCAGCGATGAAGCCTATGATGCGCTATCTTCTCAGAAATGGGAGAATGCTAGAGAAAAGATTATTCAATTAGATAAAGATGATCCGATAACAAACCTGTACTGGGGGATTTATTATGGGAATAGAAATAATCCTTTTTCTGATGATAAGTTAGCAACAACTTATCTGGAAAAAGCAGCAATAGATAACTTGTTACATGCACGTTTACTGCTAGTGTAGTGTTGCATTCTGTTTAGAGCTTAAGCGACTGTTGGCACGAATAACTTTTTCCAGAATGTCTCGGGCACTTTTAGTCCAAATAAATGGCTTCGGATTGCTGTTATGATGGGCAAT
>NZ_JAFFZO010000068.1 GCF_016924145.1 Amphritea pacifica | reverse complement strand
GCTTTGATCCCCGGCAGGCTGAAACAGCGGCGATCAGCTATGAACTGCATGACTATCTGGAGTTGGTTGATTATACCGGGCGGGCGATTCATCCCACCAAGCGGGGTTATATTACAGCGGATACCCCGCCGATACTCGCCAGGCTCGGGATTGATACCGATCACTGGTTGCAACTGATGCGACCGCAAGGCATACATATCGCCACCGTTATCGGCCATAGCACGCGCATTGAAGGCTACCTGAAACGGCACCAACAACGGCATATTGCTGGAGCAACCCAACTGAAACGACTTTTGCAGTAACAACCGACCCAAACTATAGAAGTAAACAAGCAGATATTCGTAGGCTATGGGATGCTTGTGCCCGAAAAAAGCAGATGTCGGGGATACTGGCTCTCAATAGGGGTGGGTTAAAAAATAAAGGACTGCCTTAGCCAGATATAACAGGAATATATGGTTGTGATTTGGAATATGCCTGTCCCTTTATCGCTCTCATTTGGAATATGCCTGTCCCTTTATTGAACTTCAAATACGGCCCGGATCGCAGCCGTTATCTGAAAACCGAATCCAACGGTAACAAAACGATCTATATTGGTAAGCTGTACGAGCGGATCACCAACAGCAACACACCACAGATGATCACCCACAAGCAGTTTATCTATGCCGGTGGTTCACTGGTGGCGATCCACAGCTCCGGTCTGGATAGTCTGGGAGCGGTGAAAGCACCGCAAACCCGCTATCTGCACAAGGATAACCTGGGCAGTGTGGACACCATCACCGATGCGGTGGGTAATATCGTCGACCGGATGAGTTTTGATCCCTTCGGTGGCCGCCGTCAGAACAACTGGCGGGAAGCCACGGCAGGCGTCAATCTGATCCCAGTGTTGACCAACCGCGGCTTTACCGGCCATGAGCATCTGGATGATGTGGGTCTGATCCATATGAATGGTCGGGTATATGATGCGGCGTTGGGACGGTTTTTGAGTGCGGATCCTACCATGCAATTTCCGTATTCGACTCAGGGCTTTAACCGGTATAGTTATACGCATAACAATCCGTTGAAGTATACGGATCCGAGTGGGTATGTGCTGGGTGGTTTTATTGGTCAAAATATTGTCAAACTAGGGCATAGCATTACAAGTTTTGCTGGAGATGTACTTAGAGCTTTCGCTAGTGTGCCTATCATCAATGGCCTCGTTCAGGCTGTAGGGTGTTATATAGCAAACGCGGCATGTCCACAATTTTTGGCAATGTATAATAGCGCAACAACATATGCTGTTACTGGTAATGTAGGATTAGCACTTAGATCAGGGCTCGTAACGCTGGCCAGTTCTGCTGCAGCACAATGGGTTGGGACGACCTTCGACTTTAATACTGTCCCTGTAGCGAATGTCATTGGTAACGGTGTCGTTGGTGGTGTAATGTCAAAGATCCAGGGAGGTACCTTTAAGGATGGCTTTATCGCTTCGGCCTTTGCTGCTTCATTAAAGAATGTTAATAAGGATATTTGGGGTACTAAACTAGAGAATAGACCTTATCGGGTGCTTACGGCTGCGGCGATTGGAGGCACCGCTTCAGTGCTCGGGGGAGGCAAGTTTTCCAATGGCGCGGCTAGTGCCGCGTTTACGCAGATGTTTAATGCGGAGAATTCGTATAATGAACAGACAGAGGGAAATACAGGGCTCAAAGTTTCTCTGGATTGGACATTTAAAGTGGGCAAATTTACTTTTGGTATAAATCAGGATGGTCTTGTGTTGTTTGGGGCAGAGAACGGCGGTCTTTCAGTTGATTCTAACGGGACTGCTTCAGCTGGTAATGTAAATTTAACAGAGGGATCTGCAAAAATTTGTTCATCAGGAAGTGTTGCTGTTTGTGCAGGACAAAATAATGGAGATGCAACAATGTCAGTTAAGATCAGACATAAGTCGGGGGTTACCGTGGAAGTAGAGGGAAAGGATCCTTTGAATCCCGAGAACGGTATGCTAAATGGAAAACTAGGCCTTGGGCCAGCGCATGCTCGAATGTGTGCAGCAGGTTTAGCAAATGACTGCTAGAAGAAAAATACAATTATGTTTGTCTGGAATGGGTATTGTCCTTATCGTAGTAATGATTCTTGCGGGAGCGGCTTTTTATTATTTAAATCATAAGTCGAATATATATGAGCAGGAAATTACACAATTCATGGGGTCGTTTTTGAAGAGTTTTGAGCATGTAGACTCCTCATTTGGCTCTAGCCGAGATACTAAAAATGCATTGATTTCTCTTGGCCAATTTGAGGGGTGTCCTAAAAGGGATGATAATAAGGCTAGCTTTGTTTTTGGAAACACGCCGCGTGCCACTGTTGAGTTTCATTGCAACTTCACTGAATCAAATGCAGTTATTGGGGCAACTTTGGAAAAAGTTGATGGGAGTTGGTATGCGAAAAGCGTGACGGTTAAAAGTCCTCTATTTGTTTTGGATATACCTAATACTAACGATAAATAGATTCATGATAAGAGGATCAAGGGGTCGGAGTGAAGCTCCCCAGTTTAACGGATACTTTTAATTAGCGACAATGTCGTCAAAGGAGTATCTCTATGACCAACAAAAGAAAGCCTTACAAGACATATACCCGCGAGTTTAAAATCGAAGCGGTTCGTTTGATGGCAAAACAAAGGGACAGGCATATTCTAAATCAAAATAAATCATTCTAAATCAGGGCCAGATATGCTTTTATCAAACGTCCCATATGGCTGTTTTATTTATAGATTCTTGCTGATAGAGAGCTGTATCCTGAACAACAATAAAGGGGACAGATTTATTTTCCGGTGGAATTACCACCGTACCAAAGGCTATATCGGAGGGCTGTATAATCGCCGCAACAATAAAGGGGACAGATTTATTTTCCGGTGGAATTACCACCGTACCAAAGGCTATATCGGAGGGCTGTATAATCGCCGCGAGGGCGCGCCTCCTACAGTATTGTTCTCTATCGCAGTTACCCATCA
>NZ_JAFFZO010000067.1 GCF_016924145.1 Amphritea pacifica | reverse complement strand
CGGCGAAGTGGTCGGAAAAGTTACACGTGGTCAGGGATGAAGGAGATGTTAAGATATTTTGGAATCCAGCCCATGCGAGTGAGTAAAAGAGTGATAGCAGTGGACTGGTATTGAGGGTCTGTGTTTTCCACGGGCGAGGATATTATTGAAGAGCCGGATGCGGTAGTTCCGCACGTCCGGATCTGTGTGGGGTCGTCTCGGTAACGGGGCGCTCTACCATGACTGCAATTAAGGTGAAGTCAAAGTAATGGTGAAGGGATTCAAGATTAGTACGATACTCGGCTTAATCATAAGCCTAGTAATGTGCTTCATTGGTTGGACACACAATCCTCAATGTGAATTCCATTGTGAAGGCATTATCAATTGGTTGTCGTTGGCAACTTTATGGGCGAGCTGGTTTTTTGGAGTAAGTATCGTCGTTGGATTAGTGCTAACTTTACTTCTAAATGTCTATAAATACTTGAGCGGCAGAAAAAATGCATAACAAAGCACTGAAAATCGTTCGCTTCGCTCACTGGGACCTCGCTACGCTCGGCCCTTTAGTGCGGCGTTGAGGCTGTCGGATAAGTCCGGCAACCACTGGTAGATGGACGCCGCTCCCGCTACAATCGATCAAAAGAACTTTACCCCGCAGGATGCAAGGGATGGCGCGCTTCAAACACTACGACTACAACCAGACCAAGATGATTCCGCTACGTTTTGCGGATCAGATTCAGCCAGGCACTTTCGAATATACCCTCAGTCATGTGGTCGATAATGATCTCGATATGAGTTTGTTTGAATCCCGTTATCGCAATGATTACAACGGAGCCCCGGCTTATGATCCCGCTATCCTGTTGAAGATCGTTTTATTTGCCTACTCAAGGGGTATCACCTCCAGTCGTAAAATAGCCCAGGCCTGCCGTGAAAATGTACTCTTCATGGCCCTGTCCGCAGACAGTCAG
The DNA here is from genome assembly GCF_016924145.1 of Amphritea pacifica. Classification (GTDB taxonomy): domain Bacteria; phylum Pseudomonadota; class Gammaproteobacteria; order Pseudomonadales; family Balneatricaceae; genus Amphritea; species Amphritea pacifica. The sequence continues at coordinate 2,430 of NZ_JAFFZO010000067.1, read as the reverse complement.
CCGCACCACAGCACTATCGCAGAATTCATTACGCGGATGGAGGATGTGATTGCTCCTCTGTTTACTCAGGTCCTGATGGTGTGTGATGGCATGAACCTGATTGGTCGGGAAATGTTTGCTATCGACGGCTGTAAAATGCCATCCAATGCGGCTAAAGAGTGGAGTGGAACACGGGCAGAGCTGAACCGTAAACAAGCCAAAATAGATCGTGCGGTCGCCCGTATGCTTAAAGCTCATCAGCACTCTGATAACACCGACCAGCAACCGGAGATCACCGAACGGCAACAGGCACAGATCAAAAAGCTGGAAGAGGTCTCCGCTAAGATAAAAAAGCACTTAGCGACCGAACCTGAACGGCTCGGTCAGCGTGGCCGCCCGGTCAAAAGCAATATCACCGACAACGATAGCGCCAAGATGAAAACCGCTAAAGGCGTGATCCAGGGCTATAACGGCGTGGCGGCGGTGGATAGCAAACACCAGATTATTGTGCATGCGCAAGCGTACGGTGCAGGTCAGGAACAACACACCTTAAGGCCGATGCTTTTTGGTATTCGGCATCAATTCCGACAGCTGAAAAAGCCGGAACACCGTATTCTGCAAAAAGTACAGATCACCGCCGATAGTGGCTTTCATAGCGAAGCCAATATGAAGATGATCTATCGGCTGGGCATCGATGGTTATATCGCGGACAACCAGTTCCGCAAGCGTGATCCACGCTTTATCGATTCAGAGACGTACGCAGAGCAGCAAGCCAAACGCCGACAAGAACGAGGATCGACCCGGGACGGGAAACGGTTTATTCCAGCTGACTTCGACTACGATCCTGTCACCAAGAGTTGTCGTTGTCCGGCAGGCAACGGGATGTGGTTAGGGTTTGAGGGACAGATAGACGGTCGTGATGTGATTCGTTTCCAGGGCTATCGCAAACAGTGCCGTGTTTGCCCTCTGAAAGGACAATGCCTGAGGACACCGAACCAGCAGGAAGGGCGTCAGGTGAGTTTTTATCCAAAAGCGAACACGCCGGAAGTCAGCTATATGGATCGGATGAAAGAGAAGATCGACAGTCCGATGGGACGCCATATCTATAGTCAACGTTTAGGTACGGTAGAGCCGGTGTTCGGTAATCTGGAAAGCAACAAAGGCCTGAAACGATTTACGCTCAGAGGCAAAGAGAAGGTCAGCGCACAATGGTTAATGTACTGCATGGTGCATAATATTGAGAAAATCGCGACGCAGGGTGAGATCAGGCATTAAGTGGCAGTATATGCCTGAAATCGAGGCTGTATTGCGTTGAAACATTATACAGAGCGTGTTTGAACTGGAGGAATAATCATTATTACTTCCAGGCAAAACGTTAAAACGAATAGGTGAAGGCTGCGGTAGATGGATATTATTATGTCAAAACGTCTAATCCGACAGTCTCGTTAGGCATCAAATGATTTACATAGTGCTCATTATCTTGCTCCTAATCTTTCTGGCGATAATCGCTGGGATTGTCTTTGCATATAAAAAATTGCCACATACATATTTTTTTCTTGCGCTTTCAGTGCTTATTGTAAGCCCTGTCGTAGCCTTCAAGGTCTATGAGAGGAACTTCAAGTTAAGTGTCGTTCCAGATGCCCTCAAGGTTAGTGCTATAACATATTGTGAAGAAGAATCCTGGGGTTTTGGCCCTGGTGGCAATGAAGCGGGAATAAGGATTTATCCACTATCTGAAGAAATTGCAAATCAAATTACGAAGCGTGGTATTGAGTTCTTTAACACTCTTCCGGCGAACAAGGACCAAAAAAACAGAAGGTGGCGCGGACAGTATCACTCATGGAATGAAACACCAATAAAAGAAAGCGAGTATTGGAAACAAAAAGGAGAGGCGGGCCTTGATGTTTATGACTACATATGCAGGTATGGCTTTTGTATTAAAATCGATGAGGCAGTTGCGGATCAAGCAACCGATATAATAAATAGTGAAGGTAGTTACTATGCTTATGGACGAATTGGTTTAATTGTCGTAAGCCCCACAAAGAAACTTGTTCTTTACATGTACAACGGGTGATGGAATGCCTAACACATATGAGCCGCCTCGGAGTCAATAGAATATAACGCTCTTTTCTGGCCGCGAAGCGGTCAGTTTTTTAATGAATCAGTCAGCCAGTTTTCTTCGTCTGTCATTGTCGTTGCCAAAACGAGTTTGCAACAAACACATATTGAGACTCTCTTACCCCGTGCTCAACGGGTGCCTACCAATACGTCATCCCTGATGTGAGTAGGGGTACTAGACATTCATCGGTTAACCTGAGATAGGCGCTATTCAAAACAGTGGAATAGATTTCCAGTTAGTATCAGGCTCAGTTCAGGTGCAAACCGCTTTACTGATTGTTAATGCACGCCAGTGAAGCGTCTAATCAAGGCCAGGGGCTAATGTGCCCGGAC
>NZ_JAFFZO010000066.1 GCF_016924145.1 Amphritea pacifica | reverse complement strand
CTCAGCCTTTTCTTCTTCAGTAAGCACAATAGGGGTGGCAATTCGCATGCGATAAGTCCGATTCTCTCAGGGTATTTGAGCTGAGGATACATTAAGAATCATCAAGAGTGAAACACTACACTAGCTAGCCGAACTTGTTCTGCGGTCTAGCAGTCGCGAATCGACGTTCTGGTTATGTAGATCATAGTCGCCTCCTAAAACTTCTGCCTTAACCGGTTGATAACTTCAGATCCGGAGCTGACTTTACCCTGCTTAATATCTTCAAGGCCTGCTTCAATCTCAGCTTTCAGCGCCTGCTGTTGCAGAGTCCTGAGTTGCTCATACTCTCTGGCAGAGACAACAACGGCGACAGGTTTACCGTTTTTATTGATGCCAACAGGGGCATTTTGGGCTTTTAAAATCAGCTCGCCGAATTCCCGTTTGGCATCACTGGCGTTTAACACTTCCATAACCGCATCCAATAATTAAATTGATCATTTTGAGCATTATAGGTCGACTCACGAACAGTGACCAGAACGGAAATTATGTTTAATGTTGATGGAAAAGCCGTCGCTCGAACGTCGCTGCGCGACTGGCTCGTTGTTCATGGCTCGGAAATCAAAAGCCTGCGGGATGAATGCACGGCTAGGTTTTGTAGGAGACACGCTGCATACCCTCTGGGTACCTCGTGCCGATGGGGGAGTAGCCGTGGCTAGACGTCACTGCGTGACTTGCTAGTCGTTAGACGCGACTTCGTCGCTTGCTAGAAAAAGCCTGCTGAGTTTTTGATGGTGCTGGGATTATGTGGGAGGTACGCTGGTATGCCCTCTGGGTACCTCGTGCCGATAGGAGAGTAGCCGTTGCCTGAACGCCACTTCGCGACTTGCTCGTTGCTTATCTCGAAAGAGCAAAAGGCCATGCTCGTTTTGGGCAGGTCGTAGTGGCTCTGTTGTCTTTCGGGGTTGAGTTAAGCCTGGCCACGTAGTAAATTCGGCCTAAATGTTTTATAACTCTTCACCAAATTGTTCGCTCTATCATATTGTTGGTCATGAAGACCCGGGGAAATAGACGCAAGGCGTCTCACTGAAATGGATGTAATATGGATGCATTGCTCTTCTTGCTGTTTTTTATCCTGGTAGTCATTCTTAATGGTTCTTTTCAAATCCTGAGAGGCTTCGGTTCATTCAATGTAGATGACCGCTTAGCATTAGTCTGTCGGAAAAATAGCCCGCTGTTTCCCCCTGAGAAACCCTCCTTTTACGAAGTATTGCTAAAAGTGATCGATACAGAAATAAAACAGAATCCACTCGATGGCATAGGGCAACTCCCGTCACTGGTCTGCGGGAGCTCCAGCCAGACCGTCATTCCCGCCAATAGAGTCTTTAAGACTGGAGCGTTAGCCTGGAATGAGTGTTTACGTCCGATGAAGGCTAAGCCCCAGAGTGATGAAAACGTTACTTTGCCATTTTTGGAAAAGATAAACACAAAACCTGCTATTAAATCTCGCATTATGTTTGACAGCTTAAACTCTGAAAATGGAGTGATTCCAGAGGGAAGGATCGATGTTTTGACCAGGTGCTAAATAGCACCAGATCAAATTTATTAATAATTTAGTATTTCTAAATCAACTTTTTAAGGAAAACCAATGAAAAGTCTTCGTATTAAAATCAGGTATCTGCTTGGCTTTTGTCTGATCGCGTTTTTATCTGGTTGTGCAATGTCACCACCACAACCTGAGTTATATTTAAATGCCAATACTCTGTCTGAGAATGACATTAAAATCGGTATTTACTATGTTCCTCCTAAAGATAAGGCAACTACTCATATTTTGGGGGCCGACTGCCTTTTATGCTATGCAGTCGCGTCAGCATTAACCAGTGGGTTAGACACACATCTTGAAAGTGCTATCTCTACCGAAGAGCTGGATGCTATCAAAGATCAGGTTTACTCTAAATACTCTTCTCGCTTTCAAAATGTGAAGATGGTTGAGCTTTCTACCCCATTAGACGACTTCAAAGACTTCAAGGATCAGCTAGGCTTTGCAGATAAAGACTTAAGAGATATTAAAAGTCAGTTAGATATTGATGTACTTGTGGTGCTTGACTTACAGGCTTATGGCGCCTTCCGCAGCTTTAGTAACTACATTCCAAATGGCGACCCTAAAGGTTACCTTGCGGGCTTGCTCTATTCTGTAGATCTTAATAGTAATGAATACCTTCAGTATTTGAAAATTGATGCGAAGGTACAGCCAGGAGGTCCATGGGATGAAGCACCAGATTATCCCAATGTAACCACTGCTTATTATCAGGCTGTCGAAAATGTTAAGGTAAAAATTGATAAATCATTCTAATAAAGAGTGAGATTCGGAATGCGAGCGTTAATAGCTGCGTTAATATTCATTACCTTGAACGGGTGCGTTAGCGCACCCTATCGGGATGATTATACGACCCACGTAAATACCAGAGCTGAATCATATGATGGAAACGACCTTAAGTTTGTTCTGGTCGATAGTTCGTCAGTTGATATACGTGGCATTTATGCCAAGGATGATACAGCGTCGTCATCTCCAATGATGTATCAGGGCGGTGCCGGTCTTGTTGGGCTCCTGGCTCAGATTGGAACGCATGCATCATTAGTAAACTCACAAAGAAATAAAAAACTTTCTGCCGCTCAGGAGAAAGCCAACGGGGAAATATCCATGCTGATTAACCTGGCGCAAGGGATAGACCTGTTAGCTTTGCTCGAACAAACGGATTCTGGTCTGAGTAGCCAGGTTGAAACCAGCTCTTCGGTGGCGGTAGTTAATATCAAGCCCATCTTCTTTGCATCTCGTGCAATGGATAGGTTCTCTCTGAATACCATTGTCTGGATTGATGGTAGTAAAGAAAATGATAAGCCGACTTATCAGAATCTCGTTCAGGTTTTCAGCCCGAAACTCAGCGCATCACAAAGTGAACGTTTAGCTAATGGAGATAAACAGCTTTTATCTGGCATCATATCTACGCTACTGGATACTTCTCTCAGAATTGCTAGGGCTGATCTAACGGGTAAGTACGCAGACATTAACACCCCAGATAAGACCTATTTAGTCGAAAAGCATTTTGGTACAAAGGTGGTCAGAGGGGCTGTTGTCGATCAAACATGTGGGTATGTTGTGATACGCGATATAAGGTCATGGTTTATCGCACACTCTACAGAAGCTTCTATGACTAGTGCCTCTACAGAGGCAGCATGTGCTCGTAAACAGCACGAGAGTGGCTAGACGTCACTGCGTGACTTGTTAGTCGTTAGACGCGACTTCGTCGCTTGCTAGAAAAAGTCTGCTGAGTTTTTGATGGTGCTGGGGGGTATGTGAGAGGTACGCTAGTGTAGTGTTTCACTCTTGATGATTCTTAATGTATCCTCAGCTCAAATACCCTGAGAGAATCGGACTTATCGCATGCGAATTGCCACCCCTATTGTGCTTACTGAAGAAGAAAAGGCTGAGCT
>NZ_JAFFZO010000065.1 GCF_016924145.1 Amphritea pacifica | reverse complement strand
AGTACTCTCCGTTTTCACGTTTAGAGGCGACATTCAGTTCGACAAAACCGTTCTGGTCATAGGTTGTGGAGGAGGTTGCGGTATCAACCGCATCGGTATCGAGTTCAAGATTTGCATCAAACGCAAGTTGTGCCTGTGCGGTACCGGCTAATACGCAGCCAATAGCAGCGGACGTTAATAAAATGGAAGTTTTCAACGTGATTCACCTTTTCGTTTTATTATTTTCAGATCAGCGTGTAGCAGGCCGGGCTCATCAGGATGAGCCTGATCACCTGACGCTGACTGCTATTGAAAAGGTGTAGGATTAACCTCTGATTTTAATCATTCAGAGCCCTGTTAATAATTGAAATGAATGATGCAAATTTCAGTTCATCCCGGTATGAGATTGTTTGTCGGCAACGGATTGCTGTTATCACGGGAGTGGAACTTTCGGGCAGAAAAAAACAACGCTAGGGCATGCTAAGGATACGGAGAAATACTATTAACCGGCTGTTCTCTGTGGCGAGTCTGTTTTAGATTCTAAAGGTCCTGCTCCGGTACTATCTACCACGATGGACTCCTTTCCCGGTAAAGCGCGATGAACCAAAAAAAGGCCCTGATCGAATGGTTTCTATCAGGGCCTTTTGGGACGCGTTGATGTGCTTGCCTTTGATCTGTTTAGCGAATATCGCAGTTTATAATTGCAGGTCGTTTATACCGGGCAGTGAGGTGAAGGCTCCTTTATGGGACACCGCGTAGGCTCCGCAATGGGAGGCGAATCGTAGCGCTTGCTCTAGTTTGTCCGGCATATTCAGCAGTGTATTCAGCTCGTCAGGCTGACAGTCCATTGCGGCAAGCTGATAGATAAATCCACCAATAAAGGCATCACCTGCGGCAGTGCTATCCACCATAGAGACTCTGGGTGGCGTGACTGTTCCGGCGTTCTGTGCGCTGAAGTAACGCAAAGGGTTGCCGCCATCGGTCAGTAGCACCAGCGACACGCCACTGTTCAGTAGTCGTTGCAGCACCTCATCCTGCGAGGTGTTGGCCGCGAGAAAATTCATCTCTTCCTGACTCAGCTTAACGAGGTCGGCCAGCTCCAGGGCCTGCCAGATAGGGGCTGCCGGGTCGCTGTCCGCAGGCCATAAGTTGCTGCGCAGGTTGACATCAAAACTGATGAGAAAGCCTGCTGCTTTAGCTTTATCTATCCCGGCCAGAGTCGCCTCTCTGATGCCGCTTGCCGTCAGAGTATTGGAGCAGAAGTGAAAGATGCCCGCATCCGCAAACCAGTGATCCTCAAATTCATCCGCTGTAAACAGCATATCGGCAGAGGGGTTGCGGTAAAAAGTGAAGCTGCGCTCGCCCTCTGCGTCCAGTGAAACAAACGCCAGTGCGGTGTTGGCTGCGTCGGTATTCAACAGGTAATCGGTATTCACGCCAGCTTCATGCAATGACTGACGCATAAAGACACCAAACATATCGGTGCCAATTTTACCGGCCATGTAACTGTTGCCGCCTAATTTCCCTACGGCCGCCGCGACATTGGCAGGGGCGCCTCCGGGGTATTTCGCAAACTGCTCAATCTCGTTAGACTGGTTTTCACTGACCCGGCTGGAGAGCATGTCGACCAGAGCTTCGCCAAAAGAGATGACCTTTAGCATGGTTGTGTTCCTGAACGGTTATTAGGGAAGGGGGCATAAAAACGGCTCCATTCCCCTGAGTATAATGGCTCTATTTAAAAGCGGGTGCGTTAACTGTCGATGTCTGAGAGGTTAACGCCCGTTAACAATTGTAACCAGGTATCGCTTAATCATGAATCCCGGTTATTGTGCGAATATCTCACCACGACCTCGATAGGGAGCCGCCCCCTGAAGCGCTTCTTCAATGCGCAACAGGCGGTTGTATTTGGCCACCCGGTCTGAACGGCAGAGAGAACCGGTTTTAATCTGTCCGGCGCAGGTGCCAACGGCCAGATCGGCGATGGTGGTATCTTCCGTTTCGCCGGAGCGATGCGAGATTATCGCGCGATAGCCTGCATTCTGTGCCATTCTGATCGCTTCAAGGGTTTCACTCAGGGTGCCGATCTGATTAAACTTGATCAGGATTGAGTTACCGATCTTCTGATTGATACCGCGCTGAAGTATTTGGGTATTGGTGACAAAAAGATCATCACCTACCAGTTGAACTTCACTACCCAGTTTCTCTGTCAGGTAAGCCCAGCCTTCCCAGTCGGATTCATCCAGGCCATCCTCAATTGATACAATCGGATAGTGTTTAGTCAGTGCGGCCAGGTAATCGCTGAAACCCTCTGAACTGAATGACTTGCCTTCGCCGCTGAGCTGATACTTGCCGTCACGATAAAACTCAGACGCGGCACAATCCAGCGCCAGGGTGAAGTCTGTTCCCAGTGTGTAGCCTGCCTGTTCAACCGCTTCACGAATCACGATCAGCGCTTCCTCGTTGCTTTTCAGATCCGGTGCAAAACCACCCTCATCACCCACGGCAGTACTCAGTCCTCGCGCCTGAAGTACTTTCCTGAGAGAGTGGAATACCTCAGCGCCCATGCGTAAGCCTTCGCGAAAAGTGGGGGCAGAGACCGGCTGAATCATAAACTCCTGAATATCAACAGTGTTGTCGGCATGTTCGCCGCCATTGATGATGTTCATCATCGGAAGGGGCATGCTGAATACCCCAGGCTGCCCATAAAGAGAGGCGATGTGTGAATAAAGAGGGCGGTGCTGATCGGCTGCAGCCGCTTTTGCCGCGGCCAGAGAAACCGCCAGCATCGCGTTGGCACCGAGGTTAGATTTGTTTTCGCTGTTGTCCATCTCGATCAGCGCCTGGTCCAGTGTGCGTTGATTACGGGCGTCAAAGCCTTTGAGCACAACGGCGATCTTTGAGTTGATATTATCAACCGCGGTTAAAACCCCTTTGCCGTTGTAACGGTTTTTATCACCATCTCTCAGTTCCAGTGCTTCTCTTGATCCGGTACTTGCCCCTGAAGGCGCGCAAGCGACTCCGGTCACACCTGAGGCCAGTATCACCTCGGCTTCAACGGTTGGATTACCCCGGGAGTCCAGGATCTCCCGTGCAACTATCTTCTCGATGATACTGGTCATGCTGATGGTCTCCTGTGGGTTATTCTTGTGAATTATGAATTTGTAAATATAACGTATATTCTGTTTTAAATGAATCAATTCTTGGTTATTTATAGGTAATAAAACGTAATTTATGCTGTATATATGCTTTGGCTCATGCTAAATAGCGAACGATTCTAAAAAAACAGAGTGGTTGCTGCGCATTTTCAGTCTGATCTCATGTTTAGGGCATATCCTTTATCAGAGGTTTCTCATCAGGTCATTGGTTACTCTTTGCAAACATCTGGGTTTGTAATGGTCTGTCAGTATCAATGCTGTATTCAGGGATTGTCCGGGTCAGGGGGGAGCGGTAGTGATGAGGGGCCGATTATCCGGAGGTACAGACGGACTATCCTCCATAGTTTGAATGCCGGGAGTCAGATTATGAATAAGTTCATTGCAGGTCTGCTGATGTTGCCTTTGTTGGTCATTATTCCGTTGCAGGCCACTGCTGCGGTAGGGCCGGAAAGTACAATAAGTGAGCTGTACCAGGATCGTTTTCATTATCCGGTGGTGCCGACGGTGCCGTTTTATGTGCATGCTGCTAATGGTTCAGGTTCAAAGGTTGTCTGGGCTAAAGTGACTGATATGAGTTATTACCGTGATAACGACGGCGATCTGATGCTGTATGCAGGAACCACCGAGGTGTGTAGTAAGTTCTCGGTCACCGGTAGTATCGGGGACAGTGATCGTCGTTGCCTGTCATCTGAAACGGTGCCGCTCATCAGACCCGCCGGGTATAGTTATCAGTACTGCGTATTTCGCACGGATGGTGATTGTGGCCGTTATATAAAATCGGACAGCGTGTATCCGCTTAGATATCAGGTGCCTGTGGTAAAACGAATGGCCGAATCTGACAGTTTCAATTATGCCAACGTGGTGTTTACCAAGACCGTCGAACTGAGTCACTGTACTGAGTGTGAGGCGATGGGGTGGACGGTTCCCAAAGTGCATTAACAGCGGTAACTATCGTTGTACTGTGGAACTGTTTGGTGCGTGGGTCCGGTAGCCGTGAAGGGGGATAACAACCGGACTCACGCTGGTTAAACGGGTTAGAACGTGTAGTTGAGCCGTACCCGGGCTGCTGTGGTTTCATCGTCCACTACATTTGATGCGCTGGAGTAGGAGCCGGCAAAGGTCACCGTTGCTTCTGGAATACCAAACAGTGGTACTGAGTAAGCGATAT
>NZ_JAFFZO010000064.1 GCF_016924145.1 Amphritea pacifica | reverse complement strand
AGCAGCAGCGGGTAGCGATTGCCCGCTCCCTGTGTATGAACCCGGATGTGATGCTGTTCGATGAGCCGACCTCGGCCCTCGACCCCGAGATGATCAAAGAGGTGCTCGATGTCATGATCGAACTGGCGGGAGAAGGGATGACCATGCTCTGCGTCACCCATGAGATGGGCTTTGCCAAGACCGTGGCGGACCGGGTTATCTTTATGGATGGTGGGCAGATTATTGAAGAGAATGAGCCCCATGAGTTCTTTAACAACCCGCAGCATGAGCGGACCCAGCTGTTCCTGAGTCAGATTTTGGCGCATTAAAAGCAGTTGCTAGATGCAGCTTCGCCGCTTGCTAGTGGTTAGTGGTTAGAAAAAGCATAAAAAAACCGCCTGTTATGGCGGTTTTTTATCACATTCTTCTTAACTGCTAGCAGCGGCCTTTTTTTGCCTGGCCGGGAGGGCAGTGATAACTGTTATTTCCAGGGGGATGCGTTTCGAGTGTGTGAGTTCCAATGAAGTGAGAGCGCATCGTTGTCTCTGAGCGTTGATAATCAGAGCGCTTATCCGTATTGATTGCTGTGCCAACGGCCCCTCCGACGGCACCGCCAACAATGGCGCCATCGCGACCACCGACTTCATTGCCTATGGCAGCACCCACCGCACCACCCAGGCCGCCGCCAATCGCAGCATCCAGAGTGGAGTTAGCGCTTGCTTCAACCGTGAAGAGCATCATCATAAAGATAAAGTATTTAATATTCATAAATTTCAGACTCTGAGGAAACACCGGATACATTCACTGCTCAGCCTGGATAGTGGACTGTAGCATAATGTCTGACTGACCGGTTGTGGTCAGTTGAATTCAGCTGGCCGCCATTAATCAAGGGAGATTGAGTGCGGCAGAGCAAAGCTTCCCGGAAGTTCCGAGAAGCTTAAGTGCAGTGTCTTACTTAGCCCTGAGACACCTCATCGTATTCCGCTTCATCGAGCTGACCATCTTTATTCAGATCGGCTGTCATGAAAGCCTCTTCCAATCCCTCAACGCTTTTAGCCTCTTCCAGACTGATAAAGCCATCAGCGTTAATATCGACAACCTGGAAGTCCGGCATATCCGCCGCAAAAGCAGTCGCTGAAGCAGTTGTGAGGGCGATGGCGCATAGGGTTTTGATATTCATTTTTAAAACTCCTGAGTTATTCCATTAAAATTAGAGATTGAATTGATCCGTCACACAAAAACATGCTCCGAATAGCAACGCCTATTTAGCACTCTTTGTACCAGTTATTGTTTTTGCTTTTAAATCAATAAGATATGTAGATGTTGGCGCTGCTGGTTTAATATTACTGTCGCCATAGGCGGTCGGGTTATTCCGGGTTTGTATTAACTTGTTGATTTTAAAGTTATTTATCTGTCTTATCCCGGAGACCTAAGCCGACAGACGTGGCTTCACCGCTTGCCAGACGTCGCTTCGCGACTTGCTGTCTTCTGGAAAATATACTTAAAAACAATTAGTTAAAGAAATGCGTTGCCAGGAGGGTGACAGTTGGAGGTTGCATAGTGACCTATGTGGGAGTGACGCCCTCGTCACGATAGAGATGACCGCTGAACTTGCTGGCCTCTGTTGCTCTCATTGAACAATCTAATGTAGAGGTCCCTTTAGTATGCCCTCAGGGTATAGGAGTGGTCTTTTAGCTCTATCTTGCCTGTTTTTCAGGATATACAGTTAGCATAACCTTTCAAAGTGGCTCAGAATCAGATAGATAAGGATATCAGCAGGTGAGGTTATATGCCGATTGAAAGTGCCAGGTATTGTATGAATAAAGGGTAACAACGCAGTTCACCCAGGTGGAATGCCGGATGGGGATTATGATCATATTGCTTTGAAGAGGTTTGAACTTTTGAATTCTCTCGTGAAGAAAGGCATGTCGGAGCCTAAAGAGCTAGAAGCACTATACACAAGGACTCCAGTAGGGGCAGGAAAAAGTTTAGACCTCGCAATGGCAAATTTAAACCAAATAGTGATTAATAGAGCATTGCAACGGATAAGTCGCTGAATGCGGTGTTCGATTTCAAAGAGGACGAATGAAAATACTCGCCATTTCAGGTAGCGCACGCGCAGCATCCACAAATACGGCCTTGCTGAGAGCCATGAAAAATATAGCTCCGGCTGATGTCGAATTTTTGGTTTTTAACAGGTTAGATGCACTTCCCGTTTTTTCTCCGGACTCTGAAGGAGAGGCAACTCCAGCGGCAGTGCGCGAGTTTATGGAAACGGTTTCAGCTGTAGATGGCATCATTATATCGAGCCCAGAATACGTTCGAGCAATTCCAGGTGGTCTTAAAAATGCTATCGACTGGATGGTTTCTCGTTTCGAGGTTATAGGTAAACCCATCGCTTTGGCACATGCCTCACACCGAGGTGACGATATGCTTGCTTCACTAAGGTTGGTGCTTTCAACAGTCAGTGATCATTTTCTGGAGAACATATTTCTGCGTATTTCTTTGATCGGGAAGTCCCCAGACGAAATTGAAAAGCTCATTAAGATGTCAGAACATGAGTCGAAAATTTCGATGTTTCTGACCGATTTTATAACGGAGGTCCGTCAAAATGACTGACGGGCTGGCCTAACAAGTTGCAGCACTTCAACCTCTACGAGGCTTGGATCTCAATAAGTCACGCTTATTTTGTATTGTGTGTAAAGCGTTGATATCTTTTTCTATCGAAAGCAGAAATCAAAGAATACTCAAAATCAGCTCAAGTATTAGCCGCTATTTCTAGCAAGCGCAGCGTCTAGCTCCTGGCAAGTCGCGAAGCGACTAAAAACTAAGGCGCTGGAAACGCCTATTTAAGCTCGTTGATAATCCCATTAGACCCAATTGCATAATATACTCCACTGCCAAACCCTACCGAGTACACGCCGGTACTGGTGGGGCCGTAGGGGTCGCGCTTATGGATCGCCCAGCTGCGCAGCATTTCGCCGCTACTGGTGCTCCATAGCTGGACGGAGCCAGAGGCGGTGCCGGTGAGTAGCTGACTGTTATCAGGTGAAAAGCGGGCGGAGAGGAAACTGAGGCGTTTGCCAAACAGGTCCCGGTTGTCTGACAGGGTATGGAGTACCTTGCCATCCTGAGTGCTCCAGATCACAGCCCGGTCAAGGGTGCCCGAACTGAAGGCCAGTTGTTTGTTGGGTGAGAGTGCTACGGTATCGACAATATTGCCAAACTTGAGGCTGTGGATCACTTTGTTGCTCTGGACATCCCAGAGTTGTGCGTTATAGGCATCATCACCGGTCAGTGCCAGCAGGGCATCTTCGCTGAGGTCAACTGATTTAACCCGGGCATCGTGACGGAAGGTTTGTATCACCCCACCGCGTTTTATATCGAAGTAGACTGCGGTATGGTCGGCAAGTCCCAGCAGGGCATAATTACCATTAGGAGACAGGTCCATTGCCAGGATCTCGGCAGGAGAACTCCAGAACCCTTCAGGTTTGCCGGTGCTCAGATTCCACAGTACCAGGTCCTGCTGCTCGGCTGTGGCGGCGTACAGCTCGTCAGGGGAGAACGCGCTGGCGCTGATCAGGCTGTACTCGCCGGCTTTATGGTTCCAGTTGTACAGCCGTTCGTGCTGGCTTACATTCCACAGGCTGCCGCCATGGTTGAATGAGCCGATGACCGCATATTTGGACTGTGGTGACAGTGTCCCTGAATAGGCGCCCTGAAGTGCGTATTCAACGTACTTAACGGGTTCATCACTGTCGCTGCAACCGCTCAGTATCGCTGTGGCGAACAGTGCACAAGCGACAGCGCTAAGCCTTTTCTGCATAGTGAGTCTTTAGCCTCTGCGCTCTTTCCATCCCCTGTTGATGCTATGCCTGGGCTTCAGCAAACACCTGCTCCCGATGAGCCGTATGGAGAATCTCAATCATGGTATCTTCGAGTGAAAAACGCTCCTCAAGTGCCTCTCCAAGGGAGGATAGCTGGCAGGTCAGTTCATACATCTCCTGCAGTGTTACGCCCTCGAAGCCTGAGTAGATATCATTAAAGTCGAGCGCAGCATCGGTGCTGGCCTGGATTTTGGGAAACAGTGCCTGAGCCTTTTCCAGACTGCCATCATTGAACTCGCTACCCTGTTTCAGCAACTGCTCGTAGACTTCAAAATGGCCGGACGAGATATAGTCCATCATTAACTGACAAAACTCCTGAATTTTATCATTCAGCGTTTCCTGAACATTTTGCTGCGGCAACGAGACAAAAAAACTTATCAGCTTGCGGCGCTCTTCAAGCCAGTTATCAATAATATCACTGACACCTCCCCAGCGTTCCTGGGCGTTATGGCATTTTTCTAGCATAGCAGGCCTCCTTTTATGTTCAGCACTTGCTGTCTGCGTGCCCCAATACTAATCCTAACGTTGTCACAGAGGCAATAGCCGGAGCACTTTTCGCGGAGGACGACATAAACTTATCTGCGGAGCGCTGATATTTGCTGATAAAGATGATACAACAGGGTACAGAGCAGGCATAAAGGGCATTTCACCGGAGGCGTTCTGTGGTGGTTCAGTTGTAATACAGTCTTTTGAGTATCTGATTTTTTATATTGTCTTTTCTTGCTAAGATGATGATTTTATTAAGCCCACTGAGTTAAGCTCAGAAAAGCTTTCTGCTACCGGATAGGGAAACATGAACATGTTTAAACGTTTTTTGCTGGTGCTGTTCCTGGGGGGGCTGATTCAGCCGCTTTGGGCTGCCGATGAAGCCGCGCCCGAAGATTATGTTAACTATATTGAATTGAAACCGTTTGTGGCCAATTTTGTCAGCCCGGATAAGCTGCGTTTTTTGAAGTGTGAAATCACTATTCAGGTGACCAGTCCTGCGGCTCACCATGCGGTCAATTACCATAAGGCGGAGATCCGTCACGAAATACTGATGCTGCTCAGTTCGAAGGAGGAGGATCAGCTGAAAACCGTCGATATGCAGCATATTCTTGCTCAGGAAGCGCTACAGAAAGTGCAACAGGTGTTGCTGGCAGAAGAGGGCGAAGCCTATGTGGCTGATCTGTTCTTTACCAGCTTTGTGTTGCAGTAGTCTTTTACCGGATCAGATAGAAAAGCCCTGCATTTGCAGGGCTTTCAGGTTACTGATAAACCCCAGTATTTTTGCTGGGGTTTTGTTTTTCTAAGGCTATTCCAGCGACGTTAGCAAAAACGAGGTAAAAGATTTATGGGACGCTTTGACTCGGCTTAGAGCCTTTCAGG
>NZ_JAFFZO010000063.1 GCF_016924145.1 Amphritea pacifica | reverse complement strand
AGCTCAGCCTTTTCTTCTTCAGTAAGCACAATAGGGGTGGCAATTCGCATGCGATAAGTCCGATTCTCTCAGGGTATTTGAGCTGAGGATACATTAAGAATCATCAAGAGTGAAACACTACACTAGTGGTTAGACGCGACTGCGTCCTTGCTAGAAAAATCCTCAACGTAGCTCGTGATTCGAACGCCGGTTCCCGGCTCGCTTGTTACCTGTTCAGCGAGTATTCAAAAGTTGCCTCAAGCGCAGAACATCATTTCCTAGCCGTAAATGCGCAATTTCATCCAAGTAAAACACTCGGCTATATCCTAGAATGACTCTTAATCAGTAACGTCTAAATTCTGCAGACGGTGAGTGAAGATGAAGTTCGAAAATCAGTTTCAGTTTGTCAAAAGCCGGTATCTTGATCAGGTGACGGTATTACAGGCAACCATGCATGATTTCTCCTATGGCAAACACGCCCATGAGGAGTATTCATTTGGCGTAACGCAGGCGGGTCGACAGGATTTTTTCTCCAGCGGAGAGTTTCACAGAAGCCGCCCGGGTAACATTATTATATTCAATCCAGGGCAGTTTCATGATGGTCACTCGGGTGACGACAACGCCCTACAGTACCGGATGATCTATATTCACCCCAATCAGTTAGAGCCGCTGCTGGGCAGCGCTGGGGTGAAACAGTGTCAGGATTATCAGATTAAAGACACCCTGTTGGATGACCCTCAGTTACGACACTATATTCTCACGATAGCGGCGCATATTGAGAGTAATACCAACGATAAGTTGCAGTTAGAAAATCTGTTGTATCAGATGGCAGAAAGGATTGCCCGGCGACATGGGGACCTTCTGCCGGAGCCTAAATCGAACAAAAATGACACCCTGCTGTTAAAGGCACAAAACTATATTCATGAGAATATTGGCGCAGATATCACTCTCGATGAGATCAGCAACCAGGTCAGTCTGTCGAAATATCATTTCATCCGAATGTTTCGACAGCAGTTTGGCATTACACCTCACCAATACATTCTAAACTGCCGGATAAACCGCGCCAGACAGGCTTTAGAGGCAGGTAGCCTGCTGGAAGATGTCGTTTTTGACTTCGGTTTCAGTGATCTGAGCCATCTTAACAGGCGCTTTAAGCCGGTCTTTGGAATGACCCCGCGTCAATATCAGAAGCACGTCCTCATCTGTTAGACAGAGATAGCGGTTCTCTTCGCAACATCAATTCTTATCAGTTAATTTTTCAGGGTAGCCACAATGGTTGAGATCCTCCTGTATGCCTTTGGCATTATGTACACCCCCGGGCCGGTAAACCTGCTAAGCCTGAATGCGGGTATCAACGGTGAAATCAGAAATACTCTGCGCTTCTGTATAGGCGTAGCGTGTGCCATGCTGATACTGTTTCTGCTTTTTGGCTATACCGGAGCCTGGCTGATTACACCGGACTCTCAGCTCGTCATAGGTCTGCTGGGTAGTTGTTATATCGCCTATCTGGCCTATAAAATCGCCCGTGGTAGTCAACAGATTACCGATGAGATCGGCGCTGATAAGGTTCAACCCGACACCAGCAGAACTGGATTCCGTTCCGGCCTCATGCTGCAGCTACTCAACCCTAAAGCCTTTATCGCAATCTTACCTATCGTCACCGTACAGTTTCCAGCCGCACATATTACCGGTGTATCCATCCTTCTCTGGTCATTGCTGCTGGCGGGTTTAGCCTTTGGCGCACCGGGTAGCTACCTGTTCATGGGTGTACGACTTCGAAAACTGATCAGCCAGCCCCGTTATTTCCGACTGCTAAATAACGCTATGGCGTTGCTACTACTCTATGTAGCGATAGAGCTCGCGTTAAATCAGTTGCTAGACGTCACAGCTTAAAAGCAGTCGCTAGACGTCACAGCTTAAAAGCAGTCGCTAGACGTCACTTCGTGACTCGCTAGTAGTTAGATGCGACTGCGTCGCTTGCCAGGAAAGACTTCTTAAGCGGGTTTTGCCTTGCGTTGGGGTTCACTCACAACCAACATGACTTAAAACTGTTTGGACTTAAAAAATCCCAAACTGGGTAATAGCCTCATTTTTTATATTGAGAATAACTGCGGTTTTTGACACTATCAAAACAGATGGAAACCCGTGGCAACGCCACACAACCAATCACATGGTTTACGTATTTTCAGTGGACGAGAATGTAGTAGCTATCGCTTTGCTTTTTCTGCTAAAAGTCACAGTTTTCAAATACTGCAAATACCTTATCTTCATGCAATAAGGTGGAAGTTTAATGAAAAAAATAGGGATTTTTTTAATCACTCTCTGTCTGCTGATCTCACTCCCTCTCCGTGCGGAAGAGCAGCAATTAACGCCTGAACAGCAGCAATACATCCTCGAAGCCAGAAACCTTCTGGACTCTCTTAATCATCAAACCGGAAAAGTGGCACTGCCAAATGGTGTCGCCTCACTCGATGTACCTGATAGCTTTTACTATTTATCACCCGAAGATTCTGAAAAAGTCCTGGTAGATGTATGGGGAAACCTTCCTGGTACAGGCTCTGAGACTCTCGGTATGCTGCTTCCCTCTGATACCACACCTTATGATGATAATTCCTGGGGGGTTACAATTGAGTATGAAGAGGACGGCTATGTTTCAGACGAGAATGCTGATGATCTTGATTACAACGAACTATTAGAGCAGATGAAAAAAGACGCTCAGGAAGCCAGTAAACAACGAGTCGCCGAAGGATACGAGCCTATCGAACTGATTGGCTGGGCTTCGCCCCCTTACTATGACAAAACATCGAATAAGCTCTATTGGGCGAAAGAGATAAAGTTTGGTTCGCAAGAGCTGCATACCCTTAATTACAATATCCGCGTACTTGGCAGAAAAGGCGTACTTGTTCTCAACTTTATCGCCGGCATGGATCAAAAAAGCCTGATTGACTCAAACCTCCAGACCGTATTGAACATGACCGAGTTCAACCAGGGCTCCCGCTATGAAGACTTCGACCCCAGTATTGATAAAGTTGCAGCCTACGGTATCGGCGCACTGGTAGCAGGCAAGGTCATTGCCAAGACGGGATTAATTGCTGCCGCACTCATTTTCCTGAAAAAGTTTGGTGTACTATTCATTATCGGAATTGGCGCATTGTTCCGAAAGATATTTAAAAAGAAATAAAATGCAGTCGCTAGACGTCACTGCGTGACTTGTTAGTGGTTAGACGCGACTGCGTCGTTTGCCAGGAAAAGCAGCGGCGTTGCTCGTGGTTCGGACGCCGGTTCCCGGCTTGCTCATTGATCGGAAAGCCTTCTTAACAGCAAGAGTGATGAAGCAGGCTTCAGTGCTATTAAGCAGCTCACGCGAAATCAATTATTCTGCTCCCTTGATCCAGTTAGGAGAAGTCTTAAAAACCGCTGCCCGTGGCTTTATTAGAAATAGGGAAGTTGTGGGGGTTGTGGGAGTGACGCCCTCGTCACGATTCGTCGCGATTGGTATTACTGCGAAGCTGAGCATTGCAGAGGCTTACCCTCACCCGATTGCAGGAGTCCTTTTCAAGGGCGATCTGTATATCCTCTTATAAAAAGGGCTTTGACCCTGTAATACGCGTCAGAAGTATTAAGAGCAGTCGCTAGACGTCACTGCGTGACTTGCTAGTGGTTAGACGCGACTGCGTCGCTTGTTAGGAAAGCAGTGGCGTTGCTAGTGGTTCGGACGATAGAGCCGTGGCTCGTTGTTTGAACGCCGGTTCCCGGCTAGTCGCTCGGAAAGCCTTCTTAATGGCAGAGGTTATGGAACAGATTTCCGTGCTATTAAGAGGGTTTGGTGAAATTGATTACTCTGGCTCCTTTTATTTCTTAACGTTGAAACGGTAAGTACCAAACGAAACGCAGCGTAGTTCGCGTCCGAACGAGCGCTTTGTTAGGGATATCATGGTCGTTTAAATTTCTTTCTGGCGCTCTCTGCTTTTGATCTGCCCACACAGCCTTTTGCATGGTCATTAATTAGCCCCATCGCCTGCATAAAAGCATAAACCGTGGTTGGGCCGACAAATTTCCAGCCTTTTTTCTTTAGATCCTTCGATAGAGCAACTGATTCTTCGCAAGTAGAGACCGTTTGTGGTTCAGCAAGATTATGCTGGTCGGGTTCATAACGCCAAAAGAAAGCGGCTAATGAACCTTCCTCTTTTATCAGTGCTTTTGCTCGCTTTGCATTGTTGATAACGGCCTCAATTTTACCCCGATGGCGGACAATCCCTTTATCCTGAAGTAACTGATCTATATCTTTCTCTGTAAAACACGCGATTATTTCAAAATCAAAGTTTTGAAAGGCTGCCCGAAAATTCTCACGCTTAGCCAGGATTGTTCGCCAACTCAAACCGGACTGAAAGCTTTCCAGGCATAGTTTTTCAAATAGGCGATAATCGTCATCTACTGGATAACCCCACTCTCTGTCGTGATAGTCAACGAATTCCGGGGCCTGACTACACCAGCTACAACGCGCCTTACCATCTGGACCTTTTATTATTTTACTCATCGTTCTTACTCAATCAGAAAATTAAGACGGCTATCCGCTTTTTTGGGATCAATTTCGATTATTTCAGCATTAACAATATTTTCCGCAACGAAAGGATCGTTGTTTACTCTTGCTTGTAGCTCCGATAGTGAGGTGTTGTGCGCGATAACAGAACCACCCAGATTAGGTTGAAGGCTACCAGCCAACAGAAAAACACCCTCTTCAAAGCCTTGTTTAATCCATAGATTGTGACCAGCCATATGATCTCCAGCCTGGGATTTTTTGTCGGTAAATTTTAGAAGTACAACAAACATATCTGCTCCCTTTTCTGTGTCGCTAGTAATTCATCTGGACTGTTTTGTTCTGACGGACAGATCATCCAGCCAGTCGTCCATCTTTTTCATTTCCTGTCTGACATAGTGCAAATCATCAAAAGCATTACCCAGGGTCGCCACCCCCTGACTCCAGGAGAGTACGTGCATAGCCAGTGAGTCGGCATTCTGTCTATGGCCAAGCTGAGTGAACTGAGCTTTCAGCCATACTCTGAAGAGTGTGAAAACTTTATTGGCCTCTGCTTTTGAGGCGTGGTTCAACTTGGCAAGTTCCGTGCACAGTGTACCGACAGGACAACCGTAGTCCCTGATCATTGACCAGTTTGTCAGAAGGATATTGATATAACATTTGATGCGGTCTTCCGGGGTTGCCGCCTGCTCTTCCCAATCCGTCAGCATCTGTTGCGTCCTGTCCAGGCGAACTTTGATGACAGCATCAAGGATGTCATCCTTGGTCTTGAAATGATGGTATAGATTCCCGCGCGAAATATTCACCAGAGTGGAGATGTCTGCAAACGAGGTATGCTCGAAACCCTGCCGATAAAATAAGTTATCGGCGGCCTCTATAATCTGATGACGCTTCTCACCATGTCCCATCACACTACCTCTTTACACTACCTCTTTACACAACCTGTTCCTGACCATCGGGTCGCTTTCTGGTCATCGGTGCCATCACTATAGGATTTGCCAATATCAGACCGCCGAGCTGAAAGGCACCAAACAGATTAGTGTTCATTGCCTCCCTTGGGAGTATCAATAATTTAAATCTTAAAATTAGGTCGCCAGACCTATTTTTAATCTAGGTCGATCGACCTAGTTTGTCAACAAGCTATTTTGCTTTTCTTTACAGGGACTCACAGATTATGAAATTGAGAATTGATCGGCGTCGCTCGTTGTTCGGATGATAAGAGCCGTGGCTCGTGGCTCGAACGCCGGCTCCCGGCTTGCTCGTGACTTGCTTATGTGGACTCCCCTCTGTCAACAATGAAACGATTTTGACTTAGAATAAATGCACGCTTATGTTCGAGCTCTGATTGAGTCGCTAACTCTGGCTCACTGATATTTGCGCGAACTACCGGA
>NZ_JAFFZO010000062.1 GCF_016924145.1 Amphritea pacifica | reverse complement strand
GGGCATAAAAAGCCGTGGTTTGAATACGGCTGCGCGGCTTGCTTGTGGGGATACCGCAGGGTTTGATTTGTTAAATTCTTTAGCAGACAGACGTAACTTGCTTCAAAAAATAAATCTGTCCCCTTTTTTACTTTTTTTTTAAGTAAGTGCCATTCGGCTTTGACCCCTTTAATGGGCCGTACGCCGGAAGTACTGAAAGCTGCTTCCGATAAAATCTTTGAAACCTTCAGTGAGTGCCTCAAACCGGTGTTTGAGCGTCGCTGGATGAGCGCGGGTTTTGAGATGATCGAGCTACATCCCGAGCGCAACTACCGGATGAACAACATCCATAAAAAACTCGCCGATAAAGCCTGAGCGAGCATCGCTGTTAAGTCACAATCAGCAGGTCTGCCGGACTTTGCGTGCCGGCAAAATGCTGACCTAATACATGGGTATAGATCTGGGTGGTAGCAACATCGCTATGCCCTAATAGCTCCTGTACGGTACGGATATCTTGCCCGTTTGCTAATAACTGTGTAGCAAAAGAGTGTCTGAATGTATGACAGCTGATCGGTTTATGTTCCACTCCCGCCAGTGATTTTGCTTTGTTGAGAGCCTTCCGAGCAACTGACGGATGCAGGTGATGGCGGCAGATCTCTCCGCTTAACGGGTGAGCACACAACGACTGCGAAGGAAACAGATACATCCATCCAGGCTGTCGGAATGCATTGGGGTATTTCTTGTACAAAGCATGCGGTAACGAGGGGCCAATTCCTTTGCTGTTGTCTTCTTTCTGGCAGATCAGGCTTTGGTTGATAATTGATTTCAAAGGGCCCTCAAGGGAGCGAGGTAACAGGGTAACCCGGTCTTTATTTCCCTTACCGTCGTGAACCGTCACGCTGTAACGCTCAAAATCAATATCTTTTACACGTAACCGAAGGCACTCAGTGATTCTCAGGCCGCTGCCATATAACAGAGAAAAAATTACCAGATCACGGGTTTTGAAGTGTTGCAAAATCGTCTGTACCTCAGCTGCGTTTAGAACAACTGGAATACGTCTGCTACGTTTTGCGTAAGTGAAACCAAGCTCTCCCAGAGGCTGTTGTAAAAACTTGTTATACAGAAAAGCAATAGCATTGAGAGCCGTACGCTGGGTGTTGATCGCCACATCCTGTTGATTGGCTAAATATGTCAGAAACCTGATGACATCCTCACCCCCTAGCTCGGAAGGGTGTTTAAGCTGATTAAACCGTATGTAGTAGCGTATCCAGTAGAGATACGTTTTTTCAGTTCTCAGGCTATAGCCCATTTGCCTCATCGCTTCTCGAATACTGTTTAAAAATGGACTTTTGCTCATAGCGACTCCCTTCGCAATGGTGGTATGTAATATGTATATATATACAGTTGATTTTCAATATAGTTCATTTCCCGCACGTTTTACCAGTAAAATATCTTGACGAGAGCGCGTTATCATCGGATAGTTCTGTAATCATTCCCGGAAAATCAATCGGTTATGCGGACCGCTCTCGGGATAATGTGCTGTGTGATTTGGGGATAACGTGCATGCGCGTTTACACGGAGCCAAATGAAAGGGAGTTTTTAAAAAATGTATTTAACTCAGATAGTTAGCCTCGTTCAACCCGTATTCCATTTCCGTGCATATGCGCACGCGCACAACTAAGCTGTTAAAACTCTATGCAAATAAACTTCTTTACAAGCCCAAATGATGAAAAAGCTCTTTTTGAATTCATCCGAAAGAAGGAAGGCTACTTTATTTGTGATTTTTTTAATCCGAAAAAACAATGGATTGATGTATTAGAAATCTCTGATTTAGCAGATGTTTCTGTCTATAGGGATCTCGGTGTGCTTACACAAGATATATTGCCCTGCTCAGGCGGGAAAATATATGTGTCGGATTTGCGAGACAAACGGGGTTTTCCAAAAGTCGAAGTATTGGAGTTCACTAGGTCATACGCAAATGATGGAATGTTTTATCCTGGCAGGCTATGGATAAATGGGCTGAAGCCAGAAACCGAGAAGCTTTACAGAAGCATTTCAGGCTACATTCGAAGGAAATTTATTGACGAGAATGGCTGGTATTGGGGAGAAACAGCACGTGAGTTTTGTGCAGAGACCGGGCTGTCAAAAGCCGCAAGTACGCACCTGTAAAGTTTTAACAAGGCAGTGCACGGGAACCAGCTACGCTCCACAAACATGTGGTTTGCTGCGCAAACTTTACCACATGTTTGTTCCACTACGCTGGTCCCGTGACTGCGGCGTTAGGCATTAAATAGGTTTGGAATATCATGGAACGTTACCCAGAGAATACAAATATTTCATTGGATGACTTTAATGCTTGTGGTTGGCGCGAGGCATTGGAAGACGCACGTCGAGAAGACTATTCATCCATGTGGCAACAGCTATCGTCGAGAGCACGGAAGGCTACAGAAGAAGGTAATTTAGAAGCAGGGAAAGTACTTTGGTTACTTGCAGACGCCTGCTCAATGATGTTGAAGCCTAATAGTTTGAACGAGCCTTTTGCACCTTTTATGGTTATGGATGGAAAACGTTCGGCACTTCCAGAAGATTTCAAAAATGAAGACATCGAGTTCTTTTCACAAATCATACCTTTTATTGGTGAACCAAAATTATGTGCAAGAATTTCAGATATAGCGTGGTTGCTATTAAAGCCGAAGAATCCTCAGCATGCACTCTCTGCGATAGATAATTATAGAAGTATTGAAATCGGTACCGAAAGTTGGATTCGAGATGGTCGGGAATGTTGGGATAGGGCTATACAGCTATGTTTAATGCTTCGGGCTGGCGCCGGCGAAAGGTTAAAAGAGATAGAGTCAAAAATAGTTGAGGCGCTGAAAGAATCTTCGCCGGAAGATGGATATTTGGCCAACTGGCTAGCTGATTTACTTTCAAAGCACCACTTGGGAGTTAAAGATAAGAAGGATATTGCTGAAAAACTTGAGGCGCTTGCTACTTACTTTGAAGACTCTGGCGATCTTCATAGGGCAAGAGATTATTTAGATGCGGCATCAGAATGGTATAAAAAATCAGAAAATGCACCACAATCCACAGTAATGATTGTTAGAAATGCAGAGTGTTGGGTTAAGGAGGCAATCGCTAGACAGGCTAGTGATAATCCTAGCAACATGGTGGCCGCGAGTTTTTATGAAAGCGCGATACATAAATACAGAACAATTCCGAGAGCGCTACGCGATCAACACAATGTTGAAGAAAGGATCGTTGAACTCAGGGGGCTAATGAATGAGGCAGGAGAAAACTCACTTAATGAAATGGGCCAAATCACATCTGGGCCAATAGATATCAGCGAACTAATTGAAAACTCAGTGAAAGCTGTAAAAGGAAAAGAATTATCGGAAGCGCTATTGCAGTTTGCAAACGTCTACAGAGGGGCACGAGCTGACAAAATACGAAGCTTCTCTGAGGAAATGATAAGGAATCACCCCTTGCAGTCATTGTTTGCAGCTACTCATATGTCATCAGACGGTAGAGTAGTTGCAAAGAAACCTGCTGCTGAACTTGGGGGAGAAAATCAAGAATCAGTCATCTGGCCAGAAATGGTTAAGCACTACGCTATGGAACTCAGCTTGGTAGTGCAGGGTGATATCTGGCCAGCTCTTGAAGTAATTAGGCAAGAGCACAGATTAAAGGAGGCGGATTTTTATTCGGTTGTAAAAAGGTCTCCGGTAGTGCCGCCAGATAGAATTCGGCTTATGGCAAAAGCGCTTTTTCAAGGCTTCGATGGCGATTTTATTAGTGCCTTGCATTTGCTTATTCCCCAGATAGAAAACTTAGTTAGATATCACCTAAAACAACATGGGGAAAAGACAACCAATATAGATATTAACGGCATAGAGAACGAAAACGGTCTTAGCACGCTAATGGATAATCCAAAGGTAGATGATATCTTTGGAAAAGATCTTTCGTTCGAATTAAAAGCAATGTTTTGTGATCCTTTCGGACCTAATCTACGAAATGAATTAGCGCACGGTCTTATCGGGTATGAGGAAAGCCAAAATATATATTCAATCTATGCTTGGTGGCTTACTTTTCGTCTTATATTTAACACCTTTTGGAATGCAAATCGTGCCAACCAACAAGAAAACGAAGGTCAGGCAGAAGATAATGCCTAACAAACGCATGCACTCGGACAGCCAAAAGCGTCGCTCCTTCGTCGCGCCGATTTTGGCTGCCGGTGATGCGAAGCGTTAAGCTCTTAAATAAACATTGGGGGGAATTCATGGATTGGAAATATACACTACCAACACAATGTCCACCAAAAGAAGCACGAAATGATGAAATTGAATTGTATAGATTAGTGGAAAACTCCCCTCCAAATTCTAATGATTTTATTCCGCTTGCGTTTGAGCTTAAGACTCCGCATCAGAATTTTGATGAATTCATGAACTGCTGCTCTCATGGATTGTCAGTTTTTAAAAATATTGAAGGTGCCATTAAATGGAGAAGGAAATATAAAAAGAAGTTTAAGAATCACAAAATATCAAAGGGAGTTGTTAAACAGGAAGATGGAATGGTGCTTGAAACATTCAAAAATCCTCACATAACATGGTGGGTTTCCACAGAGCAGCCTGAAAGAGGGTTTGTAGAGGTAGAAGAGAATGTCGCAGCATAACTATCTAAATGTTGAGATACAAAATCTCAAGCCTTGGGAAATATTTGATTTTTTTGAAGGCCCAAGATTCTATAGCTGCAAAAACCAAACTGGGCAAATATACCTTGTCCACTGGGTTGACGACATAAATGATTGTGATGTTTGGCTTTACTCAAAAGTCAGCTTTGAAAGGTACTGCGCTTTAAAAAACAATAAAATTGATATTCGTTCATGCTTTGAAAAACCTGAGGAAGGATTTTCATACTTAGTCACAGTTGCATCTACAAATGAATTTAATACAGACCTTATTAAATCAGAAGATTACGACCCTGAGTGGCTGCCTGATGAAGGTGAATTTTTAGAATACGATATCCCATCAACTACGCTTCCTCAAAAAGTAGTAAATATTCAAGAGGCCGCTGTTGCAAATTATAGACAGGTTCTTGACTTGGCGTTTAGTAAATCGCACCAAACATATGAAATTGCATCCGATGCGTTAGGTAAAATACTTACGAAATTACAAAACTACCTTTATTCATCAGCATGTCCCAGCGATATTGACATTCGTAAAGTTCCAGAACATATCAAAGATGAAAATACGCTCATGGTGTCTGGTTTTTTTGCGAGTTCTTTTGGTGTCAGGTTACAAAGCAAAAATAGCGATTTATTCTCAGACTCAAGCCAAAATCAAAATCTCCATAAATTCATGGATCTTCTTACTGCTACTGAAGAAAGTAATCGAGTTCTAAAAGAAGTTAAAGGATACAATTTATTGTCTAGAGCCAGATACAAAGCGGTACTTCAAGAGTTAGTAGCAGCAGGTGTTTCAGTTAAAGCTGAATGGTCTGACCCATATGGTAATTTTAGAGCTTCAATAATCCCATTTCATCAAATAAAAGAGGCATTGAGGCAACTAGAAGAAGGTGAATCGAGTGATACTCAAACAATCAAACACAAAGATATAAGACTTGTTGGAGTAGACATCGAAAATGATTTTTTTGCAGTTGTGAAAAATGATGGAGAGTTGTTAAAAGGTAAGCTCGACAAGTCTTTGGAGTCATATCAATTCAATGTTCCAAGCATTGTAAACGCAACAATCGAAGAAACATGCAAAGTAAATCCGGTAACAGATAAAGAGAAGTGGTCATATAAACTCATAGAGATTGAGCAATCATCGCTTAACAAGTAAATCCAGGTGACGCCTACGGCGCACCTGATTTAGGCGTGTGTGCCAGGCATGGCACTTAACTAGCGAGGTGAAAGTCCTCGTACCAGGTATTCGCAGAGCCGAAGGTTAGCCAAAGGGCAAGGTTAGTCCCGCGAGGGGCTGGCTGGAGGAAGCCCAAGGCA
>NZ_JAFFZO010000061.1 GCF_016924145.1 Amphritea pacifica | reverse complement strand
CCTGAAAGGCTCTAAGCCGAGTCAAAGCGTCCCATAAATCTTTTACCTCGTTTTTGCTAACGTCGCTGGAATAGCCTTAGAAAAACAAAACCCCAGCAAAAATACTGGGGTTTATCAGTAACCTGAGAGAGCCGAAGGGCTCTCTTTTTTTGTTAACGAAAAGCCCATCCTGAGAAAATGTAAACCTCCCCTAATTAGTTACACGTATAATTAGAGTTCACCGACGGTGAATGCTTGGCCAGATATTCCCATGGCGTCAGGTCATTCAGTGAGTCGTGTGGTCGTTCTTCGTTATATTCCCGTACCCAGTTTTCAGTCAGTTCCCGCACTTCATTTAAGGTCCTAAAGACGTACATATTCAGGATCTCATCGCGGTAAGTGCGGTTAAATCGTTCAACGTATGAGTTCTGTGTCGGCGTACCTGGCTGTATAAATTCCAGCTGGATTCCGTGCTCTTCAGCCCATTCCGCCAGTGTGGCTGAGATAAACTCAGGGCCATTATCCATGCGCAGCTTTTTCGGATAACCCCGCCAGGCAACAGTGCGTTCCAGCACTCGTATTACCCGTGGTGCTGGCAAGTTCAGATCGATCTCAATTGCCAGGGCTTCACGATTGAAGTCATCCACTAAGTTGAACGTTCTGAAGCGACGACCACAGAACAGGCTGTCACTCATAAAGTCCATCGACCAACAATAATTCTCCACAGCAGGTACTGCCAGAGGCTCTGGATGACGGGTGGGCAACCGTTTCTTACCGCGCCGCCGTTTATTCAGGTTTAGCTCGCAATACAGTCGATAGACCCGCTTATGGTTCCAGGTATGCCCCCACCGACGCAGGATCTTGAACAGCTTGCTGAAGCCGTAAGCAGGGTAACGCTCTACCGCTTCCTGCAACTTTAATATGACAGCATCATCCCTGTGAACGTCAGGCTGATACCGATACACTGAGTCACTAATGCCAACGGCGCGACAGGCCATTCGAAGACTTACCCCATGCTCCTTGCAGGCATAATCAACAAGTTCTCGCCTGATCGCTGGCTTTACAGCTTTTTTCAATGATGTCTTTGAGAATTCGATGCTCAAGGCTCAGATCAGCAAACATAGCTTTCAGGCGTCGATTTTCTTCTTCCAACTCCTTGAGCCGTTTGATATCTGAGGCTTCCATACCGCCGTATTTGGCTTTCCAGTTGTAGTACGTGGCATCGGATATTCCATACTCACGGCAGACCTCTTTAACCAGTCTGCCTGCTTCTACTTCTTTCAGAATCTTAACGATCTGTGTTTCCGTGTAGCGTGATTTTTTCATTGTTAGCTCTCCGTGTTGACGTAGTGTACGTCGGAGAACTCTAAATGTGGATGCCGCTATTTTAGGGGAGGTTTACATAATCAAGATTTGCTTCAAAGTAAGGTTGCCCTTCTGCATCCACGAAACAATCGTAAAACTGTACCGTAAACCTTGTTAATTCCTCGTCATCATCCTGGTTTTTAATATAACCCTGCCAGTCACTGGAGACCATACACCCTTTAATTTGCGACTTAACGTCCAGCTTGCACTGTTCATCATCTTCACACAGCTTTATCAGGTCATACTCAATAATCTTTCGAAACATCAGCTCTTCGACATCGGCTTCGGTGCATGAGGTAAGCAGGAATAAACTTAAAATAACGACTAAAACTTTCATAATCACGTCCAGGTGATAATCCATCCAGAGTTAACCCTCGCAATCAATTAAAGCGACAAGACATGCCTTAATGTAAACTTCCCTAATTAGTTACATCTATAATTAGAGTTCACCGACGGTAAATGCACGTTGATTTTCGAAGAATGATAGCCTGACTATCCGATGATAACGTGGCCACGTCAAGATTATCGACGGATAAAAATGAGCAAAATATGAAGAGTATTACTGTCAGCGGTTAATCCCCTCTCACAGCTAATCTTTAAATTGGAGAACTTTAATAGATCTTAGTCAGTAACGTCTTTGAATGCGTCAGACAGTGAGTGATGATGAAGCTCAAACCAACTTCAGTATCTCAAAAGCTAGTAGCAGACGAGCAACAGCCTTAAAGATCAGTATTCAATAAAAGGTGGCATGATAATAGATATAAATCAGGCGCTTTAGTAAAAGCGCCCGATTAATTATAGCGATTAGAAGTTAAATGCAACGCCCAGTGAGAGCAGATTCACACCATCACCATCTAGATCGTAGCGTTCCAACTCTCCACGGATAGAAACAACGTCCAGATTGTAAGACGCGCCAATTCCGTAAACTACATCAGTACCATCACCACGCACTAAGCTCATGCCAGTTTCTTTAACTCTAGCATTCCAAGCCTGATAACCAACCTTAGCAAAAACGCCAAAAGAATCATTCACTGGTAAAGTACCAACTGCTGCAACGCCAACGCTACTCATTGACGCTACAACTTTATTAATGCCGTCTGTAGCTGAGATTTGGCCTAAATCTGTATAAAAACCTTCAAGGGCTATGTTAGAGGTAAAGTTATACCCTGCAAAAAGCTTGTATCCTGTATCACTATCATCAACAGAAACACCAGGAATACTATCCAAATCATCCAGGGCACTAGAGCTAGTTTTACCTATTGAAGCACCAACATAAAGACCGTCATCTGCAGCAAAGGCATTAACAGAAGCAAGAGATATAGCAGCTGCAACAGAAGCAGCTAATAGAGATTTTTTCATTAATTGAACCACCTTTAGTAAGACAAAAAGTCATGAGATATGAATCATGAAGACCATAACAAATTATATACCATTACACCTGCCTGTCTCTATAAGAAAACAGATGATTTAATTAAGATGTAGCAAAGTCACTTCAGATATGGTGACTCCCAACAGAGACATTCACATAAGTATTGCTCATGGCTATCTAAAAAAATATAAATATCTACACTTGCCATCAATCCATTTACATGTTGAATTAGTATTAGTTCAGGCCAAATATAACACTTCTTCTTGAAAAGAGTGGGTTATCGGATTTTATTTTAGGTGCTGAAACCTGCAATTAAAACAGAAAAGAGGTAATCCTCCCACCCTCTTGATACTAAGAGTTGTATCGTTAAACACATGGCAGGCTTGCTGAGTCTGGCAGACGAGCTGGGGGGGGGGTAACATATGCATAGCCTGCAAAATGATGGGCGTATCGGGAGATATGTCTGTAATGGTCTAATGACACCGGACACTTTAATAAGAGACTATAAACGTCAAACATTGAGGTGTAGAAATGGGACAGAAACGTAGTTATAAGCAATACCCGAAAGAATTCAAACAAGAAGCTGTTGCGCTGGTCGTTGACCAGGGTTACTCAGTGCCTGAGGCCGCTAAATCACTGGGTATTGCGACCAATATGCTCTATCGCTGGAAACAGCAATTTGAAGAGCAGCAACAAGGACAGACGCTGGCCGAGGATGAACGAGAAGAGCTAAAACGCCTGCGCAAGGAAAATAAAGAGCTTCGTATGGAGAAGGAGATTTTAAAAAAGGCTTCAGCCTTCTTCGCGAAAGAAATGAAGTAAAGTATCGCTTCGTTCAGCGGCGGGCCGCGATTTATCCAGTACGTATTCTGTGCCGAGTCATGAGAGTGAGCAGCTCAGCATATTACAGCTGGTGTAAACGGTCAGCCAAGGTCATCAGCGCTGATACTCTGCACTTGTATCGCAGAGCCAAAGAGTTGTTTAGGGCTAGCCGAGACAGCCTGGGCAGTCGAGAGCTGGCGAAAAAGCTACGTGAAGAAGGCTTTAAAATTGGACGTTATCGCACCCGTACCCTCATGCGACAACTGAAATTAAAGGTTAGGCAACGTATCGCTTACAAGGTGACGACTAAGCGCCGACATAGTGATCAGGTGGCTGACAACCTGCTGAACCAGAATTTTAATCCGGTTGCTCCGAATGAGGTTTGGGCTGGCGATATCACGTATCTCAGAACCGCAGAGGGCTGGATGTATCTTGCGGTCGTGATGGACTTGTACTCACGTCGTATAGTGGGTTGGCATATTGATAAACGCATGAGTGCTGACTTGGTTTGCAGAGCATTGATGAAAGCCGTTAATCTCCGTCAGCCGAAAAAGGGCTTGGTCTTCCACAGTGACCGAGGTTCACAATATACCAGCAAGCAACATAGGCGTTTACTGAAAAGCTACGACCTCCGCTCATCGATGGGAGACGTTGGAGCCTGCTGGGACAATGCCGTCGTTGAGCGTTTCTTTGGTAGCTTGAAGCATGACTGGATACTGAAGGTTTACCAGCCAACGCGGGAGCATATGAAGCAGATGTAGCTAAGTACATGAGATATTACAATCTGGAAAGGCTGCATTCTGCGAATGGCAATTTATCTCCAATCAACTTGGAAAATTCACAACGAAAGGTGTCCGGTTGGAGTTGACCAGTACACCCATATCGCTACATAGATGCGGCGAATGAAAGCGATGTTGAATCGCTGCTAGAGTAGAATCTGCCGTGTACCTACTCACAAAACGTGTCGAACCGGCTGCTGACTCGGCGGTCGTCTAACATGTCATTGATGAGCCTGCTCCGCTCTTGAATATAAGGGAGAAAAGCTAAAAACAGCTAACCATTCTCGTTCACTGAAAATGAGCAAGCCCATTGATCAGCTTGTATAGCAGAGCTATACATATCCATTTGCCTGAGTTTGCCTCGAACATAAAATCGATTCCATTTTACAGATAAACAGATTGGCACACAGATCACTCCCTTTCTCTAAAGCCAGGAAGCGAGGAAGATTGGAATTTCTATGAGGGCAGGTCCTGGCGGACCCACAAAGACGAAACAGAAAGCTGCGAATTACTGCTACCCATTAGCCGACGGTAGTCAAGAACCAGTACTGTCCCAGCAGCACATATTCTAAGCACTGTCATATCTGCCTGTCCTCGCGTTCTTGGTGACTCATTCACACCCAGTTCTTCGCTCAGTCGGTTGCGTAATCAGCTGAACTGATTCGCACCAGTCACCCATGTAGATCAAGGCATTGAACCGCATCCTATAATGCCTGCTCTGCCCCTGGCACTTTTGGTGCCCCAGAAAAACGTTGGTACCCTGACCTGTCCATTGGATTACTGTTCAGATCTTGTGGCTACTTCTCAGCGCCAACTTCTTGTTGGATCAGATCAGAGGCAAATCAGTGTAACCATTTACGCGTCGCAGGAAATGAAGGTTGAGGTCACGGCTAATCAGGTCTGATGGTTCTACCAACCCCACAGCTGGCTCATGGCCTCAACCAAAACGGCTATCCAAAGGCGCGCTGTATATCGAAAGCCTCCCGTTTTTTCAACGGGGGAGACGGGGTCACCCATTATCCGACGGTAGTCAAGAACTAGTACTACCCCAGCAGCGCATATTCTAAGCACTGTCATATCTGCCTGTCCTCGCGTTCTTGGTGACTCATTCACACCCAGTTCTTCGCTCAGTCGGTTGCGTAATCAGCTGAACTGATTCGCACCAGTCACCCATGTAGATCAAGGCATTGAACCGCATCCTATAATACCTGCTCTGCCCCTGGCACCTTTGGTGCCCCAGAAAAACGTTGGTACCCTGACCTGTATTGGATTACTGTTCAGATCTTATGGCTACTTCTCAGCGCCAACTCCTTGTTGGATCAGATCAGAGGCAAATCAGTGTAACCATTTACGCGTCGCAGGAAATGAAGGTTGAGGTCACGGCTAATCAGGTCTGATGGTTCTACCAACCCCACAGCTGGCTCATGGCCTCAACCAAAACTGCTATCCAAAGGCGCGCTGTATATCGAAGGCCTCCCGTTTTTTCAAGACATGGAAGGTGGCTCGGGCCAGCTTGTGCGCCACGGCCTTGATCGCAATAATTCCATTACGTTTAGCCTTCTTGCGCTGATAAAAGCGCCGCACCGGTTCGTGGTAGCGAATGGCGAAGTTGGCCGCTTCTACAAAGGCCCAGGCAAGGTATTTGTTGCCGTTCTTACGGTTGTTCTCGCCCTTTTTCTTGTTGTTACTCTCGCGCCGACTTTCCACGCAGCGGCAATAGGAGGCGTAGTTGCCAGGGGCATGGAATCGGTCCATGTCGCCGCTTTTCAGTAACACGGTCCAACCCAGAATATCGCCAATACCGGCAACGCCTTTGAGATAGACGAGGTCGCGTGAGGGCTTGATGTGGGTTTTGATGGCTTGCTCCAGGATGCCTATTTGTTTATCCAGGCTGTGCATGATGTACAGATTAGCAGAGGCAGCCAGTGCCTGTTCTGCCATTGGTAGTTGCTGCGCGAGTCCTTCGATGCTCAGATGCTTGATGTCATTGCCGCTAACTTTCTTGCCAATATTTCGGTAAACCAGATTCTGGATGCTGAGGATATGGGTGGTGCGCTGCCGCACCAGCTGCATGCGTTTGCGTAGCAGGTCCCGAAAGCCCCGTTCCTGCTTCGGGTAGATATATCCCTCTTTCAAAATCC
>NZ_JAFFZO010000060.1 GCF_016924145.1 Amphritea pacifica | reverse complement strand
TCAACCCTTATGACCGGCCAGTACATAAAGTCACGCTTGATAGTTTCTCGATGTCTAAATATGAAACGTCGGTTTATGAGTTTGAGCATTTTAAGTTAGCTCATCATCAACCACTCCCCGAGCCCGAGTTCAGGAAAGAACAACCACATCATTGGTGGTTTACACCAACAAATCCAACAGGAACGCAAAAATGGCAGGAAGCCAAAGACTACTGCCTCTGGATCGGTCAGCTAACCGAAAATAAGTTTGATCTGCCAACAGAAGCTCAATGGGAATACGCGGCCAGAGATCGTGGGAAATATATCTATTACGCTACCAATGATGGCACTCTCAAAGGCGATATTAACCTGCCAAAAGATGACCTGCATCCCATAGATAGTTTTCCACCCAGCCCGCTAGGCTTTTATCATCTTCAGAGTAATGCTGTTGAGTGGGTCAATGACTGGTTTGATCCTGATTATTATAAACATAGCCCGGAGCACAACCCGCAAGGCCCCGCAGGGCCCGTAGAAGCGTCTATTCATAACGACCCGCCCCAAATTTTAAAGGTATTAAGAGGTGGATCTACCAATTGGGATGAAAGAGTCGTCATGCGCAGAGCTACTCAAAAACCAATAATGAAGCACCATTATGTTACTTATGGTTTTCGTTGTGCTGTACAAGATGTAAAACCTGTTAACTAACAAGCAAGGGAGATGATGGTTCTTTTGAATCACTCTGTTATGCATACGATCCTCCCCCAGGGGAAGGCGATCATTAATCAAACACAGCAATAGTCCTGAAACAAAGTTCGCAGTTGTGACTTTGGGGCCGCCTAAAACCCGCTTTGATGGATCGCTTTCCCTCTAAATTGCTGCCATCTCTAGGATGTAGCTTATTCATCTGCTCATTAAGCTGACATAATGAAATGACAAGCTTTCAAGCCTGTTATTTCAGTTGAATCAGCACCCTCATGAAGTTATATAACCGGTGGAAATCAGATAAGATAACTATCTGTATATGTTATACACACTATCTATTTAAGAGATTCATGGATGAATAACGCGCTTGTTAAATCCCTCTTTTTTGCCTCAATGGCGACCACACTATTGC
This sequence comes from Amphritea pacifica, assembly GCF_016924145.1. Taxonomy (GTDB): domain Bacteria; phylum Pseudomonadota; class Gammaproteobacteria; order Pseudomonadales; family Balneatricaceae; genus Amphritea; species Amphritea pacifica. Next base: position 5,797 of record NZ_JAFFZO010000060.1, on the reverse strand, counting down.
TAACAGCGGCCTGCTCGCAGAGTGAAGCGCTGGAGATTCAGTCTGAGGTTGTCAGCCCCGATAAAATCAAACAGATTATTGCCAATGTTGAGCGCCTGCACCCTGATATCAGTGATGAACTGAAACAGCAGGTCGCCGAGATAGCAGTCAAATCGATCGAGAACCAGATCTTTGTTGAAGGCGGCAGCTTCGATATGGGGGACTTCGGCATGCCCTGTAACTCATACCTCGACAGACCGGTCTATGACCCCAATGATGTCTGTAACTCAACGATCAACCCCTACGACCGGCCAGTACATAAAGTCACACTGGACAGTTTCTCAATGTCGAAGTATGAAACCTCTGTGAATGAATTCACATTATTTAAACTTGCCCACGGTTTACCCATTCCAAAAGCTAAACTGAAAGAGCGTAAACCCGACCACTGGATGTTTAAGCCTGATAGTCCAACCGGCACCCAGAAATGGCAGGAAGCTAAAGACTACTGCCTCTGGATCGGTCAACTAACCGAAAAGAAGTTTGATCTGCCAACAGAAGCGCAATGGGAATACGCGGCCAGAGATCGTGGGAAATATATCTATTACGCTACCAATGATGGCACTCTCAAAGGCGATATTAACCTGCCAAAAGATGACCTGCATCCCATAGATAGCTTTCCACCCAGTCCGCTAGGGTTTTACCATCTGCAAAGTAACGCTGTTGAATGGGTCAATGACTGGTTTGATCCCGACTATTATAAACACAGCCCGGAACACAATCCGCAAGGCCCGGAAGGGCCCGTTGAAGCGTCTATTCATAACGATCCACCAAGCATTTTAAAAGTTATGCGTGGAGGATCGACTAGCTGGGATGAAAGAGTCGTCATGCGCAGAGCAACTAAAAAAATCGACGTAGGAGTCCATGCCCCCAAAAATGGTTTCCGCTGCGCAGTACAGGATGTAAACCCGATTAACTAAAAAGGGGCCATTTGTCCCTTTTAGTTAATAACTATGCGTACATCCCTCCCCCTGGAGGACTCAGGTCATCACCGTTCCAGCACATCAACTGGCCAGAAATAGCAATTCTATTCCGCTTCTCAATTGCAACTTTAAGCCCGCCAGTCACAGGATCAAAGGGCTTAGCTTGCCCTTTAAACTGTTTTCCATCGCCAGGTTGCCGGTGCTGCAGTTTATTGATCCACTCATTAAACTGATCCTGCTGTCCCCAGTCGAGAATACTATTCAGCTTTTCCAGACTGGCAAAACTGTCGACTTTTTCACCATCTTTGCTCATATGTTCCAGTATCTCGATAAACTGTCGCCATGAACTTATCGGTTTTAAAACCTCAACTATGGCTGACTCCTGCTGTTCAAGCATCGGGTTTGGAATCACAGCCCAGTTTTTGGCTAATGTATATAGAATAGGGCCCGAGGTTTGCGGCGGAAGCCTGGACAGATCAATTACCTTCAAACCAAAATTGATTTGACGAGCCAGTGATAAGGCTTCATCTTTATCAGCTTTACGCTTAACCATCCAGCGTTTAAATTCGTCCACTCCGTCCTTCAATTCCTCAAAAACTTCAAGCCCAGCTCCCAGGGTCATTCGGAACAACCCCATCGCCATATATTTAAATGCGTCCTCAGAAATAATATTGATATATCGGTAATCCACTTCGGCCAGCACTTCCAGAACCACCCCAAACAGCTCTGCCAGATTCATAACATCAACTGTTGTGCCGAAGCCGCCGCCAGCCCCGGGACCAAAAACAATTTGCCCCTGAACATGTAATTCAAAGTTCCTTCCATCAAAGTCAACATGAAAACTACCTGAGATGCCCGCACCAAAGGCAACAGAGCCCTCCGTCTTAACCTCAACCAGTTGCTTCCATTTTTTCCGCTCCCGTGGGGATTCCCATTCAAGCTCTCCGGTGACACTACCTCCCGCATCAACCCCGGCAAACGCCTCCCCTTTCAGAGTAACGCCCTGCTGCGGGCTGCTCTTAACATGGACGGACGGCGACATCAGGGCACTGGCGCCAGAACTCACCTCTTTCTTTTTCAGGCCTGAGGCATCCAGCTTAACTTCACCGTTAGCACTGACTCTTGCACCAGCAAAGCACGAAAGGGTTACAGCCCCCTTCAGCCGGAAAGTCCCGAACTCATGCAGCACCTCCTCACCGCTGGCGTTGTTATAACTGATAATACAGTTATACCCCCCATCATTCGGCAGATAGATATTTGCCCCAACGGAGCCCTCAACCAATGAAACTGCCGTCTCAAATTTGGCGCCCATATTCATCTGGAGCTTTTTAGGATTAAAGCCCGAAACGGAGGCACTTGCCGTAGCAGCGAAACGTAGTGCATGGGCCTCTGCAGTCACCGCCATCACGGTATCACCGGGATTTTTACCCGCAGAGGAGTCATAGTTTAATAACTCCGAATGCCAGGTATTGAACAGGCAATCATCCGGCGCTTTCCATTCCCAGAATTTAGCTTCCAGTTTTTCCAGCTTAGATTTATCCCAGTCGTCTTTAATCCCTTTTTTCAGATCGTCAATCAGGGCTTTGGCCATCGCTTCAGAGGAAAGTTTTTTATCGGCTCTCAGCTGTTTCTTAAAATCCACAGAAAGCTTCAGCCGCCCTCTCGCCCAGCGCTGCTTCGCAACTTTCCTCAGGAATCCACTACGCAGATAGTAAAACTTATCGGGCTTGCTAAGTAGCGTGACCTCCTGAACCAGAAAACCCGTCTTCGACGCTCGCATAGTCGTCGTGTATTGATCCTGTGCTTTTGGTTCAGCCAGGTGATAACTTTTCGACATAAACTGAGCATTGGTTTTGGTATCACCCGCTGTTTTGGCTGCCGCAGGATCTGTACCATTCAGTAATGCCAGCTCCTGATCAATTATCTTAAGCCGTGCAGCCCGTAGCTTTGCGCAGTTATCCTCCCAGTTATTGCTGTCCAACAATCCAGGACTAAATCTCTCAACAGCCTCCCGTTCTTTTTTCAGTTGCGCTATTAAACCGGCTTTATCTTCTGCACTGGTCTTCGCAGTGTCCTCAGGTGGCATCAAATTTAACGCCTCTGATGTACACATCAGGCCGTTATCCCGGGCTTTTCCCAGCCAGGCTTTTTTTGCTTCGGCTACCTGGTCATGGCCCTGAAGCGTCTGACTCGCGGTATCCGCACTGTCTGAAACAATGTTTCGATACTCCGTCATCAGATTTTCAACAAAATCGATCTCCGCATTCAATTCATCCAACGCTTCTGGCGAAAGTGCGTAGAAAGTATCACCCTCTCCTGTAAGATGTACCAGATCGACAACTTTCTCCTGACACGACCCTTTTTTTGTCGTCTGATCGTTTGTATTATCTCCCTGGCATTGAGCTGGAGGCAGTTCCTCTGTTGCTTTTTCACTGCGGCCCATTTTTTTATCATCAACCGCCACTTCAGTCTGACTCTGTTGTGACAACCTGATGGTTTGTCCCGGATAGATAAGGTCAGGGTTGTGCCGATATTCCGGATTGAGGTCGAGTAGCTGATTCAGACTTACATTATTGCGGGCCGCTATCTGGCTTAAGGTATCACCTTTGCGGATTATATAATCAGACATAACATTCCCTGTTGTAACGCGTTATCACTGTTGTTGGTTACGAATTTATCAATCAAATCAAGCTGCGTATCAGGTGACAGAACCGGGTAAACCCGACAAAAGCTGTTGCACATGCTGCCAACGCTGGCTGGGGATATACTCGGTATGGGCGAGCACCTCGGCAATATCAGGCCGCCGCATAAAATGCTCCCCTTCTGTTATGGCGGTGCGCAACCAGGCTTCCTGAAGTTCGCGGGTTGCCATCTCATGCTGCCTGGCAACCTCCAGCACCCCTGCGACCCAGGATTCCGGTTCAACTCCTTCGGGCAGGTGACTCTGATAATATGCGGTCATTTTGCTAACAAAGCGGCCCGCCCGATGCTGATCAATCTCATCGAACTGTTGTTGAAGAATCACAAATGATTTCTCGGGGGCCTCAGCGCTGACCGGCAGAGTTTCAGGTCGTTTGAGTTGATGCCACTCTTCATCAAACCAGCTAACCTGCTGTGCTATCTGCCAATAGCGCCACCAGTGCTCCTCGCCCAGAACTTCCCATGTCGCCTGCATCGCCCGGGGTTCATAAAAGCGATTCAGAGCGGGACCAAAATCTGTTTCTATCTGCAACATCCAGTGGCATCGCGCGATCACCTCATCGATTGACAGATGACCGCTAAACCGACAACCAATGGGTGAGGCCTCCATCAGTTTTTCCATCACCTGACAGACCGGGTGGTCCTGATCAATAGCAAACAGTTGTGGGCCAACATCTTCCAGTTGCGCGTATTTAGTGCCACTAAACAACATGAAATGAACACCTTCACTAAAAGTATCATGCTGATACCAGTGCACACCGATATCCGGTTGCTGAGCCTTATCAATAATAAAATAGCTGAGCTGACTGCTGTCCATAAACTGCCTCATGCCCCTTTATTTCCATGGATAGGGCAACTGTCACCGCTTTCACTGCAGCACTCATGCACAACAGTTTCGCCACTTTTAGCCATATCCTGATATTTAAACGCCGGTAAAGGCGACCATTCAGGTTCCGGTTGTTTTGCTTCTGAAACAAAACCGGCGACATCCGATTGTGCTTCAACCGGCGGTGTTGGCGGGGTCGGCGATGCCTTTGACGCACTTCCGCCACCGCCACCGGAGTTCAGTTTGATGCTGGCACCGGTAATGGTGACACCAGAGGGGTCGAGCTTGACCATTCCGCTGCCCGCTTTCAGGACAATCTCAGTGCCTGCAGTAATATAAATTTTCTGTCCGGCTTTCTGATGGATCTGCTGTCCTGCGTAGAGGTGGCTTTTTTGCCCTACGGATAGATGCAGGTTCTGATCTATTGTGATGTGCTGGTTTTTGTTGACCTGCTGGAACTGATCGCCCTGGGTCAGGTGATGTTCATCGCTGCGATACTCACTGTAAACCTTACCTTCGACGATTTTATGCCGGTCATTACCCAGCCAGCTGCGATGATCGTTTTTGGTCCGCTGATCGATATCTTTTTCAGCGTGATAGAAGACCTGCTCTTCACCCTTTTTATCCTCAAAGCGGATCTCATTAAAACCATCACCGCCTTTGCTGGAGTTGGTCTTAATGGTGCTGCGGGTTTTGTGTTCCGGCAGTTTGTAGGGGGGACGGTTAAGGCCGTGGTACACCCGGCCAATCACCAGCGGTTTATCCGGGTCACCTTCAAGGAAATCAACAATCACCTCTTCGCCAATACGGGGGATAAACATGCCGCCGAAACTGCCCCCGGCATGGGACTGACTGACCCTGATCCAGCAGGAGCTGGTTTCATTGCCCTGGCCTTCGCGATCCCAGTGGAACTGTACTTTGATGCGGCCATGCTCGTCGGTGTAGATCTCCTCACCTTCGGGACCGGTGACCGTCGCGGTCTGGGTGCCTTCCACATGGGGAGATCTGACATCGGTTGTAGGACGGAACGGCACCGCAAAGGGAACACAGAGATAATTGTTGCTGTATTGACTGCCTTCGGTCGATGCACCCACTTCCAGCACCTGTGGCTGAGAACATTCATGCTCAACCCGCGCAATCAGATACTCACTGTTGAGTGCATCCCGATCATGCCCGGTCAGTTCAAAACTGTAGCCCGGGGTCATCCGGTTAACGTCACTACTGCCCTTAGCCATTTGCCGGTAACGGTTGAGGGACTCTAAACGAATCAGGGCGTTATTACTGCCCCGGCCTGAATCGCTAAAGCGGCCCG